>PMBM01000166.1 GCA_003153855.1 Propionibacteriaceae bacterium
CTTCACCTCCGCGTGTTCTACTCGCCGCTGCTGGAGGCCGTGGCGCGGATCCCGTCCGAGGCCGTGCGGCTGACGACGGATGCGGCCAAGACGCGGCTGTCCGCGCTCGGGTACGCCGACGCCGACGCGGCGCTGCGTCACATCGGTGCGCTCTCGGCCGGCATGTCGCGCCCCGCCGAGATCCAGCGTCAGCTGCTTCCCGCGATGCTCGGCTGGTTCGCCGCCGGGCCCAACCCGGACGCCGGCCTGCTCGCGTTCCGCCAGGTGTCGGAGGCGCTCGGCGTGACTCCGTGGTACCTGCGTGCCCTGCGCGACGAGAGCGCGATGGCCGAGCGGATGGCGCTCATCCTGTCCACCTCCCGCCTCGCGGTGACGCTGCTTCGCCGGGTGCCGCAGCAGGTCGAGCTGCTGAGCAGCGACGAGCTGATCGTGCCGCGGAGCCTCGACGAGATCCGCGAGGCGATGAGATCCGTGGCCGGTCGCCACCCGGTGACGGAGACCGCCGTCGAGGCCGTACAGGCGATCCGGCGGCGCGAGCTGCTGCGGCTAGCGATGGCCGATCTCCTGGGGCACGCGTCGCGCGAGGTCGTCGGCCGGGGCCTCACCGACATCGTCGACGCCACCGTCGGTACGGTCCTGGAGATCGCGCGGCGCGAGGTGGACGACGCACCGGAGATCGCGGTGATCGCGTGCGGCAGCTGGGGGGCCGGCGAGATGTCGTACTCGTCGGATGCGGACGGCATGTTCGTCATCGACGACACCGACGACCCTGACCGTACGAAGAAGGCGATCGCCATCGTGTCCCGGCTGCGCGCGCTGCTGACGCTCGGAGGCGAGGACGCGGCACTCCGGTTCGACGCCGACCTGAGGCCGGAGGGCATCCAAGGCCCGCTCGTGCGGACCTTGTCCGCCTATCGGAGGTACTACGAGCGGTGGTCGGCGACCTGGGAGGCGCAGGCCATGCTGCGCGCCGACTCGGGTACCGGCGACGCGGAGCTGGGACGCCGCTTCATCGAGGTCATCGACCCCGTGCGCTATCCGACCGGTGGCATGTCCGCGCAGCAGATCCACGAGATCCGGCGGCTCAAGGCGAGGGTCGAGACCGAGCGGATGCCCCGCGGCGTCGACCCGAAACGTCACGTGAAGCTCGGTCCGGGAGGGCTGTCGGACGTCGAGTGGACGGTTCAGCTGTTGCAGCTCCAGCACGCGCACGACGTGCCGGCGATGCGGACACCGCGCACGATGGAAGCGCTGCGCGCGGCGGTCGCCGCCGACCTGCTGGACGAGAACGACGCGGCCGCGCTGGAGGCCGCCTGGGAGTTCGCGGGCCGGATCCGCAACACGGCCATGCTCGTCCGGGGCAAGGCGTCGGACACGATCCCGACCGATGCGCGGGAGAACGCGCAGGTCGCACAGGCTCTGGGGTACGGCCGTGGCGGTGCCTCGCACCTGCTCGAGGACTGGGGACGTACGGCACGGCGGGCACGCAACGTCGTCGAGCGGCTCTTCTACGGCATCGAGGACGACTGAGCCACCGACGCCAACGGCCGACCGGGAGAAACCCGGCCGGCCGTGGTCAGTGCGAAGTTCAGGCCTTCTTGAACAGGCTCAGCTTGTCGTAGTGCTTGGCAAGCAGGTAGTAGACCGTCACGCGGTTCTTGCGGGACACACCCTTGAGCGTCTCGCCCACGCTGGCGAGTGCCGCATCGATGTCTGCGTCGGAGTCGGTGATCGCGAGCTTCTTCTTGATGAAGCCCTCACGGACGCGCTTGAGCTCCTCGGGGTCGCTGTACGAGACCAGCGAGGAATCGACCTTGTGAAGGGCGATGCCACAGTGGCGAACGATGCCGGCGATGGCCTCGTCATCGGCCTTGGGATCGTACTTCTTGACGTCTGCCGCCCAGTCGGTGGCCATGTGTGTCTCCTCACGACGCCGGGACAGGGTTTGGTGGCGTCGAGGTGACCTTAGTACCGGCGCCCGTCAAGATGGCGTCAATCTGCAAAGGACGCACGTTAAAGCGTCAACGATGTCTTGAAGCCCCCCGCGACGATGGGTGTGCCATCGGGTACGGCACGTGCTCCGACGTCGCGTAGCCGCAGGTACAGCAGCTCTGGTTGGGGATTGTTGTGGCTCAGGTGGACCGCGACGACGTCCGTCGCGCCCGTCGCGCAGCCCCATTCCCGGAGCTGACGGAGTGCGACGGCGAACGACTGCAGGTTGTGATGGCCGCCTGTGGGCTCCGGCACGTCGCCGAACGTCTCCTCGAGGAGTACGAGGTCGAACTTGGTCCCCGCGAGCATCTCCTTGACGCCACGTGCCCACGGGCCGGTGTCGGTGCCCCACAGGACAGTGGCGTCTGGGCCTGCGATCGCGTACAGGCAAGCCTCTCCGTGGGCCTCGTGGTTCGCGGGCAACGCCCGTACGCGGTAGGGGCCGAGCACGACGTCCCGACCGGCGGTGATCGTGACGAACGTGACGTTCCCGCCGCGTACCCACGGCTTGCAGGCGTCGATGACGGGCTTCGGGCCGACGACCGTGAGCGGTTCGGTGGTGACCCACGACCTGTGCATGAGGAACGAGGGATCCAGGTGGTCCGGATGCACGTGGCTGACGAGCACGTACCGCACGCCCGAGAGCGAGATGTTCGACCGCATCGCCTGGCGCGGCGCTTCGGAGCCGGGATCGACGAGCAGGACGCGGTCGATGAGAGCCGAGGTCTGCGTACGGACGATGCCGGCCTCGACCAACGACGTGCAGCACGGCTTGGGGCACCATGCGTTCGGCCAGCCGTCGGAGGACCCCGTACCGAGCATCAGGACTTCCATGACGCAGACGTTAGTCCAGTGCCTGGTCAGGGCTCGGGGACGTGCGGCAGGGGTTCCGTCGTCGACCGTGAGCTCAGCACCACGCCGAGCTGGGCGACGATGACCGCGGCGAGCATGAGGCCGGCGCCGAGGAGCGCGCGGGGACCCATGCGCTCGCCCAGCACCAGGGCGCCACCGATCGCCGCGAAGACGGCCTCGAGCGCCATGATCAGCGCCGCGTGGCTCGCGGGAGCGTCGCGCTGCCCGACGACCTGGAGCGTGAACCCGATGCCGGTGGACAGGAAGGCGGCGTACGCGAGGGGCCCGAGCGTCTGGGCGATCCCGCTCAAGGGCGTCGGCTCGAAGGCCAGGGCGAACACGAGGCTGATCACGGCGCACGTGGCGAACTGCACGACGCACAGACGGAACGGGTCGAGCGCGCCGAGCCGCTCCAGCGCCAGGATGTGGCCGGTCCAGAAGACGGCGCAGCCGAGCACGAGCAGGTCACCGATGTTCACGGTGAACCCGTCGCGCACGCTCAGCAGGTACAGCCCGGCGAGGCCCATGACGGCGCCGAGCCACACCCATCGTCCCGCCCGCTGGCGGAACAGGAGCCAGGAGACGATCGGGATGAAGACCATGTACAGGCCGGTGATGAAGCCGGCGTTCCCGGCCGTCGTCGTCTGCAGACCGGCCTGCTGCATGAGCGAGCCACCGCTGAGGGCCACTCCGACGCCGAGCCCCGGCAGGAGCACCTCCCGCCAGCGGGCGGCGCGCTCTGTACGGGAGCGGCGGGCGCTCCGGTCGAAGACGGCGACGACGGCGACGAGCACGACAGCACCCAGTGCGTGCCGTACGGCGGTGAACGACGCGAACGCCATGTGCTCGGCGCCGAAGCGCTGGGCGACGAACGCGGACCCCCAGATCATCGCGGCGATGAGCAGCAGGAGACTGCCTCGCCAGGACCGGGGACTCGATGACACGAAAGGAGAGCCTAGGGGTCGCGCCGCGGAGGAGGGTCGCGCACCCGTAGAGTGGAGTGCGATGAGCGCCACGACCCAAGAGAACCTCTCCGGTTGGGGGCGGACCGCCCCCACACTTGCCCACGTCCTCAGGCCGGCCGCGCCCGAGGTCGTGATCGACGCGGTCGCCGCCGTCGCCTCAGCAACGTCTGGGCCGCTGACCCGGGGCGTCGTCGCCAGAGGCCTCGGCCGCAGCTACGGCGACATCGCCCAGAACGCGGGTGGCCTGGTCATCGACATGACGAGCCTGAACCGCGTCCACGACGTCAACGCTTCGACCGCGACGGTCGACGTCGATGCCGGCGTCTCGCTCGATGCCCTGCTGCGCGTCGTACTGCCCCACGGCCTGTGGATCCCGGTGCTCCCGGGTACGCGGCAGGTCACGGTCGGCGGCGCGATCGCGTGCGACGTCCACGGCAAGAACCACCACAGCTCCGGCAGCTTCGGGAACCACGTACGGGCGATGCAGCTGCTCATCGCGGACGGGCGGGTGCTGAACCTGGCTCCGGGGGGAGCACCCGACGATCCCGACGGCTCGATCTTCTGGGCCACGGTGGGCGGCGCGGGCCTGACCGGCATCATCCTGCGAGCCACGCTCGGTCTCGACCGGGTCGAGACTGCGTACTTCGTCGCGGACGGCCTCGTCACGCACTCCCTCGAGGAGACGATCGAAGCGCACACGGACGGCTCCGAGGCGCGCTACCCGTACAGCTCGGCCTGGTTCGACGCCATCTCCCCACCGCCGACCCTGGGTCGTGCGGCGATCTCGCGGGGCGGCATCGCGAGGCTCGACCAGCTGCCGGCCAAGCTCCAGCAGGACCCGCTGCGGTTCGACGCGGAACCCCTGGTCACGCTGCCGGACGTCTTCCCGAACGGCCTCGCGAACAAGCTGACCTTCTCGGTGCTGGGAAGCCTCTGGTACGCGAAGAGCGGCAACTACACGAACAAGGTCCAGAGCCTCACCGGCTTCTACCACCCGCTCGATCTCATCGGCGAGTGGAACCGTGCGTACGGGTCGGACGGGTTCCTGCAGTACCAGTTCGTCGTCCCGACGCAGGCCCGTGACGCGTTCGTCTCGATCGTCCGCGACATCCAGCGCTCGGGGCACTACTCGTTCCTCAACGTGTTCAAGCTGTTCGGCGAGGGCAACCGGGCGCCGCTGTCGTACCCGATGGCGGGCTGGAACGTCTGCGTCGACTTCCCGATCCGCGAAGGCCTGGCGCCCTTCCTCACGCGCATCGACAAGCAGGTGCTGGAGTTCGGCGGGCGGCTGTACGTGGCGAAGGACTCCCGGACCACCGCTGACACGTTCCACACGATGTACCCGCGCCTCGACGAATGGGTCGCCGTCCGTCGTCGGGTCGACCCTGACGGCGTCTTCGCCTCTGATCTCGCCCGACGACTGGAGCTGCTGTGATCAACGCCACGGGTAACCCCCAGACCATCCTGCTGCTCGGCGGTACGAGCGAGATCGGGCTCGCGATCGTCCACGAGTACCTGTCGACTGCATCCGCGCGCGTCATCCTCGCCGGACTGCCCGGCCGGGCGGAACGTGACCAGGCCGCCGCGGATCTCCTCGCGGCGGGGGCGACGAGCGTCGAGGGGATCGACTTCGACGCCCTCGACTTCCCGGCGCACCCGGCCGTCATCGACGAGGCGTGGTCGTGGGGCGACGTCGACGTCGCGATCGTGGCGTGGGGTCTGCTCGGTGATGCCGAGGCGCTGTGGCAGGACCAGGCGAGCATCGTCGACTACGTGGGCGTCAACTACACCGGAGGGGTCAGCATCGGCGTTCTGCTCGGCCAGAAGATGAAGGCCCAGGGCCATGGCCAGATCGTCGTGATGTCGTCCGCCGCCGGCCAGCGCGTACGCCGCTCGAACTTCGTGTACGGGTCGACGAAGGCCGGACTCGACGGCTTCTACCTCAACCTCGGTCAGGCCCTCGAGCCGTACGGGGTCAAGGTCCTCGTCGTGCGCCCCGGCATGGTCCGTACCCGCATGAGCGCCCACCTCAAGGAAGCGCCGCTCACCATCGACAAGGAGATCGTCGCCCAGCTCGTCGTCAAGGCCGCCAAGGCCGGCCGCGAGATCGTCTGGGCCCCTCCCGCCTTCGAGCTCGTCATGCTCATCCTCCGCCACATCCCGCGTCCGATCTTCAAGAGGCTCCCGCTGTAGCTCGTTGCTGTACGGCGCTATGGCTGCCCACGGTGGCACAAACGCGCCACGAGGACAGACCCCGCAACGACAGCTTCGCTAGATGGCAACCTGCCCTCGTTCGAGGTGCTCCTCCTGAACCCCTGCACGCGGCGTGTGCGAGGCCAGACTGAGCCGGGGGATGGCCGTGAGCAGCAGGAGGACCCCACTGGACCAGAGAGGCATCGCGAAGACCATGGCCACCGCGAGCGCGGCGGGACGGTCACGCCGCGCCCCCCACGCGAGGATGACGAGCGCGACCGGGAAGCGGACCCACAGCGGGAGGTAGCGGATCTCCACGTTCGAGCTCGAGCGAAGGAAGTTCAGCCAGGCCATCCAGAGCCCGGGCTCCAGCGCGAAGGAGACGGCGACGAGGGCACAGGTCGCACCGAGGGCAACGACCGCTTTGCGCCACTCGCGGCGCATCACGAACCAGAGGGGACCGAGCCCTGGCGTCACCTTCGTGAGCAGAGGAAGGGCCCAGGCCGCCGGACTCGTGATACCTATCACGGCTGCGACGGCGAGCAGCGGTTCGATGTTACCGACGGCCATGGCGGGCGGTGCGGCGTACGCCATCACTAGCCAGCGCCACCGGTTGCCCAAGGGCCACAGGAGCCAGAGCAGCGCGGCACACAGGAGGGCGGACCACACGACAAGGAACGCCACCCAGGGCAGAAGCGTGAGCGGGTAGAGGATCTGCGCGAAGACGGGCGAGTAGCTGTAGGCGTCCATCGAGCCCGGCGCAGCGCCGTACAGGTTCTGGTTCCACGCGTTCCAATAGGCGTGCGCGGAGTCGAGGCCGAAAGTGTTCAACCGGTCAGCGAAGAGGAACCAGAGCGCCGGCAGGAGAGCCAGCCACAACGCAAGGTGAAACGCGCGCTCAAGGGTGGCGCGATGTCTCAGCATGAGCCATATATACATCGCTGTGCGGGCAACCTGTCAGCGTTCTGACAATGCCCACATGGACGACAGACTCGCGCCACCTATCCGAGCCGCGAGGGCCGGAGTGTGCGATCAGTACTCGCCCTTGACCACGAAGAATGAGCCACGGATCGTGCCGGCGAGCTTGGACTTCTGGCGAGCGAACTTGAAGCGGTCCGCGAGCTCTTCGGGTACGTCCATGCCGTCGGACAGCTTGAACCCGACCGCCCGCTTCTTGGCGTCGGCGAGTGTGTACATGACGTTGATCGACAGGCCGGACTCGTAGAACACGTACGCCATCCGGATGCCGTCGACCTCGAAGGTCGTCGCCTCGAGCGGGGGGGACGCGATCGCGATCTCGCGCTCGTCCTTGAGGACCTTGCTCACGTAGTCGACGGTCTCCGTGGCCTCGTCAGCCGGGTAGGTGGTGAAGACGTGGTCGTACTTGTTCTTGAAGTAGCGGGCCTCGTTGGCCCTCAGGCCGGCGAGGGCATCAGCGACGGGAGAGGACTCCAACCCGACCGTGGACACGTTCACGAAGTCGACGACGTATGCCACGGTGACCTCCACAGAAGGGTTGAGAGTCAGATCGTAGCGTCAGTGACGCGCGACCACGGGCCACCGCTCGTACGACCCGTCAGAGGCCACCGCGGTCAGCTCGCTCCACATGTTCACCGTGGCGCAGGCGTGGTGGGGGAGGATCCTCAGCAGGTCGCCGACGGCCAGCGACACCGTGCCGGGGCCGCCCAGGAAGCCGTGCTCCTCGTTGGCGCGGGGGAAGGTCACACCGTTGAGCGGCCGCCCGTCCAGGTCCAGCACGATCCCGTAGCCCGTCTCTGCTGACACGGCGTCCGAGCTCATCGCCTTCGACCCCGCGTCGATGATCGCGGTGCCGGCGCGCTGCGTGGAAACCACCCGAGCCAGCACCGTCAGGGCGCAGTCGTCGAGCGTGCACGACCCGAGCCGCACCTGGTTGCCGTCCTCGAACACGTACGTGCCGGGTCGCGCCTCGGTGACACCGGCCACGTACGGACCAGCGGCGAGCCCCGGCGTCGAGCCGACGGAGACCACGTCGACCGCGTGACCCGCAGCGCGCAGCGCCTCGGCAACGCCGACCAGCGTCGCCGCCGACGCGACCGCCGCCGCATCCAGACCCGCGCGATCAGCCCCGAACCCGTACAGGTGCCCCTCGTGGGTCATCACTCCGCGGAGGCGAAGGGACGCGACCGCCGCGACCTCTGCGGCAAGGGGCAGAGCGGCTGAGGGGGCCACGCCCGTACGTCCTAGGCCGGTGTCGACCTCGAGGAACACGTCGGCGACCAGACCGGCTTCGTACAGCGCAGCGCCCAGCGGTCGCGCCACGGCCGTGGAGTCGACCATCAGCGTGGTCCCGTACCTGCGAACCGCCTCGACCGCGAAGGCCACCTTCGGAGCCCCGACCGGCAGGTGCGCCCAGAGCAGGCCACGGATCCCGGCCTCGCCGAGCGCACGGACCTCTCCCGGCGTCGAGCACGTGAACCCGACGGCGCCCAGAGCGAGCTGTCGTCGAGCGACCTCCAGACACTTGCTCGTCTTCCAGTGGGGCCGGACCGCCACGCCGGCTCGAGCCAGGTCGCCCGACACCCGCGAGAGGTTCCGGGTCATCGTCGTCACGTCGACGACCAGCGCCGGGGTGTCGAGAGCGTCGAGCATCATGACTGGTCCGTTCGGGGCAGCGCGGGGCTCTTCACGTGCCACAGCCAGAACGACCCGCCTAGGACCGCGAAGACGGCCGAGGTGATAGCGATGGACACCATCGACGTGGCGACGATCGTCACGATGACCCCGCTGAGCAGGGAGTTGAACAGGAGCTGGGTGAACGACTGGCCGCTCGCCGCAGCGCCTCGTCGCGTCGGGAACCGGTCGAGCATCGCGAGCTGCAGGATCGGGAACGACACCGACATCGAGAACGCGATGACGGGTGGGAAGACCATGACCCACGGGAGGTGGTTGCCTGCCAGGATCGCCACGGCGATCCCGAACAGGGTCGAGATCACGAGCGCCACCATCGCGATGCTGACCATGCGCTGGGGACGGACGCGGTGAGCGAGCCGCGAGTTCACGAACGAGCCGAGGATCATGCCGGCCACGAACGGTACGAACAGCATCCAGAAGTCCTGCTCGCCCTTCCCCAGCAGCTGCAGCATGATGATCGGCGCGCCGACGATGTAGATGAACTGCGCCGAGAAGCCGAACATGCCGGCGAAGGCGAGGCGAAGGTACGGACCGTCGGAGAGCACCAACCGGAGCCCGTGCATGATGTCGCGGAAGTTGAGCTGGCGGCGCTTCTCGACCGGGTGGGTCTCCGGCACGGCGACGACGACCATGATCGCCAGGATCACGCCGACGGCGACCAGCCCGCCGAAGATCGCTCGCCAGCTGGCCACGCCGATCACCCAGCCGCCCACGATGGGCGCGATGGCGGGTGCGATCGAGAAGATCATCGCCACCTGGGCCATCATCTTCTGTGCCGCCGGTCCGGAGAAAAGGTCACGGATGATGGTGCGGCTCACGATCTGTCCCGCTCCCGCGGAGAACCCCTGCAGCGCGCGGCCGATGAGCAGCACCGTCAGGTTGGGCGCGAGCATGCAGACGAGCGACGCGAGGGCGTACGCGATCATCCCGACCGCCATCACCTTCTTGCGTCCGATCGCGTCCGAGATCGGGCCGTGGAAGAGGCTCATCACCGCGAACGAGAGCATGTAGATGCTCGTCACCTGCTGCATCGCCGCCGATGACGCGCGGACGTCGCGGCCGATCAGGTCGAACGCGGGGAAGACGGCATCGATGGTGAACGGGCCGATCATCGCCAGGGCGGCGATCATCGCCGTGATGAGGCCCTTGCCGGCCGTACGCCCCGTACGGCGCGAGGGCTGCGCGGGGTCAGCGACCATCGGCCGGCACCAGGCCTGACGCGACGTACGTGTCACGGAGCACGCCGAGGCTCACCAGTGCGGCGTCGGCGTCGATCCAGAACGGCTTCTCCGCGCTGAGGTGGGCATAGAAGTCGGCGATGAGGCGGGCATGACTGGTTCCCCAGTACGAGCGCTCGCCCTCGGCGGCCAGGTCGTTCGCGAGGACCTCGACATCGCCGTCGGGAGTCGCGGCCAGCAGCTGCCCGTCGGCGAGCCGTACGGTGGCGGACTCGAAGACGATCTCCAGCTCCACGGGCGCGTTCTCCTCGTGGCAGTTCGTCGCGAAGTAGACGCTGCCGACACCGCCCGGATGCTGCATCGTGATGGTGGCCGTGTCCTCGACCTCCGTGATGCCGCCGTGGGTGAGGTTGGCCGCCATGCCGGAGACCGACTCGGGCGCTCCGAGCAGCCAGCACAGCAGGTCGAGCGTGTGGATCGTCTGGTTGATGAGCACGCCACCGCCCGCCTCGCGCCAGGTGGCCCGCCATGGCGAGGACGTGTAGTAGGCGGCGTCGCGGTGCCACCACACCGACGCGCGTGCCGACAGGACCGACCCGTACGTACGGTCGTCGACGAGCCGACGCAGGGCCTGGCTGGAGTCGTTGTAGCGGTTCTGGAAGCACACGCCGAGCGTGCGGCCCGACTCGCGGGCGATGCGCGCCAGCTCCGCCCCGGCCCCGTACGACTCTGCCACCGGCTTCTCCGTGAGCACGTGGCTGCCGGCCTTCAAAGCGGCGGTCGCGACGGGAGCGTGCAGGTGGTGGGGGAGCGTGATGTGGACGACGTCGGGGTGGGCCACACGGAGCATCTCGTCGACGTCGGTGAACCCAGGAACGCCCCACTGCCGCGCAGCAGCCTCGGCACGCGCGGGGACGATGTCGCACACCGCCACGAGGTCGATGGCGGGGTGGTCCACGATGGCCTGCAGGTGGTTTCCTGAGATGTCACCGATCCCGACGACGGCCGCGGTTGTCACAGTTCTCCTTCGTTGACGCTGAGTGCCGCTCGGTCTCGCAGGAGCCAGCTGATCTCGTTCGCCAGGTAGCGGCGCCGTTGGACGGATGCGTACGAGCGTCGGTCGTGGCCCAGTCCGTCGTAGATGCGGTGCGCACCCCGTGACCAGCCCATCACGTACCAGTCTCCTCGTGTGTCGTGGCCCAGCAGGGGAGTGTTCCCGTCGTGGACGGGCAGGCGCCAGTAGCGCTCGTCGTACGCGACGACGGCGGGCCGTTCGGTCACGCCGTCGATCGGAGTCAGGCCGTCGAACACCGGGTGGTCGACCGCTGACGGGTCCGCCTCGTACACGGCGAGGCTGATCTCGGGATGTCCTGAGACTCCCGGCGTCCAGCCCGTACCGATGATCTCGGTCCACGCCGGCCATTCCGGGAACGCTGCCGCGGAGCTGTGGACGGCGAGGATCGGCGACCCGGCGGCGGCGTACGCGGCGACGGCGTCGAAGCTCGGCTGCCATGCCGGGTCGTACGTGGGCGGGGCATCAGGGTCGCCCCGCCCGGAGTTCACGACGAGCAGGTCCACGCCGTCGAGATCGGCCAACGCATCAGGCGTCTCGTCGGTCCGCATCTCGGGTTCGATGCCGAGCGCACGTACGACTCGGGCGATCTCAATGGACGTCTCGGCCACGGGATGCCACGGGTCCCGATAGCGCGACAGACCCGTGAAGATGACGACAGAAACCACGAAGAACCCTTCCGACAGCCGATTCCGGCCTCGTCCGTCGACCCTAGTCCTCACGATCCATGGAATGCCTTCCCGGACACGTGTTGCACCGACCCGCCGCGGCCCTACGGTATGCGCGTGGGAGTGACGCCGGATCCGTACCGGCCGGGCTGGTCCGGCGGACCGCCTCCGGCCGCCCCGGGCCCGTGGGGCAGCCCCGGACCGGGGCCGCAGTGGCAGCCTNNCAGCAGTGGACGCCGCAGTGGCAGGCGCCGGTCCCGCCGCAGCCGCCCGTACAGCCCAAGCCCCCGAAAGTGCCCAAGCGCCGTACGGTCGCCACGCTCGTGTGGTGCCTCGTGCTCCTGGCCGGGCTGCTTGTCGCTGGGTCGCACGGAGTGAGCGGAACGGGGCGATCCTCCGCGGCGCTCGCCATGGTGGGCGCGGACGGGTACACCGAGTGGTTCACCTCCGGCGGCGCGCAGGCGCAGGTCGGATCCGGGACGTGGGCCCGTGGGCACGGTGTGTACGACCTCGGCAGCTCAGGCCCGGACCCGATGGGATGGTGGGCGATCCACACGCCGCTCGACCCGTCGACCGTGGACATGGCGCGGTTCTCGTGGACGATGGGAAGCACACCAGCCACGGCGGTCCACGGCGACGACCTCTTCTCACTGGCCGACGGAGTGGTGCGCCGCGAGGTCCTCACCGACGGCAAGAACTCCATCATCTACAAGGGGGGACTGTTGGAGCTGCCCGAGGACGTGCACGCCGGCGGCACCTGGGAGTCCTCCGGAACGATCATCGTCATGACGAACGGCCTACCCGGCGGCTCCGGCCCGTACACGGCCCAGGGCGCGGCGGCCACACCCCCCGAGGCGGACCTGGCGGCGGCGGGGTGCCTCGACACCACGCTCGCGGAGACGTACGGAACGGCCAAGCTCTCCACGTCTCGGACCTGGTGCCCCGGCCGAGGCATGGTCCGTTTCGTGGAGGACAACCTGCAGCATCAGATCGGAGCGGTGCCGGCCCTGTCCTACCCGATCGCGGCGGACGTCTTCGACTGGAGCCGAGCGAGCGGAGCGACCGGGAAGACCACGACGCTGGACCCGGTGGGGACATCCCTGCTGTCACCGCTGTACGCGTCGCGGCCTGGCGAGCTGCCTGACGGAACGGTGGTTGCCGGACTCCGGACCGGCAACGACGTCGTGGCGATCAACCCGACCGCGACCACCGGCACCATCGATCACACCATGTGGCGTGCTCATCCGGGTGGCGCCCTGCTCACATGCGTGACGCTGGGGCAGGTCACCGTGGCGACGACGAGTGAGCGGCACGTCGTCGCGTACGGCCCGACGGGGGTGGTCATGTGGATCGTCTCCACCCCGGACTCGGTCGACCAGCCGGCGATCGCGTTCGGCGGCCAGGTCGTGGTGACGTCCGTCGACGGCACCGTGATGGCGCTGGACCCGTCGACCGGTCACGAGGTGTGGCGCGCCAAGACACCGGGCGAGCTCGCGCTGGGGCCAGTTGCCTCCGGCGACACCATGGTCGTCGTCGACGAGATCGGCACGACTGTGGCGTTCGGCCGCGATGGCCAGGAGCAGTGGCGATCGACGGAGTTCCCCGCGGCGGCATTCGCGATCTCGGGTGGCGTGGTCGTCGTGACCGAGCGGGGCGCGGGGACTCTTCGGGGCTATGACGTGGCCACCGGGAACAAGCTGTGGCGCGCGTGGGGCCCTTCGTCTCTCCTGTCCCTCTCGGACCTGGACGGAGTCGTGGTCGCGTTCCTGGGCCGCGAGGGCGCCGAGACCTTCGACCCCGCCACCGGCAACCTGCTGTGGACGATCAACCGGAAGACCCTCGACCTTCTCGTGGTCGGCAACCGAGCAGTCGTGGCGACGACGGACAGCGTCATAGTGCTGGGCCGCGACGGCACCGAGGTCGCGCGGGTCCCCCACGGACTGGGTCACCTGCCGCAGATCAACGTCTTCATCGCGGCGAGTCCGAGCACGCTGGACGCCATCACCACCGCCGAGATGTTCCGGGAGGCCCTGTCGTGACGGTCGAGGCGGAGGAGCGGGTGGACCAGCGGGCCATGCACCCGGTGGTGCGGGCTGTACGGCGGGCGCTCGAGGTCACCTTCGCCGAGCCCATCGCCGACGGGCGCCCGATCCCCTCTCGCTGGCCGGCAGGGATGGCGGTGATCGGATGGGCAACGGGTGCACTCATTGTCGTTCTCGCTGCCATATCGGTGTTCGCCGGTGTCCTGCGGGCCCACTTCCCGTTCATCCCGTCCCAGGCGACGAACCGGTCGATCCCCGGGATCCTCCTCCCCGTCTTCGTCGCGGCGGTCGTCTGGACGCTGGGTCTGGCGCACTGCGCACTGATCCGGCTCGCGTGGTACATCAAGCTTCCAGGGCTCGCCGTGGCCATCACGGGGATGGCGGGCCTCGCCCTGTTCTCGCAGGGGCGCGTCCTGGTGATCGCCGTGGCCGCGGTCAGCTATCTCGCGGTGATCGTCATCGTGTTCGCGAGGCGGCGCGCCCCATACGTGTGGTGGGAGTTCCCGCTGATCACGACCCTCATTGGGATCAGCTGGCTGGTCATCCTCATCGCGCCCGGGGTGGGAGCGCTGATCGCGCTCGACACACGGCTCGTCGGCATCGAGGCTCAGCTGACCGACTTCGCCGCAGTCGCCATGCCTGCGCTGATCGCCGCCGGCGTCGCACCGGCGCTCATTACTGTGTCGGCAGCCGAGGCAGTCGCCGTACGTCCGGTACCGCGCGTCCTGACGATCATCGGCGTCGTTGTCGTCGTCGCGTGGCGACTCTTCACGACAATCCAGACCGTGTCGGGGGACCCTCTCGAGCAGGGCTCGGAAGCTCTCCTCGGGGCGGTGGTCACGCTGGGCCTGACTGCGCTCGCACTCATCCTTGTGTGGCGTCTGTCACCGCGCCACGAGGTCGTACGACCCGGGGAGCTGCCGGAGCTGTGGACCGCGTGGTCGTTTCCGGTCGCGATGCTGCTCACGGGCATCGTCGTGCTCATGGTTCCCGTCACGTGGTTCTACGGCATCTGGACGCTGCTCCATCTGCCGGGTGAGTCGGTGGTCAGCACGAGCTTCGACGCCGTCTGGCAGGTGGTGAACTCCTCGGGGTGGCGAGCAGTCCCGGGTGTTGGGCTGGGGATCGGCGGGATCGTTCTCGCACGACGCGGACGCCTCGGCGAAGCGAGCCTGCTGGCGGCCGTCTGCGTGTACGCCGTTACCGGTGCTCTCGGAGGTCTCCTTCCTCCCGGCATGTCGCGAGCGCGTACCCCCGAAGCGATCGCAGCGGTCACCTCGTGGCTCGCCATCGCGTTGCTTGTCGTCCTGTTCCTGGCACGGCGATTGACCAGGCAGCGGTTGGTGGGCCTGCTGACGGTGCTGCTCGTGGGCGGCCTCTACACGTACCGCAACGCTCTCGACGATCCCGTGAGCGCGATCCTCGGCTACGCGGGGCTCGGCGTCGCACTGTTCGGGTTGATCTGGCAGGCGCTCACAGGTGCGCACTTCACGCGCGAGGGCAGCAGACGCTTCCCCGAACCGACGCGCATCTTCGCCTACCTCGCCAACACCCTGTTCGCGTTCGCCATCGTCGCGTTCGTCGCGGCCACGCGCGTACAGCTCGGGCTCGCGTTGTCGGACCTCGATGCCACGGGCGACTCGGCGCTCGGTACCCCGCTGCTGATCGCTGCGACGGTCTTGGGACTGTGGTACGGCTTCGGGGCGGAGGAGTCGTCTGATTGACTGGTGTCATGCCTCTGACTGACCCGCCTGTCGCCGCGTGGCTCACCGACATGGACGGCGTCCTGGTGCACGAGGAGGACCCGCTCCCCGGCGGCTCGGAGTTCATCGAGACGCTGAAGGCAGCCGGGCTGCCGTTCATGGTCCTCACGAACAACTCGATGTACACGCCGCGTGACCTGCGCGCGAGGCTCCTCGCGTCGGGCATCGACGTCCCGGAGCACGCGATCTGGACCTCCGGCCAGGCGACCGCGAAGTTCATCGCGGAGCAGGAACCCGGCGCGACCTGCTTCGTCATCGGCGAGGCCGGTCTCACCACGGCGATGCACGAGGCGGGGCTGACCCTGTCGGAGCGGAACCCGGACTACGTCGTGCTGGGCGAGACGAGGACGTACGGCTTCGAGGCGATCACCCGTGCGATCAGGCTTATCGAGTCGGGGTCGCGTTTCATTGCGACCAACCCCGATCCGAGTGGCCCGAGCGCTTGGGGCACCCTGCCGGCGACCGGCGCAGTGGCCGCACTCATCCAGGCGGCGACCAACCGCAAGCCCTACTTCGTGGGCAAGCCGAACCCGTTCATGATGCGGTCTGCCTTGCGCGCCATCGACGCGCACGCCAGCACCACGATGATGGTGGGGGATCGCATGGACACCGACGTCATCTCCGGCCTCGAGGCCGGCCTGCGTACGATCCTCGTCCTCACCGGCTCCACGAAGCGCGAGCAGGTCGACACGTTCCCGTACCGGCCCACGCTCGTCGTCGACTCGATCGCCGACGTCGTACCGCTGATCAAGCCGCTGCCCGTTTGAGACGTCGCGCCAGCAGGATCAGCCAGACGGCGGTCGGGATGAGCGAGAGCATCGCCAGCACCAGACCGACCGGCCCGGTGTTCGGGGGTACCAGCATGGTCACCGCCGTGATCACCCCGACGACTCCGACAGCCCTGCCGAGGATCTCGTACCGCCACAGCGGCACGGAGAACAGCATCGTGCTGACCGCACCCAGGACGTAGCTCAGCCCGAACGTACCGCCGTTGTACATGGTCAGCAGCACCTGCCCCGAGGCGACCAACGCGGCGCGCTGCGGCTCGGCCGCGGACGCGTACTGCGAGCTCAGCATCCACATCGAGAACGTCGCCTCACGCGAGACGAGGAACAGCAGAAGGCTGAACAGGCCGAGTACGAGCCCGAGCAGCGCCAAGGTGTTCGACCGGCGCCCGACGAGCACGTACAGCGACAGGTACAGGGGGATCATCGCCAGGTAGTCGACGATCAGCAGCAGGTCGAGGTCCACGAGCCCGAGGAACGGGTTGCGCTGGAAGAGGTCGAAGTAGCCGAGGACGGTCTGCGGGGGAGGGCTCAGCAGGAAGACCAGTGCCTGCAGCGGGATCAGGCAGACCACGGCCACCGCAGTGACGGACGCCAGGCGGAACAGAGGGACCCAGGACGACTCGGTCGCGACGGACCCAGAACCCGTTGCATCGGTCGCGCTCATGGTGACCCCATCGTCGCACTTTCGCCACGGCCGTTGGCCTCCTTCGGGGAATAGGAGCGGGGCGCCGAGCCTTGTCCACAGCGACACCGGAGGAGAACACATGACCCTGCAGGACTTTTCGGCCACCACCATCACGGGCAAGGACCAGGCGCTGGGGGACTACCTCGGCAAGGTGGTGCTGGTCGTCAACACCGCCTCCAAGTGCGGCTTCACGCCCCAGTTCGCCGGGCTGGAGAAGCTGTACGACGACCTGGCGGATCAGGGTCTCGTCGTCCTGGGCTTCCCGTGCGACCAGTTCGCGAACCAGGAGTTCGACAACGACAAGGAAACGGCTGAGTACTGCCAGCTGAACTACGGCGTCTCGTTCCCGATGTTCCACAAGATCGACGTCAACGGCAGCGACGCCCACCCGCTGTTCACGTGGCTGCGCAAGGAGAAGGGCGGCTTCCTCGGCGACGCGATCAAGTGGAACTTCACGAAGTTCCTCGTGAACCGNNGTTGCGTGGCGCACACCGCCGGAGGACTACGGACCCTGGGAACGGGTGACCAGCCTCCTCACCGAGGGTCTCGTCGCGCGCGGGGTCGAGGTGACGCTCTTCGCCACCCTGGACTCCCTGACGACGGCCCAGCTGGACGGCGTGGCCCCGCACTGCTACGGCGCCGACCCGGAGATGGACGGACGCATCTGGGAGGCGCTCCACGTGGCCCACGCGCTGTCGCGGTCCGCGGAGTTCGACATCGTGCACAACCAGCTCGACTGGCTGCCCCTCGCATTCGACCACTTCTGTGACGCGCCGATGGTGACCACGATCCACGGGTTCTCGGGGCCGGCCATCCTCCCGGCCTACCGGGCCTCCCGCTCGCGGTTCGTGTCGATCTCGGACTCCGACCGCTCGCCGGATCTCGACTACGTCGCCACCGTCTACCACGGCATCGACGTCGCCGAGCTGCCTGAGGGTCCCGGCGGCGGTGCCCTGGTCACGTTCGGCCGTATCCACCCCGACAAGGGCACAGAGGCGGCCATCAGCATCGCTCGGGCGTGTGGTCGCCCGCTGGTGATCTGCGGGCCGGTGCAGGACCGCGAGTACTTCGACGAGCGCGTACGTCCCGCGATCGACGGCGCCGCGGTGTCGTACCTCGGCTCGGTCGGTCCGGTGGACCGTGCGCGCATCCTCGGCGAGGCAACGGTTCTTCTCCACCCGATCGGCTTCGACGAGCCGTTCGGCCTGTCGGTCGCCGAGGCCATGATGTGCGGCACACCCGTCGTCGCGTACCGCCGGGGGTCGATGCCCGAGGTCGTCGACGAGGGCGTGACCGGCTACCTCGCCGACGACGTCGACCAGGCGGTGGATGCGGTCAGCCGGGCCGTACAGCTCGATCGTGCGGCCGTACGGGCTCAGGCGAT
The DNA here is from genome assembly GCA_003153855.1 of Propionibacteriaceae bacterium. Taxonomy (GTDB): domain Bacteria; phylum Actinomycetota; class Actinomycetes; order Propionibacteriales; family Propionibacteriaceae; genus Fen-668. The sequence continues at coordinate 18,256 of PMBM01000166.1, forward strand.
CAGCAGGTTCAGTGTCGACCGGATGGTCGACGGCTACCTGGCTGTGTAC
>PMBM01000056.1 GCA_003153855.1 Propionibacteriaceae bacterium
AGCGGCTCGTCCATGAGGAAGACCTGCGGCTGACGTACGATCGCTCGGCCCATGGCGACGCGCTGGCGCTGGCCGCCGGAGAGGGCCTTCGGCTTGCGGGACAGGAAGTCCTCCAGACCCAGCAGCTTCGCTGCCTCGAGGACGCGCTCGGCGCGCTCCTGCTTGCCGACGCCCTGCATCTTGAGCGCGAAGCCCATGTTGTCGGCGACGGTCATGTGCGGGTAGAGCGCGTAGTTCTGGAACACCATCGCGATGTCCCGGTCCTTCGGCGGCAGGTCGGTGACGTCGCGGTCGCCGATGTAGATGTTGCCGGTGTTGACCTCTTCGAGTCCTGCGAGCATGCGCAGCGACGTCGACTTGCCGCAGCCGGAGGGGCCGACGAGGACCATGAACTCGCCATCCCCGATTTCCAGGGTGAGCTTGTCGACGGCCGGATGATCCGACCCCGGGTAGACGCGCGAGGCGTCTGCGAATGTGACGGTAGCCACAGTTGAGTTTCCTTTCCACGGGCAGGTACGTGCCCGACGATCCGTTGTGGAACGAACGAGGAGCTGTGCTCCTCTACTGGCGATCCTCTCACGGCCACGTATCCGAAGTGAACAGAGGTGCACAATTCCGATGTGTGAGGCCGTCGGACCCGCCGCGGGGCAGCGCGTAGGCGCTCGGAGCGGTCGGGAGCCGCAGGGATACGCTGGCGGACGTTTCACTGACGAAAGGGTGCGGGTGTCGAGTCTGCGAGGGGTGCCGGCCACGATGCGTGCGCTGGTCAAGGCCGAGCCGCGGGCGGGGTTGTCGCTCGTCGACGTCCCGACGCCGGAGATCGGACCGAACGACGTGCTGGTACGGGTGCGGTCGACCGGCATCTGCGGCACCGACCTGCACATCGCCTCCTGGGACGACTGGGCGCAGCGCACGATCCGTACGCCGCGCGTCATCGGTCACGAGTTCGCCGGTGAGATCGCGGCGCTCGGTGCTGCGGTCGAGGGGTTCGAGATCGGTCAGCTGGTGTCCGGTGAGGGGCACATCGTGTGCGGACAGTGCCGCAACTGCCGCGCCGGACGTCGTCACCTGTGCGTACGGACGCTGGGAATCGGTGTCCAGCTCGACGGCGCGTTCGCGGACTACGTCGCGATCCCCGCCGGCAACGTGTGGGTGCACCGGCACGCGATCGACATCGACGTCGCGGCGATCTTCGACCCGTTCGGCAACGCCGTCCACACCGCACTGCAGTTCCCGTGCCTCGGCGAGGACGTGCTCGTCAGCGGTGCCGGACCGATCGGCATCATGGCGGCCATGGTCGCTCGGCACGCCGGCGCACGGTTCGTCGTGGTCACCGACCTGTCCGACTCCAGGCTCGCGCTGGCGAGCCGCCTCGGCGCCACCCGTACGGTCAACGTCTCTCGCGAGACCGTGGCTGACGCGCAGCGTGACCTCGGCATGACCGAGGGCTTCGACGTGGGGCTCGAGATGTCCGGAGCCTCCGCGGCGCTTCGCGACATGCTCGCCAACATGACCCACGGCGGCCGTATCGCGATGCTTGGCATCCCGTCGGGAGAGACGACGCTCGACCTGTCGACGCTGGTCTTCCACATGATCACCCTCAAGGGCATCTACGGCCGTGAGATGTTCGAGACCTGGTACGCGATGAGCGTGCTCATCCAGGCGGGCCTCGACATCTCCGGCGTCATCACCGACCGCTTCGACGCTGCCGACCACGAGGCGGCGTTCGCCACCGCCGCGTCCGGCCAGGGCGGCAAGGTGGTCATGCACTGGTCCTGACGGCACGCTCGTCGTTGTGCCCGCCTGGTCTCTGGTCGGTTTCTCAAGGGGTGTCGCGAAACCTGCACCTCCCACACCAGATTCGGTGTGGGAGGTGCAGGTCTGACCACATCCCTTGGGAAACCGACACCCTTCGCACGGCGGTGGCCGACTGGGCGCGAGTAGGTTCTGGGAACGACGAGGAGAGTGGCATGTACGGATTCGGTGGGGAGCTACAGACAGGGCTCGACGAGCTGCGGGTAGCAGGGCTGTACAAGGAGGAAGGTCGGCTCGCGTCACCTCAGTCGCGCGAGATCACCGTCGCCGGGAAACAGGTCATCAACTTCTGCGCCAACAACTACCTGGGGCTCGCCGACCATCCGGCGGTCATCGAGGCGGCGCGCAAGGGGCTCGACGAGTGGGGCTTCGGGATGGCCTCCGTACGGTTCATCTGTGGAACGACCGAGCTCCACATCGAGCTCGAGCGGCGGCTGTCGGCGTTCCTGGGCACCGAGGCGACCATCCTGTACAGCTCGTGCTTCGACGCGAACGGCGGCTTCTTCGAGGCGGTCACCGACTCTTCCGACGCGATCATCTCCGACGAGCTGAACCACGCGAGCATCATCGACGGCGTCCGGCTGTCGAAGGCGGCTCGCTACAGGTACCGCAACCGCGACCTCGACGACCTCGCCACCCAGCTCGACGCAGCCTCGGGCGCTCGCCGCCGGATCATCGCGACGGACGGCGTCTTCTCGATGGACGGCTACCTCGCGCCGCTGCCCGGCATCTGCGACCTCGCCGAGGCGCACGACGCGCTCGTGATGGTCGACGACTCGCACGCGGTGGGCTTCATCGGCGACACGGGAGCGGGAACGCCGGAGCACCTCGGTGTCCAGGGCAGGGTCGACGTCATCACCGGCACGCTCGGCAAGGCGATGGGCGGAGCCTCTGGCGGGTACGTGTCCGGCCCGTCCGAGATCGTCGAGTGGCTCAGGCAGCGCTCGCGGCCGTACCTGTTCAGCAACTCGCTCGCGCCGAGCATCGTCGCGGCGTCGCTCGCTGTGCTCGACCTGCTCACGTCGTCGGGCGACCTCCGTCAGACGTTGCGCGACAACACCACGTACTTCCGGAGCCGCCTTCACGAGCTGGGGTTCGAGGTGCCGGAGTCCGACCACCCGATCGTGCCCGTGATGATCGGCGACGCCACCGTGGCGTCGCGGATGGCCGACGAGCTCGTGGCGCGTGGCGTGTACGTGCGAGCGTTCTCCTACCCGGTGGTGCCGCAGGGCAAGGCGCGCATCCGTACGCAGCTCTCCGCGGCCCACACCCGCGCCGACCTGGACCTGGCTCTGGAGGCCTTCGTCGCCGCGCGCGACGCCGTACGCTGACCGCCATGAGNNGCTCCCTGGTCCCGTCGCTGACGACACTCCTGGGTCTCGTCAAGCACGCCACGTTCGTCGAGCTCGCGTGGTTCGACGAGGGGATCACGTTCCGACCGCGCGCTGACTTCGGGTTCGCCAGCAGCGCCGAGGACTCGTTCGTGCTGACCGACGAGGACACGATCGCGTCCGTTCTGGAACGGTACGACGCGGTGTGCGCGGCATCGCGGCAGCGCATCGCCGGCATGTCTCTGGACGAGCCCATCCTCGGCAACCGCCGCGGCCCGATCTCGTTGCGCTGGGTGACCATCCACTGCATCGCCGAGCTCGCCCAGCACGCCGGCCACGCGGACATCCTCCGGGAGCAGATCCTGGCTGCCGACAGGGCCTGACGCGCTGTCACGCACCCGTCCGACGACGAGAACGTTTCACTTGACGTCAAGTTGCTTCACGTCAAACTATCCCCTAATGTCTGCGCATCGACCACCGACATAGACGTCGGTCTGGTCACTGACATACGCGATCGTTTCGTGCCCTTGCTCCCTCACCTCGGCAGCGGCATGCCCACGCGCCCCCGGGCGCTCCGCAGTTGTTCACGAACCACGAACGGGGAAACGATGTCCCTCTCGCCCACCGCGACACCTCCGGACGACCCGGAGCTCCACCTGCCGAAGGACCACTGGCCGCTGCCGCAGCTGTCGCAGCCAGAGCCCACGCATCCTCACCCGACCGCCAAGTCGTTCGCCGACGTGAAGGCGTCGGAGCCGTACCAGAAGCTTCGCCGCTCGTTCGTCAGCTTCGCCTTCCCGACGGTCGCTGCGGTGCTCGTCTGGTACTTCCTGTACGTCCTGCTGTCCTTGTACGCCGTGAAGTTCATGTCGGCCCCGGCCATCGGCAACCTGAACGTGGGCATGGTCATCGGCCTCGCCCAGTTCCCGACGACGTGGTTCGCCACCTGGCTGTACGTGCGGCGCGCCAGCCGCGTCCTCGACCCCATGGCCGCCTCCGTGCGCGCCACGATCGAATCTGAGGTCTCCAAGTGACGATCCTCCAGACGACGGGCAACCCCGTCATCAACATCGCCATCTTCGCGGTGTTCGTCATCGCCACGATGGCCATCGTCATCAGGGTGACCCGCAACTCCCAGAAGAAGGCCAGCTCCTTCTACACGGGCGGCGGCGCCTTCTCGGGTCGCCAGAACGGCCTGGCGATCACCGGCGACTACCTGTCGGCCGCTGCCTTCCTCGGAGTGACCGGCGCGATCGCCGTGTACGGCTACGACGGCCTGCTCTACTCGGTCGGCTTCTTCATCGCGCTGCTGCTGGCGCTCTACCTGGTCGCTGAGCCGCTGCGCAACACCGGCAAGTACACGATGGCCGACGTGCTGAGCTTCCGGATGGCCCAGAAGCCCGTCCGTACCGCCGCCGCGGTCTCGACCCTCACGATCTCGCTGGTCTACCTGCTGGCCCAGATGGCCGGCGCCGGCGGCCTGGTGGCGCTCCTGCTGGGAGTGACCAGCCCGGTCTGGCAGGGCGTGGTCATCGCAGCCGTGGGCGTCATCATGCTGGTGTACGTCCTCGTCGGCGGCATGAAGGGCACCACCTGGGTCCAGATGATCAAGGCGGTCCTGCTGATCACCGGCGCGACGATCATGGCCGCGCTCGTGCTCTTCAACCACGGCTTCAACCTCTCCGCACTCCTGGGCAGCGCCAACAGCGCACGCCAGGCGGTCGACGGGAAGTCGATCCTCATCCCCGGCCTCCAGTACGGCAAGGACTGGATCACGCGGCTGAGCTTCCTCTCGCTCGCGATCGCGCTGGTTGGCGGCCCGTCGGGCCTGCCGCACGTGCTGATGCGGTTCTACACGGTGCCGTCCGCCAAGGAGGCCCGCCGCTCGGCGGTGTACGCGATCGTCCTGGTCGGGTTCTTCTTCCTGCTGACCCTCGTCCTGGGCTACGGCGCGGCCGAGCTCGTGGGTGTGAAGAACATCCTCGCGGCGCCGGGCAAGGCCAACTCAGCCGCCCCGCTGCTGGCCCTGCACCTGGGCGGCGAGGTGCTCATGGCGGTGATCTCCGGTGTGGCGTTCGCGACGATCCTCGCGGTCGTCGCCGGCCTCACCATCACCGCGTCGGCGTCGTTCGCGCATGACCTGTACAACTCGGTGATCAAGTCCGGCAAGGCGGATCCGGCGCAGGAGGTGAAGGTCGCCCGCATCGCAGCCGTCGTCATCGGCATCCTCGCAATCATCGGCGGCATCCTCGCCAACGGGCAGAACATCGCCTTCCTCGTGTCGCTCGCGTTCGGGGTGGCGGCATCGGCGAACCTGCCGGGCATCCTCATGACGATGTACTGGAAGCGGTTCAACACCCGCGGCTCGGTCTGGTCGATCTACACCGGCCTGGCCTCGTCGATCGTGCTGATCATCTTCTCCCCAGCTGTCGTGACGGGCCCGCTGGCGATCTTCCCGCTGACGAACCCGACCATCGTGTCCATGCCGCTGGCCTTCATCGCAGGCATCATCGGCACGCTCACGGCGAAGGTGCCGGCCGACGAGGACCTGCAGGCCGAGATGGAGGTCCGGTCCATGACCGGGGCGGGCGCAGAGGGCGCAGTCGCTCACTGAGGTCACTGCCCGGGGCCGTCACGTGCGTGTGGGGCGTGACGGCCCTGTGCTGTGTCTGGCAGGCTGACGGTGGCGAAGGAGGAGCTATGGCCGGCGTAGCCGAGATCCACACACAGGCGACATTGATCCCGAACAAGCTCGAGCTGATGAGGGCTTGGCTGCCCGCACAGCCGTGGTTCAGCGGCGACGCGAGCGACCTGACGATGGTCGGCCAGTTCCGCTTCGTCGACCCGGCCGGTGCGGTCGGGATCCAGGTGATGCTCGTGACGAGCGGAGGGGTGCTGTACCAGGTGCCGCTCACGTACCGTGACGCACCACTCGACGGCGCCGACGACGCACTGGTCGGCACCATGGACCACTCCGTCCTCGGGAAGCGCTGGACGTACGACGCCGTGGCCGACCCCGTCTACCAGAACGAGCTGTTGCGCACGATCGTGGAGGGCGACACCGGAGCAGGCGTCCCTGCCGGTGCCTCCGCGACCACGCCCGTACAGGGATCCGGCGCGGACGGCGTCGAGGCGGCGCCGGGCGAGCTCCAGGGCGACGACCTGATCTCGTACGGCTCGTACACGATCCATGTCCCGCGTCATCCCGACGACGCGGAGCCGATCGACGCCCTCGGCGTGCTCACGGCTGAGGTGACGCTCGACGGCGAGGACCTCACGCTGGTGCTCGCGGAGCTCCGATCAGCCTGACCTGTACGCTCGAACGGTGACCGACGAGCAGGAACCGCACGAGGCAGCGACGGGCGACGAACCCGAGATCCTCGTCGAGGACGCCGCTTCCGGCGACCAGGCCGACGCGGACGCACCGAAGGAGTGGTGGGACGACCCGCGGCTCCCGTGGCGCCACAAGCCGAACCGCTCGGACATCGCCTGCTACACCGGCATCGCGATCCTCGGTGTCTGGGCGCTGGTCATGCTGCCGCTGCGCCCGTTGCTGCTCGCGAACCCCCCGCTGTCGGCCGTCATCAACGGTGGCCGGACGAGCGTCGTCGCGACCGGTGCCTGGCTCGAGGTCAACGGCGGGCCGATCGTCATCTACTGGCTGGCGGTGACACTGTCGATCGTCAAGTTCGACTGGGTCTACTGGTGGGCCGGCAAGCTCTGGGGGCCGGTGATCCTCGAGTCGTTCACCGGCACCAGCAAGATGTCGAAGCGGCGCGCAGAGATCGTCCTGAAGTTCACCCATCGGTACGAGACGCTCGCGGTCATCGCCACGTACCTTCCGCTGCCTCTCCCGATGGCGCTGATCTACGCAGCTGTCGGGGCGTCCGGCATGAGGCTGCGGAAGTTCCTCATCATCGACATCGTCACGGCCGCGGTGGCGCAGGCGGGCTACCTCTGGCTGGGATGGTCCATCGGAGAGCCGGCCGTACGGATCGTGAGGATCTACGCCGACTACTCCCTGTACGTGACGATCGGGGTCCTCGTGGTCATGCTGGCCACCTGGTGGTGGCGTCGCTCCCGTACTGCTGCGACGCCCGCCTGACGCTCCACCCCGGGGTGCCTGAACCGTCGCAGGTACGCACGAATAGCATCGCGGAACTGAGCACGCAGGACATGCGGCGCCCGTACGAGACCGGCCAGTTCGACGTGGCGGATGCCCGTCCGTCGCGGCTCCACGACCGGATCCACTACCGCCGCGAGGGCAGCCGCTGGGTCGTCGAGCGCCTCGCGCCGTAGTCAGGCAGCGAGTCAGGCAGGGAGCCGGGACGCCATCATCGCGACCCGGCGACGGGCTGCGGAGAGAGTGGCTCCGTCGCGACGTACGGCGAGGTAGACGATCAGTCCCTCACGGTTGTCGGATGTCCGGACCCCGAAGATGTGGTGGTGCGAGCCCTGGGAGATGAGCATGCCCTCGGCGAGGTCGTTGAGGCCGAGGTCGCTGATCGTACGGAGCTGGTAGCGCACCGCAGTGGCGAACCCTTGCGCTGCGACGTCGAGGTCGAAGCCGGGAGTTCCCGCCTGTGCGAGGGTCATCCCCGTGCCGATGTCGATGAGCGCGGCACCCTCGGCGCCGGTCGTCGTCTCGACCAGCTCCGCGAGCTTGTCCTGCAGCTTCGACACGCAAGATCCTTCGACCGTTTACCAGGGCAGGGAGCAATCTACGTTGGCAGGGGACCGGGTGCCCAGCCCACTGAGATCCATCTCACCACGGATGGTCCCGTCTGGGGGCGCATCCAACGCCGGATCTAGGCTGGCAGCATGCGGATCAGCATCGTCGAAGGTGACATCACCGGCGTGGCGGTCGACGCGATCGTCAACGCCGCGAACTCCTCTCTGCTGGGCGGCGGCGGCGTCGACGGCGCGATCCATCACGCCGGAGGACCAGAGATCCTCGCGGCCTGCCGAAAGCTGCGCGAGACGACGCTGCCGGCCGGGCTTCCGCCCGGACAAGCCGTGGCGACCACAGCGGGGCACCTGCCGGCGACCTGGGTGATCCATACGGTCGGGCCGGTCTACTCGACGCGGGAGGACCGGCGATCGACACTGCTGGCGGCGTACACGAACAGCCTGCGTGTCGCCGACGAGGTGGGCGCCACGAGCGTTGCGTTCCCCCTGCTCAGCGCGGGTGCCTACGGATGGCCGCTGGACGATGCCGCCGATGCCGCCGTGGAGGCCATCAAGGGTGCGACCACACACGTCGAGGACGTACGGCTGGTGGCGTTCGGCGACCGAGCGAGCGCAGCGCTCGAGCGAGCGCTCCGCGCGGACTGACTCAGATCATCGCGCGGGAGGCGCGGGCCACGATCTGGCGGTCCAGCTCCTCCTCCTGGGCACGGAGCGCGGACTCCTCCGCCTCCTGCTCGACCGCGAGCTCCTCGGCCAGAGCCGTGCTCTCGTCGTCCTCCCAGACGCGGCGCGGACGCTTCTCCGCCTCCCGGGCCCACAGCGTGAGCTGGTCAGCGGTGCAGTCCTTGCTGAGCACGTTGCGCCACACGATGCCGTCGCGTACGACGACGACGCGGTCGGACCAGTCCAGCGCGTCCTCGTAGTCGGTCGACAGGAGGATCGCCGACTTGCCGCTCTCGGTGAGCTCGGACAGCATCTTGTGGACGTCGTGGCGGGAGCTCATGTCGAGCCCACGGGTGGGCTCGTTGAGAATCATGATGTCGCAGTCCTCGCTCATGAACCGGGCGAGCGCGATCTTCTGCTGGTCGCCGCCGGACAGCGCGTCGACGTTGCCGAGGATGCTCTTGGCCTTCACCTGGAACTTGCCGAGCACGCCGATGATGTCGCGCAGCGCGGCGACCTCGTCGTCGAAGTCGACGTCGGCACCCCACCCGCCGGACATGAGGCTTCGGGCGATGCTCTCGTCCTTGGAGACGCCGAGGTCGATGTCATCCTCGGAGAAGTACGTGATGCGCAGCGCGGCCGCGTCCTCGGGGCGGGTGATCCGGCGCTGCTGGCCGAAGACCTCGAGCTCGTCGAACATGCCGGGACGGTCGCCCGTGATGGCCCCGACGATGTCGGAGATGCCGGAGTGACGCGGACCCACGAACGCGAGCACCTCGCCGCGATGGAGCTCGAAGTCGACGCCCTGGAGGGTGCCGCCGCGCAGGTTCTTGGCCCGCAGGACGGTCTCCGAGCTGTGCGTGGTGGTGCGCTTGTCCCGGTTGACGACGCGGCCGAACATCATCTCGGCCATGCGCTCCGTGGTCGTCTGCGCCGACTTCTGGATGTCGACGATGACGCCTTCGCGCAGGATCGCGATGCGGTTGGTGATGTCCTTCACCTCGTGCAGGCGGTGCGAGATGTACACGACGCTGCGGCCCTGCCGCGTCAGGCGGCTGGTGATGAAGTGGAGATCAGCGATCTCTCGTACGTTGAAGGTCGCCGCGACCTCGTCGACGAGCACGATCTGGGCGTCGTCGGCAAGGAGCCGTACGGCCTCGACCAGGCCCATCTCGGGACGGAGCAGGTGGCCGATGCGGGCGTCGGGAGAGATGTGGACCCCGGCCTCGTTGAGCAGCCACTGCGCCTGGCGGCGCAGGGACTCGTGCGGGCGTTGGGCCTGGTAGGTGTTGCGGTAGATCGCCTGTGCCACCGTGAGGGAGCCGTCGATCTGGAAGTTCTGCTCGATGATGCCGATGCCGAGACCGCGGGCCTCCGCCTTGTCGAGTGGGCTGTACGGATCGCCCTCGATCAGCATCGATCCCGAGTCGGCGCGGTAGGCGCCCGAGATGATGCTCATGAGGGTGGACTTGCCGGCACCGTTCGCGCCGATGAGGCCGAGGACTTCGCCGGGACGGATGTCGAGATCGATGCCGCGCAGAACCGGCATCCCAGCATGGGCCTTCGTCACACCGCGGACGGTCAACAGGTCAGACATGCTTCCTCTCCTGAAGCGGGTCCCCACCGCATCGCCGTGAAGACTTCCCCGATCTCCAGTTCGGCTGGTCGCTTTCGCCGAACTGTACGAGGCCAGGGGGGTAGTTGTCTCTAGCACTCGGTGCAGATGCTTGCAGCAGAGCAGCGTTGACACGGTTCACATGGGGAGACTCTCACTGGTCCGAGCGCCGGGAATTCGCCGTGTCCGAAGGATTCGGTGTCCTACGCTGCCGCTCATGTCTGAGCCTTCCGCACCGCCTCCCGAGGATCGGGACTGGACGTACGTCATCACGCAGGGTTGTACCGAATGCGGCTTCAGGCCGTTCGACGCGCCCTCTGCCGCAGATCGGCTCCGCGCGTCCGTACCGAGGTGGCGCGCGGCGCTGGCCGGTCCGTCGGCGACGACCCGTCCGGCGCCGCTCACGTGGTCCCCGCTCGAGTACGGCTGCCACGTCCGCGACGTCAACCGCACGATGGGACGGCGCCTCGAGCTGATGCTCGCCTCAGATGGTGCCCGCTTCGCGAACTGGGACCAGGACGCGACGGCGATCGAGGACCGGTACTGGGCGCAGGACCCGGCGACCGTCGCCGACGAGCTGGCGATCGCGGCGGAGCAGGCCGCGTCGACGCTCGACAGCGTGTCCGGCGACCAGTGGCACCGTCACGGGGTCCGCAGCAACGGTTCGCAGTTCACGGTCGAGACCCTCGCCGTGTACTTCCTGCACGACGTCGAGCATCACCTGTACGACGTGGGCGCCTGATCCGGACAGACATGGCGGCCAGGGAGGAAGATGCTCCCATGGCGAAGGCTGCGACGACGACGGTGACCTGGAAGCACGACCCGGATGCGCACGACTACCCGGCGGCTGCCGACTACCTCGCTCTGGTCGCCTCGCCCCAGCGCGTCGACTCGATGGTGGCGGCGCTGCAGAAGGCGACGGTCGTGACGAAGAAGGCCAAGGACCTCCTGCGCGCCGCGCGTCTCCCGCTGCTGGCCGACGACAACGCGCACGTCGCCGCAGACCTCGACAAGATCCACAAGGGCCAGCCGCTGTCGCCGGTGCTGCTGGTCCAGGGCGACATGGTGAAGGGCGTACCGGCGCAGATCGCGGACGGCTACCACCGGATCTGCGCGAGCTACCACGTCGACGAGAACACGGAGATCCCCTGCCGGATCGTCGCGTGGGACGACTGAGCTCGTGAGCCTTCCGATCCTCGCCCTCGTCGGCCTCGCGGCGCTCGCCGGGCCGCTGCTCGCCGGCGTCGCCAGGTGGCGGATGCCTGTCGTCATCGGACAGCTTCTGGCGGGCATCCTCATCGGCGGCTCGGGGCTGCGGCTGGTCAACGCCGCGGACCCGATGTTCACCTTCCTCGGCGAGGTCGGCTTCGCGGTGACGATGTTCGTCGCGGGCACGCACGTACCGGTCAACGACGCCCGCCTGCGTCCCGCGCTGCTGACCGGCGTCCTGCGGGCGGCCGGGGTGGGCGTCGTCTCCGCCGCCGCCGGCTACGGGGTCGCGGCGGCGTTCGGAACGGGACATGGCGCCGTGTACGCGGTCATCATGGCGTCCTCGTCCGCCGCGCTCGTCCTGCCCGCTGCCGACCAGCTCGGGCTCGGCGGCGACCAGCTGCTCCCCACGCTCGCCCAGGTCGCCGTCGCGGACACCGCCTGCATCGTGGCGCTGCCGCTCGTCATCGACCCCGCCAACGCGGGCCGGGCCGCTCTCGGGGCTCTGCTCATCGCCGTACTCGCCATCGGGATCGCCCTCGCGCTCCGGTGGGCCGACGAGAAGGACCACTGGGACCGGCTGCGCGACACCAGCAAGGACCACCACCTCGCCCTCGAGCTGCGGATCAGCCTCGTGGTGCTGTTCGGCCTGGCCGCGGTCGCTGCCCTCATGCACGTGTCCGTGCTGCTCGCGGGGTTCGCGGCCGGTCTGGCGGTCTCGTTCGCCGGGGAGCCCCACCGACTCGCGAAGCAGCTGTTCGCCGTCGCCGAGGGGTTCCTGGCGCCGCTGTACTTCGTATGGCTCGGGGCGTCCCTGTCGATCGCGGCACTGGTCAAGGACCCGCGCCTCGTCCTGCTCGGCCTCGTGCTCGGCGTCGGCGCCGTCCTCGTACATCTCGCGCTCGCGCTCTCTCGGCAGCGCCCGTTGTGGGCCATCTCCACGTCGGCTCAGCTGGGCGTTCCTATGGCCGCCGCGACGATCGGCGCCAGCACCGGAATGCTGACCTCGGGAGAGCCTGCGGCCCTGATCCTGGGAGCGCTGGTCACCATCGGTGCGCTCACGGTGGCGACAGCCCTGGCCTCGAAGCGGCCGGCGTACCAGGCGGCCCGGGACGCGCAGGGCCTCAAGGGGCGGCACGCACAGGCTCTCCCGCGACACGAGGCGCCGTCACCGGAGTGAGGTGTCAGGGGCCGCCTCGGCGGGAGCAGCGTCCTGACTAGAGCTTCCGTACGTACCGGTCGCCGTCGGCGGTGAAGCCCATCGACTCGAGGAACCTGCGGTGGGTGTCGGTGCCGGCCCGGGCGGCGATCTCGTGGAGACCGGCCGAGCGCAACGGTCGCGAGCCGCCCTTCTCGTACAGCCAGCGCCCNNCCGAGGAGCGCCCCGGCCGGCATCCCGTCGCGCATGTACACGTAGGCGACGTCGTTGGGCAGGTTCACGGTGAAGTCCGGCTGCGACTTGCGGATGTCCGTCATGTGCCCGGACAGGAAGTCGGTGAGGAAGGGTGCGTCGACCTCGACGGGCACCAGGTCGAACTCGTGAGAGGTGGTGAACTCGCGGTACAGGTACCACGCGTGGATGCACACGATGATGAGGTTGGTGATGAGGACGGGCCACGCGTGGATCATCAGCCCGTACGCCGCCGTGATGATCGCGCCGGCTACGGAGACCAGTCGCAGCGGGACGATGCGCCGCATGGTGAACGACAGCACCACGAGGACGCTTCCGGCATAGCCGATGAGCTCGATCATCGTGGGTGACATGACGGCATCGTACGGGTCAGCGCTACCCCTCGGAACGCTGGGTTCCCCGACGCTCGATGCGGCGCAGGATCGCCACCAGTCCGGCGAGGGCAACCACGTTGATCGCGACGATGAGACCGATCGCGGTGGCCGGGTTGTGCTCGTACGCGAGTCCGAGGGCAGCACCAGCGACCAAGAGCCCTAGCCCGCGCACCAATGCGAGCCACCCGAACCCCGCGGCGCGGCTCGTCGACGGCACGATCTCACTCACGACCGCCTTCACGGTCGAGTCCAGGACGCCGTTGACCACGCCCCAGATCGCGACGCCGATCCACAGCAGAGCGACGCTGCTCGTGAACGCGATCGCTGCAATCGCTGCCGCAACCGGAACTGCAACCAGCACGCGAGGGCCGTACGCGTCGTACAGCCGGCCCACGAGGAACCCGCTCAACCCGTCGACCGCCATCGCGACCGCGAAGAGCAACGGGATGGTGGCGTCCGCTGCCAGGTGCCGGTTCAGGGCGTGGAACGCGATCAACGGGAACGACGCAACCCCGGCGGAGAGGACCGCGACCACCGCGACGTACTGCCAGAAGGTCGCGGGCAGCCCTGTCGCGTGAGCGATCGGCGCGGTGTCGGGAGCTGTGGTGTCCTCGAGGGACGACTCGTACTCGCGGGGGTCGGGCACCCGCGACCGCAGCCAGAGCAGCATGCAGAGAAGCAGGACACCGGGGATGGCGAGGATGCCGAAGGCGAGCCGGTAGTCGCCGTCGCGCCAGGTGAGGATGGCCGCCAGGAGCAGCGGCCCGAGGAGGGCACCGGTCTGGTCGAGGGCCTGGTGGACCCCGAACGCGCTGCCGCGGCCCGTCTTGGCGGCTGCGTACGAGAGGAGAGTGTCCTTGGCAGGCGACCGTACGGCTTTGCCGAGACGCTCCGTGCCGTACATGACCAGTGCCGGCGCGAGCACGCCGGTGACGCCGATCAGCGGGACGCTCAGGACCGTCATCGCGTAGCCGAGGATCGTCCAGGTCCAGTAGCGGCGCGTTCGTCCGACGGCGTACCCGGTGAACACTCGTAGCCCGTAGCCGATGAACTCGCCGGCTCCGGCCACGATGCCGACGAGCGTCGCCGACGCGCCGAGGGTGGCCAGATAGGGGCCGATGATGCTCCGCGCCCCTTCGTACACCATGTCCGCCAGAAGGCTGACGACCCCGAAGGCGACGACGAAGTGCCAGGGGCGCATGAGCGTCGTCCGGCGCGTCGTGCGCTCGGGGAGCTGCGGGCTCATGGGCGAATGCTAGTTCCGGTCATCCTCGGGACCCGCACAACCTTGTGGTGCTGGGAACCGGTCACAGTGGTTGTGCGGGAGCTCGAAAGACTGTGCACGCGCCCTCGGAGCTGTGCGCGTGGAGCGGGCGTTCCCGGCGGGCTGTCGAACGCCCGACGCCCGCCGGGAAGAAGAGGCCGGGAAAGAAATGGGTCAGCTGGCCTTGCCGGCGGCGGTCGCTTCGGGCACCTCGACGAGCCGACCGCTCCGGACGTCGTAGATGTACCCGTAGACGGGGATGGTGCTCGGTACGAGCGGATGGTTGCGGATCCGCGTCACGTCCTCGACCACGCTGGCGGCGTTGTCGGCGATGGTGAGCCAGTCGACGTACCGGGCCTCGGCAGAACCGGGACCCCTCCCGACGTCGACGAACGCCCCGTCGCGGATCTCCGCGGTCTCGAGGCTGCTCGCCAGCAGGCCGCGCATCACGTCGTCGGTGAACAGCTCCATGCCGCAGTNNACGAGCGAGCGGATCGCGTCGTCGCTCGCCCGACCTCCGGCGTTGCGGATGACGTGCGCATCGCCTTCGCTGAGCCCGGCATACCCGGCCGGGTCGAGCCGGGCATCCATGCAGGTGAGGATGGCGAAGTGGCGGGCGGGCGGCAGTGCCAGGTCGGCCTTCGCGCCGAAAGTGGCTGCGTACGACTCGTTGGCGCTGAGAACTTCGGACAGTACGGACATAGGTGGTTCCTTTCGCTTCAGGGAGACGGCGTGCCCACGGCACAGCCAGGAGGGCGGCAGGCGGCGCGTCGATGCACGGCCCACGTGGTCAGAAGGCCGGACAGCCCGCTGCCGACACGTACCCCAGGTCCACCACGCGGCGCCGCGTGAGCGGGGGAGTCAGCATGGGGTGGAGAGTAACCGCGGGCACCAAAGGGGGGCGTGTCCAACTGCTGGTCGACGTGCTTCTGCACAGGGTCGACGAGGTCGACGGCGCAGCCGAGCTGGGCGAGCCACAGCGCGTACACCCCGGCGCCTCCGCCTACGTCCAGGACCTCAGCAGGCGCCGTTGGCAGCCAGCCCGTCAGCAGCCCCTCGTCCGGAGCATCTCCAGCGAAGCCGACCCCGTTCGTCGCTGCGCTCGTAGTAGTCGGAAGCAGCTTCGACCACCGCGCTGGCCTCCTCGGCTCTGCCGTCGGCCGCGGCTCCCCATCCTGCTGGACGGTTGCGCCAACTGCCTCGGCGAGCGGGACTGATCGAGCAGGTGGGGGCTCCGGCTCGCCGGAGGGATAGGGGGTTGGTCCGGCAGGTGGGTCCTGGCTTGCCGGAGGATCGGGGGTTGGTCGAGCAGGTGCTGGCCCTCGCTCGTCAGAAGGGTCGGGGATTGGAGCCAGAGGGCTGGGCAGGCTCAGATGGTGGGCCATCGCTGGTCGAGTTCTCAGGACGCGGGCCAGATCGGCTGATCCGCTACGGAGCCCTCGGTGGGTGTCGAACCCACGACCTTCCGCTTACAAGGCGGATGCTCTACCGCTGAGCTACAAGGGCGCAGACACAATCTGCAGGCACAATCTACTGGACTGCGTCCCATGCTCTCTGGCGGTTCGTTCGGCCGAGGCGAGTTCGTTGGCACGGCGAGCGGTGCGGATCGTGACTCCTCGATCTGGTCGTCCCCACTTCCGGTCGAGGGTCGCCGTGTACGCAGGTCGGGGCTCGGCATGTCGTGACTCCTCGACGGCGGGGCTGCTGTGGTCCCTGAGCGTGGGTGCCTGGGCCAGCCGGCGGGAGTCGCACGGGATGCGTAGCTGTACTGACCGCGCTCCGAAAGTGCGGTCGAGGGGTCAGGATCTGCGCGAGCGTCGCGTGGGGGTGGGCGTGTCGTGGCTCCTCGATCTGGACCGGCACTCCACTTCGTGTCGAGGGGTCATGATCCGCGGCGGGATGGGCCCGGGATCGGCGTGTCGTGGCTCCTCGAATCGACGTCCGTGGCCAGCGCGAGGCGGTGCCAGGTGCAGGAACGCTCGTCAGATGGCCGTGGTCCGCCTGGAACCACGCACGCGGCGTCGGCTCAGATGCCGGGGCCCGACACGTACAGCACGCCTGTACCCGACACGGTGGCGCAGTCGCCCGCGCTGAGGAGTACGGACTCGCCGCGGTGCAGGTCGAGCGTCTCTCCACCTCCCGTGACGTGGGCGTCGCCGTCGAGGACCAGGCCGATGCGCGCGCCGGTGCCGGGCACCGGTACCGGCGTCTCGCCCGGGTCGACGCGCCACACGGTGAACTCGGGCGCGGAGGTGCCGTAGTGGTACGTGCGGGGGCCCACGGCCTCCACCGGAAGGAGCGTCGGCTCCTCAGCCTCGAACCGTACGACCCGCATCAGCTCGTCGACGTCGATGTGCTTGGTGGTCAGACCGCCTCGCAGCACGTTGTCGGAGTTGGCCATGACCTCGATGCCGACGCCGTGCAGGTAGGCGTGCATGTTGCCCGCACCGAGGGACATCCCCTCGCCGGGCTGGAGTGTGACGACGTTGAGGAGCAGCGCCGCGAGGATGCCACGGTCGCCCGGGTAGGCGTTGCCCAGCTTCACGAGGGCGCGCGCGAGGTCACCGAGCTCGGCGTCGTCCTCGGTGTGGTCCGCGGCGGCGTCGACGACCAGGTCGACGAGCCGGAGCCGGTCCCCTTCGAAGCTCAGCACGTCGAGGAAGACCTGCGCGAGCGCGGCCGAGCCACGGCGATGGGTGAGGGGTGCGATGACGCTGCCGAGCTCCTCGGCGACCCCGAGCTGCTCGATGAGGTACACCGTCCGCACCGGGTCGCGGAACCCGCACAGCCCGATGAACGGGGTGATGGCGATGATGGCCTCAGGCTTGGGCCACGCGTCGCGGTACGTACGGTCGGGTGCGTCGATCGGCACACCGGCCTCGTTCTCTCTTGCGAACCCCGCCTCCGCCTCCTCGCGGTTCGGGTGAGCCTGGATCGAGAGCGGCCGGTCGGCAGCGAGGATCTTCATGAGGTAGGGCAGACGGCCCCCGAAGCGCTCCAGCGTCGCCGTTCCGAGGATGTCCTTGCCGTCGGCCGCGATCATCGCGTCGAGGGGAGAACCCCCGACGAGGGACGGCGCGGACTCGTGGGCGCCCAGCCAGTATTCGGCGTACGGCTCGCCGGTGGCGTCCTGACCGAGTAGCCCAGGGATCGCTGTCGGGGAGCCCCACGCGTAGTGCTGGGCTCGGCCTTCGATTCTCTGCATCATTCCTCAGTCGCTTGGGGGTATCCGATCGCGGCCCACCCTAACCCTCGCGGCTGAGTGGACCGCCCGCGAGCCCCTATACCCAGCAAAGTGCAAGCTGATCGCGAGCCCGAACAGGGAATGACACGGGTGTGATTCCGGGGTTAGCATGTGCCCATGACGTCGACAGCTTTTCAGGTGGCCGGATCCGAGCTCTCGGTCCGCGATGCCGAGATCCTCGACTTCGAACGTACGTGGTGGCGGTCCCCGGGGGCCAAGGAACAGACGATCCGTGAGCGGTTCGACATGTCCCCGACGCGCTACTACCAGGTGCTGAACGCTCTCATCGACAACCCGGCAGCCCTCGCGTCCGACCCGCTGCTGGTCAAGCGGCTGCGCCGGCTTCGCGACGAGCGTCGCCGTAACCGCTCCGCCGCACGCCTCGACCTCAACCGCTGACGCTGCGCACGAAGAGACTGCGCAGCGGACGCACCGGTACGTCGACGTAGCCCCCATCCTTCAGGCCGGCTGCTCGCTCGAAGATGTTCTGGGCGGCCCTGTCGCCCGTACGGATCCATGACCAGCACATAGCCGTCAAGTACAGCGGCATGAACGCGGTTCCGCAGACCGTGTACTGCCACGTGTGCCGCTCCTCGTGGGTGACTGCCGGCTCACCGATCTCGGCGATCGTCCGCGGCGTGATGATGACGTTGCCGACCGTGAAGGCGCCTGCCACGGGGAAGGGCAACGTGTAGCCCTCGGCGTACCAGAGGCCCCTGGGCCCGGACGAGACGCGGGCGCGGCCCACTCTGGCGATCGCGATGCCGGCGAGGGTGCTGAAGTTCACCAGGTTGGCCATCGCGCGGAGCCTGTACACCGGGTTGTCCATGGCCACAGTGTCGCTGATGAGAAAGGCCGCCGCGATGTCTAGGGCTCATGAGGATGTTCTCATCGGAGTGGGCATGAACCTCAATAGAGGTTTGAGTGGTATCGGGCGTTTTGCGGGGACGTGTCTTGGGCTGTCCCCGTCGCGCACTACGAAGGGGGGATCAAATGCGAACGACTTCCAGAGCTGTGTGGGCAGTCGGCGGTGCCGTTGGCATCGGCGCGATCCTCATGGCTGCCAGCATGGCCCTCACCACGTTCCAGTCTCGGTCCCAGTCCGACGGGGCCGTCATCGTCGCCACCTCGTACCAGAGCCCGAACTCTGCGGCGCCCACCGCGAACCAGCTCCCCAACGCGCCCGTCCCGCAGCCGGGTGCTCCCGTTCCCACGTCCGGGCCGACCGTGCAGTCGACCGTCCTCGCCGACGGCACCACGATCACCATCGGCGTCGAGCTGCCCACCATCACCCTTCCGCCAGCCCCGATCCCGACCCCCGAGTCGATCGCCCCCGAGGCGGCGGCGATCGACGTGACCGTCCACGAGGCGCAGGTCCCGACGGAGGCTCCGGCCACCCCGGACGCCCCCGCAACAACGGACGCTCCGGCTCCCGCTCCGACTGAGACCGCTGTGCCGACGCAGACTGAGACCGTAGTGCCGACGCAGACTGAGACGTCGGTTCCGAGCCAGACGGAGACCTCGACGCCGACCGAGACGGCGACGCCGACCCAGACCGC
>PMBM01000224.1 GCA_003153855.1 Propionibacteriaceae bacterium
GTCGGGCGAAGACCGGACGAGCTACTGCTGCTCGCGGCGGACCTCGAGGTAGCGGTCGCCGAAGGAGACGATCTGGCCCTCGCGGACGCGTACGGGGTCGCCGGGGGCGCAGGGCTCGAACTGGCCGCCGGAGTTGGCGATCGCGGTGCCGTTCGTGGAGCCGCGGTCCATCACGTACAGCCCGCGATGGTCGAGGCCGATGGCGAGGTGGGTCTTCGAGACCATGCGGCTCTCGACGCCCGCCTGTACGAGCTCGGCCTGCTCGTCCGGCTGCGGTTGCGGGTTGCGGCCGATGAGGACCAGCCCCCGTACAGACACCGCCCGGCCGTCGTCGAGACGCAGCTGCCAACCATCCGTCGCCTTGCGCAGCGGGGCCGGCGCCTTGCCGACGGGCGCGAGGTGCGTACGGGTCATGTCGTCGTCCTCCGCGACGATCATGGGCTGCGCCCGCCGTGCTTGCGGTGCGGGCGGCGGGTACTGGCCCGGCTGCGGCGCGTACGAACCGGGCTGCGGCGCGTACGAACCCGGCTGGGGCTGCGGCGCAGAGGGAACCGGCTGGGGGGCGTAGGACGGTGCGGGCTGCGGGGCGTACGGGTTCGCCGGCTGCTGGAGGTAGGCGGCGGGTGCGTTGTACGGGACCTGGTCCGGGTACACGTTCTGCTGCACGGGCGCCGGGACGCCCCACTGGTCCCACGGCACGTCCGCGTTCGGAGCGGCTGTCGGCGCGAACGACGACGAGGGGGCAGCAGGAGCGCGGCCGCCGAAGTCGGGCAGCGCGGTGATCGGGGCGAAGCCCTGCGTGTCCTCCTGCTGGGTCGAGTCAGGGACCGACGGGATCTGCGGAGCCATGAGGTGGGCCGGGAGGGACACCATGTTCGCCGAGGCGACAGCGGGGCGCTGGACGGGCCGGCCGTCGCCCGCGGTCGCGGCGGGACCCTTGGCCTGGACCACGACGGACTGCCCCGCCAGGTCGTGCCACCCGCGTCGACGCGGGTGGACCACCATCATGATCACGAGGACCAGCCACACGACCGGCACGATCATCGACGCGTACCAGACCAGCTCACGGAGGAACCACCTCCCCCAGCCGAGCGGGCGGCCGTCAGCCAGGCGCAGCACCCGGATCCGGAGCCACTTCGCNNTCGCGAAGATGCCCACGACGAGCGTCACGGTGGTCGACAGGTTCTGGCCGACAGCGAAGACGGACACCAGCGCGGTGAGGAGCGCGAGCGGCACCAGGTCGAGGATGTTGACGAGGACCCGCGCCCCGAGGCCTGCGATCGTCACCCCGGTGGGCATCGCGTCCTTCGACATCTGGGGCCTCCTTCTTCTGGGGTGATCGTACGGTTGGCGAAGGTCAGCGATAACGGCGGAACGAGCGTACGGACAGGGATCCGCGGATGCGGCCCAGCACCGACACCGACCGGTTCAGACCGCCGACGGCGTCGTCGACCGTCGCCCAGTACGTACTCGCCTGGCCCGGCGTGATCGTGTCGGGCGCGAACACCGTCATGTCGGCCTGACGAGCCAGAATGCGCGGATCCGCCTTCTCGGTGAGTCGCGAGTACAGGGACACGAGCTGCTCGGCCTGCTCCGTACGGGTCGCGGAGGGCGTGGGGCTCCGGCCCAGGTCGCGGGCGCGGTCGACGATCTCGGCCCAGCCTCCGGCCACGCGGTCCACGAGACTGTCCGAGCCCATCCGGGACCGGCGCCGACGCATCTTCAGCCCGATGATGAGCGCGATCGGCGCGATGATGAAGATCAGCGGGATGCCGCCGACGGCCGCAACCTTGCCGAGGAGGCTCCAGTCGATCTGGAACGTGTTCTTCGACGCATCGGGCGCACTGCCGGGAGGCGTCGTGTCCTGCTCGAGCGAACCGGGCTTCTGCGGCGGAGGCGGCGGGTTCTCGACCTGGGGCCGCGGAACGCTCTGAGGCTCGGTGGTGAGCGACTTGAGCCGGCGGTCCTTCGACGGCGTGGCGTCGAACGCGACCCAGCCGTACCCGGCCAGGTTGACCTCGGTCCACGCGGTGACGTCGCTGCCGTGCACGACGCCGTCGGCTGAGGCGACGGTGTAGCCGTAGCTCACCCGCGCCGGGATGCCGGCAGCTCGGGCGAGGAGCGCCAGGGCGACCGAGTACTGCTCCTCGTCGCCGACCATCTGCGTGGGGTCCTTGAGGAGGTCGGCGATGCGTCCGTCGTTGTGGCCCGCCCACGATGCCGTCTCGTCCGTGCCGACGCCGTTCGAGTAGTAGCCCTGCTTGAGCTGGTCGGCGTACGTGGTGACCAGGGCACCGGCGTTCGACCCCGACGCCACGGCGGCCCACTTGGCCGCGAGGTCACGAACGCTGTCCGGGATGGGGTCGGCAGCGGGGAGACGGGCCGTGCCCGCGGACGCGCTGAGGATCTGGGCCTTCGTGGGCTCAGTCGGGATGACTGCGACCTCCGTGTACGTGTCGCCGTCGACCAGACCCGTCGTCACGAGTCCCGTACCGCTGCTCTGGTTGTAGTGGAACGAGTCGTCGAGCGCGACGCTGTGGGTGCCGTCGAACGTCATCTCCAGCGTCTTGCCGACGGTCGGCACCCACACGCCGGACATCGTGTTCACGGTCACCGTGACGGTGACCTGCTTGCCCGCGGTGTCGTCGATGACGCGGGACCCGATGCGCTGGAAGGTCCCCGAGTCCGCTCCCGAGGACGTCGAGTTGGACACGTTGTACGTGTAGCCGTCGTAGCCGTCGAGCGTGGCGATCCGGATCCGGGTGCCCACGGGTGCGCCGTGGATCGTGAAGAGCGTCTTGACCTTGTTGTCGGTGAGGTTCAGCCGGAACCCCTGCAGGGGGCTCGGGTAGCGCTGGACGTCGAGCGGCTGTGCGACGAGCTCACGGACCGTACGACGCGGACCCGTCGTGTCGAGGACGGGACGAACGACGACGACCAGCCCCGTGACCAAGGCGATGACGAGAGCACCCAGGAGCAGCTGCGGCCACCGGACGACGCCTCCGCCGATGACGAGCGACCTGCGTTGCTGCGCCCGCCGGTACGTGGTCCACACCGTCACCAGGAACATCGCCGCCAACCCGATCTCCATCGGGAGATAGGTGGTGTTCACGCCGAGGAGGAACACCAGCAGCAGGGCGACGACCATCGGGACGGGGGCGAAGACCGGCTTGCCCGACCTCAGCGACACCGTCACCGAGCTGAACACCGACAGGAGGCCGATGATGACGACCGGGACGTACAGGTAGCCCGTCTCGCCGATGGGCGGCTGGAGGGTGAGCATCGCTTTCCAACCGAGGACCGGCCCTTGGAGCAGCCCCACGAGCGAGCGGAGCGTCGGGACGGCGTAGTACAGACCCGCCGACGGCATGGCCAGCAAGGTGCCGAACAGCAGGTACGCGACGACAGCCAGTCCTGTCGTACGCAGCGCATCCCATCGGCGAAGCGCTGTGACGACTGCGATCGCCCCACCGATCACCCCGGCGCCCATGGATGCGACCCAGACCCAGCCGTTCCCGTACGTGGGCAGCCAGGCGACCGTCACCAGGACGAGCATCGCGAGCGAGGCAGAGGCGGCGACGGCGATCCAGGTCAGCCGTGCGGTACCGGCGGTCGAGAACACGGTCGTGCTCACCTTGCGCCGACGCCGCATCGAGACGGGCACCGGCGCACTCGTACGCAGCTTCGCCAGCCGCTCGGAAACCTGTTCGCGACGGTCGTCGATCCAGTCGAGCACGTTCATGCGTTCGACCTCCGTACGGCCCGCGGCAGCTCGTCGAGGGACGGCAGCTGGATGGCCGTCACGTTGGAGACCGTGTCCACAGCCAGCGGGCGGCTCGGGTCGACGCGGATAAGGATGACGCGGGTGTCGATGCCGAGCAGCGTCGCGGCACGTCGCAGCCGGTCGGTACGCGGCCTCGAGCCGGTCACGATCACGACGATCGACGCCGTCGCCTCGCGGTCCCGCACGATCCGGAACAGCTCGGTCACGTGCGTACGGTCGAGTCGCTCGACGCGGCTCAGCTGGTTCATCGCACGCGTCGCGCTCAGGCCACGGTGGATGTCGACGTTGGTCGCCAGGGCGACCGGGTTCTCCTCGCGGAAGGACTGCTGGACGAAGCTGGCGGCCACGGAGACGGCATCCTCGAACTCGTCCTCTCCGGCGTACGACTGGTCGCTCAGGTCGATCGCGATCGCGATCCGCGACTGCCGCGTCTCCTCGAACTGCCGCACCATCAGGTCACCGGTTCGCGCAGACGAGCGCCAGTGGATGTGGCGCCGGTCGTCGCCAGGGACGTACTCGCGCAGCGCGTGGAAGCTCATGTCCGAGTTCGACAGCTTCTGTGTCGTGTGGCCCTCGAGGTCGTGCACGAATCCCGTCTGGCGGCCGGGCAGGTTCACGGTGCGCGGGTGGACGAAGACCTCGACCGACGCAGTCCACAGGGACTCGCGTCCGGTCAGCCCGAAGGGGTCCCCCTGCACGGACAGTGCGGGCCCGACCTCGACCACCGAGCGTCGGTCGGTCGGGATGACGAAGGACTGATCCAGCTGCCCGGTGGCGCTCAAGGACGGCACCCCGATCGACGCGGTCTGGTCGCCGATGGGCAGGTCGATGCGGCAGGGCAGCATGCGGCGCCCCCCGGCGTTCCGTAAGACCACGTTGCCCGTGGCGCGAGAGCCGACCTGTACGTGGAGCTCCGGTACCGACAGGGTGACGGCCAGCGACGGGCGCCCGAGCGTGAACAGCATGGCCACCAGGCTCATCGCGATCGCGGCCACCCCTGCGACCCGGAGCTCCATCCAGGACAACCACCATCCGGCCAGCAGCAGGCCTGCCCCGGTGCCCAGCACGACCCACCCGAAGACACGCATCCCGAGCGCGCGTGACATGCGCGTCGCCGCGTTCCGTACGTCGGCCCACCTCGGCGGGCCGACCTCCGCCGGCGCGAGCCAGCGGTCCGGAGGCGCGGCGACCGGGCCGTACTCGAGCACGCTCGTCTCGGCCGTCTCGGTGACGGCCTCGGCGGGTGCTCCGTCGATCGGCGGCGGGGTGACGGTCAGGCTCATCTAGGCCGTGCGCTCCGTCGGGGGCAGGACCTCGCTGATGATCTTCACCATGACGTCGGTGGCTGTGACGCCGTTGAACTCCGACTCCGGGTCGAGCACGATGCGGTGCGCGAGGCAGGGGATCGCGAGGATCTTCACGTCGTCGGGCACCACGTAGTGGCGGCCCAGCGAGGCTGCCCAGACGCGCGATGACCGCGCGATCGCCAGGCCGCCACGGATCGACACGCCCAACCGGACGTGCTCCGCCGTCCGGGTGGCCTCGACGAGACGCGCGATGTAGTCGAGGACGGACGGCTCGACGTGTACGGACTGGCCGAGCTGGCTCATCTCCGCGATCGCCGCCGTCGTGATGATCGGTGCCAGAGCTGCCGACTGGGGACGCGAGCCGCCGCTCGTGAGAATCCGCAGGGAGGTCTGCCGATCCGGGTAGCCGAGCGTCGTCTTCATGAGGAAGCGGTCGAGCTGGGCCTCCGGCAGCCGGTACGTACCGGCCTGCTCGATCGGGTTCTGGGTGGCGATGACCATGAACGGCGTGCCCACGTCGTACGAGACCCCGTCGACCGTGACCCGGTGCTCCTCCATGACCTCGAGCAGCGCCGACTGCGTCTTCGGCGAGGCCCGGTTGATCTCGTCGGCGAGCACGATCGACGCGAAGATCGGGCCCTGGTGGAACTCGAACGAGCTCGACTTCTGGTCGAAGATCGTGACGCCCGTGACGTCGCTGGGGAGCAGGTCAGGGGTGAACTGGATGCGGCTGTGGCTGCCCTGCACGGTCTGTGCGATCGAGCGGGCCAGCGTGGTCTTGCCGGTTCCTGGGAAGTCCTCGAGCAGCAGGTGCCCTTCGGCGAGCATGCAGGTCACGGAGAGCCTGATCGCTTCGGTCTTACCGAGGATCGCGCGCTCGATGTTGCGCACGATCGACGCGAACGTGTCCGAGAACCAGCGAGCCTGGTCGGGCGTCATCGCCATGAGAGAACTTGTCCTTCCGGGGTAAGACTCATCGGGTGGTGCTGATCTGGTAGGTGGTCGGTGCGGCCTTGTCGCCACCGCACTCGACGGTGATGGTGCCCGTCCCGACAGGGACGGCGTCGTACGTGTAGTCGTACGTGTAGTAGGTCGGCGAGCCGGCCGACGCGGTCTGCTTGGCGTTGCCGCTGTCGAGCACCGTGCCCGACGAGACCGCCTCGCAGAACAACGGCTTGTCCGGCACGTACTGGACGGTCATGGTCGCCGTCGCCGTGTCCACGCTGACCGAACGCTGGACCACGACTTGGCCGATCGAGGAGGATCCGTCGGCAGCCGTCTCGGTCACGTTCACGGTGCCCGTTGCGCTCATCGGGACCGTGACCTCGAACTGGTTGCCGTTGTTGGGCGTGCCGTTGGCCCACGGGGAGCTGTAGGCGAACGTCGTCGCCGAGGGGTCGTTCCCGTTCGAGCCGCCCGGCGTGAAGCCGAACAGGAGGTTGACGCTGCTGCCCGAGACGCCTTGCTGGGCGACGATCGCCACGTCGGGCTTCCCTGGTGCGCCGTGAGGCTGGACACCGGGCACGGAGACGGGGCTCTGCGCGCCTTCCTTCACCTGTCCGGTCGCGGACTGTACGCGAGGGACCGCCATGAACTGCCACGTACGGCCCCACACGTTCGGACCGACGAGCGTGACCGGCAGCGAGAACCCGCCATCAGCCGTCGCGCCGGCGACCTTGTTCGTGACCGTGTGGCCGGCGTTGTCGTAACCGCTGACCACCCACTCCACGATCGTCGCGCCCTGGGATGCCGCCGTCGGGCCCATGCTCACGGTCGCCACGCCGTCTCCGGCAACAGCGGTCGGCGCCACCGTGACTGTGGGCACGCCGTACGGCATGGCCGCCGCTGACCGGCCTACGTCGCCGTTCCCGGCCGCGCTCACGGCGCGTACGGCGATGTAGTAGTTGAGGCCGTTCGTGAGGCCCCCGAACAGATGGCTGAAGTTGCCGTCGGGCGAGCTGTCGGCGCTCACCGTGGCGTCCGGGGCCTCGTCGACCGTGAACGAGTCCTTGTTCGTCGACACGTTGAGCAGGTAGGAGGTGATGGGTTCGCCGTTGCTCGTCGGTACGTGCCACTGCGCCAGCAGGGAGCCGCCGTTCGGCGCGTTGCCGTCCGTGGCGGTGACCCCCGGCGCGTCCGGCGGCGCGGACGGGCGTCCCGTGCCGATGTCCGACTCAGCCGAGGTTCCGCTGATGTTCGTCGCCTGGACCGTGAACGAGTAGTCGGTGCCGTTGGTGAGGTTGTCCCACACCAGCGAGGTGGCTGTCTCCGCGACGGTCCTGCTCTGGCCGCCGGCCGTCTTCATGATGACCGTGTACGAGGTGATGGCGCTGCCACGGTCCACCGGCGGAACCCACGAGATGGCCAGGGCGCCGCCGCCACGGCCTGGCTGGCGCTGCACGGAGGGTGCGGCCATCTGGTCGGGAACGACGTCCGGAGTCATGGGTGCCGACTCCTGCGACGATGCACCCGTACCGACATCGTTCACGGCAGCGACCGACAGCTTGTACGCGACGGTGTTCTTGAGCTCCGTGATGGTGCAGGTGGTCGTGGGGCACTGCGTGGCCTTCGTGTCACCGTTCGCGCCGGCCGACGTCACGATGTAGCCCGTGACCGGCAGTCCGCCGTTGTCGAGCACCGAGGTCCACGTGGCCGTCACCTGGCTGTCGCCCACGGAGACGTTACGCGGCGTGCCCGGTGCGGCAGGCACACCGCGGACGTTGACCACGATGCGTCCGTCGACGTCGCGGTCCGGGTCCCCGGTCGCGTCGCGCACGGTGTAGCGCACGGTCATCGCTCCCGTGAACTTCGCATCAGGGGTCACCGTCACGCTTGTCGGGGCGACCTTGACCGTGCCTGCGCCCTGCTCGACCACCGCGTTGACGACGGTGAGCGTCGTGTCGTTGAGGCTGGACTTGTCGTTGGCCGTCACGTCGACCTGGCTCGGCTGTCCCTGAGTGGCGTCGATCGGGTCGTCGACCGTGACCGTCAGCGGGCGCGTCGTCTGTACAGAGGTGATCGTCACGGCCACGGTGCTGTCGGCACCTCGAGCGTCGGACACCTTCACCCGGACGATGCCCGACGTGCCCTTCTTGGTCCCGATGAGCGCCGAGGCGAAGATGTTCGAGCCCTGCATCGTCACGCTCAACCCGGACGGGAGCTGCGACTCGAAGCCGCCCACGATGATGGCGTCGCCCTCGGGGTCGACGAGGAAGCTCTGCAGGTTCTGCTCGGTCGGGCTCTCGCCCTGACCGGCCTTGATCTCGATGGGAGACGGAGCGTACGGGGGCTGGTTGAGGTCGGGCGAGTTCGGACCCGTGCTGGATCCGGTCTTCGTCTGAGCGCGCGGCAGCACCTTGATGCGAATCGTCAGCCACGCGGAGCGCGCATCCTTGACCGACGCGTCGACGTCCTCGGTGACCCCGAACGTGATCGCTGCCGGGCCCACGTCCGAGTCACCGGGCTGGTACGAGAGCTCGGTCGCCGAGTCACGCCGCCCGGCGCCCGGGGCGCCGGTGACGTCGTCGGCGGACGCGACGATCACCTGGCGGCCCTGCGTGCCGGCCACGAACTGGTTCACCGGGATCGGCAGCACCTGCCCGGCCGTGACGGTCAGCTCGACGTTGGGATCCTTGAGCCAGGGCGTCGCGTCGCTCTTGCCGGGAACCGTGACGAAGGCGGAGGCGCTCAGACCGTCGGCGTCGGTGACCGTGTAGCGGAACACGCGCAGCCTGTCGCCGATGGGGACGCGCAGCTGCGGTCCGGTGGCGGTGGAGACCACGACGGCGGGCGCACCGCCGCTCGCGTCGGAGGCCGGGACGGACAGGGTCAGGTCCGTACGGAGCCCGTCCGGGTCGTAGTCGTTCGCGAGGACCGGCACGTCGACGGTGGTGCGCTGGAACACCTCACGCGCGTCGACCATGTCGTCGAACGCCTTGGGCGCCTGCAGATCGGCCTTGGGGTCGGCCGTGATGACGATGTTGCCCACCGCCAAGGCTCCGCGCGCGTCCTGGATCTTGTACGTGCCGAACCAGGTTCCCGCCTCGTCCGGCACGGTCACCTGGACGGCCGACGTGTCGACGACCTGGGACTGCAGGAGCGGGAAGGTCACGGGGTTGTCGGTCGCGAGCGAGACCTTGTCGCCGTCGGGGTCGGAGTCGTTGGCCAGCGGCTGGATGTAGACCGTACGTCCGGGCCGCGTCTTGATGACGTCCTGGTTCGCGGTCGGCTCGGTGTTGCCGATGCCCGCGGGGACGACGCCGACGCGGATGTCGCCGGTCGCCTTCAGCCCGTACGAGTCCGTGACCACGTACGTGAAGGAGTCCGTGCCCGCCGTCCTCGGGAACGCCTCGTACTCCAGGTAGGTCGCGCCNNGCCAGGACCCGTCCGGTGACGAGCGTCGGGACCGGTGCCAGGTTGACGATGTCCGGCGAGATGACGTTGAAGCGGACGACCGTCGACGACGTACGGCCGAGGCTGTCCTTCACCGTGTACGTCGCCTCGACGCGGCCCGGGATGGCCGGCGCCACGAACCGGATCTTGTTGCCGTCGACCCAGGCGCCGCCCGGGTTGTCGTACAGGGTCGTCTCGAGGTTCAGGTCGAGACCCACCGGGGAGTAGTCGTTGTCGAGCGGGCTCACCGTGACGGCGTCGCCGACGCGTACGTTCACATCGTCCGGCAGCGCGACGGGACGGACCTCACCCACGGGGTTCGACGGGATGACCACGATCGTGCCCGGGACCGCCGAGTGGTAGCCGTCGCTGACGTAGTACGTCATCGTGGTCGGGGTGTCCTTGGCCGCGATCTCGGAGATCGTCAGGAGATGGCGGTCACGCATGGTGACGTTCAGGCCGTTGCTGGTGATCGACTGCACCACGAGGACGTCGCCGTCCGGGTCCTCGTCGTTGAGCAGCGGGTCGAGCGTCACCGAGCCGCCATGCGTGAGCAGCACCACGTCGCGGGTCGTGATCGGCGGACGGTTCTCGCTCACCTTGTCCACGACGTCGATGCGGACGAGCCCGTACGAGGTGCGGCCGTTGGTCACGGTGTAGCCGACGTAGTACGTGCCGGCGACAGCCGCCTTGAAGCGGAACGTCCTCGTCGTGTAGTCGACGGTGAACTTCGTCGGCTGGGGCGACGGGGCGTCGACGGAGGCCAGCGCGAGGTTGACGCCCTGGTCGTTGTCCAGCGGCGAGACCTGGATCTCCTGGTTCGTCATCGCCCGGGCATAGTCGCCGTTCGCGATGGGCGTCACGTCCTGCGGCTTGCGCACGTCGAGCAGGAGCGTCCCCTGCGTCGTCGCGGAGCCGTCGGACACGATGACGTTGATCGTCTTGAGCCCGACGACCTTGCCCACGTCGGTGAACGTGATGGTGCCGTCCGGGGTGAACGACACCTCGTCGTCGCCCTGGGTGACCGAGGCGCTGGTGAGCACCATGTCGTCGCCGTCGGGATCGCGCCACCGCAGCAGCTCCCGGATCTGGGTCTGCTGGCCGGAGGCCACGATCACGGTGTCCTTGGTGTGCAGGACAGGAGGCTGGTTCGCCGCGGCCTGGTCGGCCGGCTCGATGGACAGCGTCACGTGAGCGGGCTGCGAGTAGCCGCCGCGGCCGTCGGTGATGGTGTACGAGAAGCTGCGCGTGCCCGATGCGTTGGCCGCGACGACGGCCTGGAGACCCGCCCCGCCGCGTACGAGCTGCAGCGTGACGCCGTCACCCGCGCTCGGGGTCTCGACGACCGTGATGATGTCGCCGTCAGGGTCGGAGTCGTTGTCGAGGATCGGCAGGATCGTCGACCGTCCGGCCCGTACGGTGACGGAGTCGTCGTTCGCCACAGGCGGGCGGTTGGCGCCCGTACGGTCTGGGTTGACCTTGGTCGCGTCGTTGCTCGGGGTGTCCTTCTTCGCGGCTGCCTCGGCCGGCGTCACCTTGGACCAGTCGCTGATGCGCCGCATCCCGTCGGTGACGAGCCAGATGTCGCCCGACTTCACGTCGTTGAGGATGACGTTGGCGCCGTTGACCCGGATCGTGAGGCTGGCGTTCCCCGACAGGTTCGGGATGTCCGAGACGACAGGCGACTTGCCGGGGCAGCTCGTCGCGACCTTCGACCCGACCACGCCGTACACGCAGCCGTTGGCCGAGACCGGCGCCTCGACCACTCCCTCGGGCATCGTGCCGGACAGCGAGACGAGCGCCTTGCGGGTCACGCCGACGATGCCGGTGGGCGTCGCGACGACGGCGCCGAGGCTGCCGCCCTCGAGCGACAGCGACGGTACGGGCTGGGCCAGCTGGGCCCGCGACCCCATGGGCATCTCGATGGGCTTGTCGGCGCCCTCGAACCAGATCAGCTGCTTCGTACGGTCGAGCACGACGGCCTTGTCGCCCACGGCGCTGAGCTGGACGTTCGCGACGCTGGCGTCGAGCTGCATGGGTACGGACGAGATGGTCTTGACCCCGTTGACGTACCGCACGATCTGCGAGTCGACCAGCGACAGCCCGATGAGCTCACCGCTCGTCGTGACGGTCACGAGCGCGCTCTCACCGAGGTCGAGAAGCGCCTTCTCCTTGTTGAAGTCGCGCTGAAGCATCGACGCGGCGTCACCGAACCAGACCGACCCGTTGAGACGGCTGATGACCGCGATCTTGCCGCCGTTGAGCACGAGGTCGCCGCTCGACGGGAGGCTGACGGCAGACCCGAGCTGACCGGACGCCGGGTCGAACGACTGGATCTGGTTGGACGACGCGCCCCTGATGACGACCGTACGGCCCTCTTGCAGGAGGCTGAACGACTGGTCCGCGATGGCGACCGCGCTCGAGAGGTCCTTGATCTGGGTGTTGACCGTGCCGAGGAGGCCGGCGGACTGGTTGATCCCGAAGATCGCGCCGTCCTGCAGACGGACATCGGCGACACGGAGGCCAGGTGCGAGGAAGGCGGACGTGACCAGCCCCACGGCGAGCACCAGGACGATCAGTCCTGTCCAGTGCCGCCGGAGAACCGCGGGCACGCGCCGACGCACCTTACGCACCGCCACTCGCGTTCTCCCTCCCCCGGACGCGTGTCCAAACCATCGCCGTCAGTGTCGCAGGCACAAGGAATCCGGGCCAGCCGTCCTCATCAAACCCACATCGACTAGGCGGGCAGTCGGACCGTGATGACGCCCCCGTCACCGAGATCGAGGATCGTGCCGGGTTCGACCGTCACGGGAGTGCCGGGCATCATCCGTACGGGCGCCTGACCGGGCCGTACGAGCATCGTGCCGTTGGTCGAGTGGAGGTCGGTCGCGACGATGTCCCAGTCCTTCACCGCCACCTTGAGGTGCGTACGGCTGATGTCGCTGTTCGGGCTCGGGATGGGCAGCAGGATCGGGTTGCCGTCGCCGGCCTGCGCCGACGGCGCGCGCCCGATCAGCACGGTGTCGGTGACCTCGACGCGGGCACCGCCGGCCGTGATCAGCTGCGCCAGCACCGGCTTGTGGACGAGGCGCGGGTTGGCGTTGTCGACGGGCTGTCCGCACACCCTGCACCGGGGAGAGCCCGGAGGGTTCGGGTGCGAGAAGGAGCACACGACGGCGAGGATCAGGTTGTCGGTGCCGAGCCGCGGCGCAGCGGGCTTGTGCGTCATGGCGATGCCCGTCGAGAACACCGTGCTGTCCGAGTCGGCACTGTCCGCGGACACGGGAAGGCCCGGCTCGGACGGTGCTCCAGGACCCTGAGGCGGCGGCGCCGAGGGCGCGTACGCGGCAGGAGGCGGTACGGGAGAGGCCATCGGGGCGCCAAGAGGCGACATCGGGCCGCCGTACTGGGGGCTCGGCGGGTAGATCGGCTGCTGCTGGGCCGCGCCGTACTGACCGGGCTGGCCCTGTGCAGGCTGGCCGGGGAACGGCTGGCCCGGGTAGGGCTGACCGGGGTACGCCTGGCCGGTGAACGGCAGGCCGGGGATGCCCGGAGCCTGAGAGGGATGCGCGAACTGGGAGCCGGGCATCCCCGGCGCCGCGAACGGCAACCCGGCGGGGGGCTGACCCTGCGGCTGTCCGTACTGGCCCGGCTGCGGTTGACCGTACGGGTTCTGCGCAGGCTGGTTCCAGCCGGGCGGCGGGCCCTGGGGCGCCTGCGCCGCAGCCACCGGGCTGGGTACCGGGGACGCGAGGGAGGCGCTCTGGTTCGGGGGCGCGTCGGGTCCGGGGAAGCCCGGGAACCCCTCGACCGGCGGCGCGTCGGGCGCCCGGACGTCGAGCGGGACCGGCTCTGTCAGTGCCTCGGCGGACTGGTCGTCGAGCTCGAGACCGGCCTGCTCCGCATCCGGGATGCCGTCGTGGTTCTCGTCGACGAACAGGTCGACCGGGACGACGGACTCGGCGCTGCGCACTCCCCAGGCATCTCCCTGCGGCTCGGGATGTGCGGGCCAGGACGGCTCGTACAGCTCGTCGGCGTCGTCGGAACTCTCATCTACCGGGGCCTCGACGGGCTCCGGCTCCGCGAACTCGTGGGTGTTGATCGGCAGTGAAGGCTCCGCGACGAAGGCTGCCGGGGCGTCCNNCGGCCGGCGCAGGCTCTTCGGCCTCAGCCGGCTCGGGCCAAGCATCCTCGTCAACGTCGTCGGGAGCACCGTCGTCAGCAAGCGTCTCCAGAGCCAGCTCGTCCG
This sequence comes from Propionibacteriaceae bacterium, assembly GCA_003153855.1. GTDB lineage: Bacteria > Actinomycetota > Actinomycetes > Propionibacteriales > Propionibacteriaceae > Fen-668. Next base: position 13,733 of record PMBM01000224.1, read on the forward strand.
ACTCGTCGTCAACCGGTTCGGCGTCGCCCTCGATCGGCTCGGCAGGAGCCTCCTCGGCGACCGCCTCCGCCACAGGCTCGACGACGCTCACGACGGGCACGATCGGTACGACCGGAGCGATGCGCGCCTCAGGGGCGTCGAGCTCAACGGCGGGCNNTGCGTGGAGTCGATGGTGACCGACGAGGCGAGCACGACGCCGACGGCGAGCGGGAGAGCCAGTACGGGCTCGTCGCCGATCTCGTCCATCTCGACGCGCACCTGTCGTACAGACTGCAGGCCCACCTCGTTCCAGGTGTGGAAGCCCTCGCCCTGGGCGACCACGTCTCCGGTCTCGGCATCGACGGCGCGCAGCTCACCCCGGATCAAGGAGTGCATGCCGTCCCCGGCCCAGAAGAACGCGGCGAAGTGGGGCATGAGGTCGAGGCGGAAGGCGCTGAACTTCGCGGCGAGGTCGCTGACGTCCGCGGCGGACACGACGTCCTGCCAGAGGTCGCTCAGGAGCCCGGACATGTGGGCCGGCGCCGGCTGCATGATGACGACGGACGTGGGTCCGGCAAGGACCACCCACCGGCCGGGTACGTACGTTGCCCGCCAGCTGCTCACGGTCTCCATGCGAGGTGCCTCCGCTCTCAGGCCTAGCCGGATCCCGGCGTATGGTCAGCCTGGCTCACATTGTGACGTGTGAGGCGCACCGAGCCCTATTTGCTCACCGATTAGTCCAGACTGCACACCCATTGAGACTGTCGGACCTGCTGTGGCGGGCGTGATGAGTGTCAGCGACCGATCCAGGCTGCGGCGGCTCCGGAGTCGCCGATGAGATAGACCATGACGAGCACCACGAGGCATGCGATCCCCATGAGGATCGACGCGATCAGCGGAATCCTGCCGCGGCGCAGCCACGGCTGCTTGGCCTCGACCCAAGACTTCATGACCTCGCTGTTGGTGAGCCACCACAGGATCGTCGCTACCGCGAACACGCCGGCGACCCACGGGCCCTTCTGACCGAGCTCGACGTGGTTGGCCACGAGCTGGCTGCCCTGCTTGAGCTGGGTGAGGAGCGTGTTGCCCGTGACCTCAGCGGCGATCGCCGTGATCAGACCGCCGACGGCGCCGAGCGGGAGGAGCCAGTCGAGCCGGTTCCGCAACCCTCGCCAGAACAGGCTCACGAGGATGGCGAGCGGAACGAGGACGAGCAGCATCACCGCGGCGTGGACGACGAGCGGATGCAGGGGAGGCGTTGTCATGGGGCACATGCTTTCGGGTCATTGAAGGTTGAAGCAATATGACAGGGCTGTGAGTTGCCTTCGTCATGGTTAACGTATCGATACGGTTTTGGTTCAATGGGGGGAATGAGCGAAGACACTGCCTCTGTCGGCCCCTGGGCCGTCCTCGTGTTCGTGTGCGAGCTGGCCATGCTGGCCGGCCTCGCCGTTGCGGGCTGGAGGATCGCACCCGCAGGACCGACGGCCTGGGCCCTTATGGTTGCGCTCCCCATCGCCGTCGCTGTGCTCTGGGGCCTGCTGCTCGCGCCGCGGTCCTCCAAAGGCTTGAAGGGCCGCGCGGCGACCATCGGAAAGTCGATCGTCTTCGTCATCGCCAGCGTTCTCCTGGCCGTCGCCGGCCTCTGGCCCTGGGGTCTCGCACTCGCGGTCGTCGCGGTCGTCGCGCTGCTGATGGCGGAGCGAGAGCTCGCCGGACCATCCCGGTAGGCGCCCCCCACGCGGGTTTCGGGGGTGTCGATCGCGGCGAAGCCCGGACTCCGGGTCTCGCGCCCATCGAGACCGCCGAAACCCTCGGACAACACTCCCGTCCCGGACCGTGAGGTCAGGCGTTCGAGCCGGTTCGAGCGGCTGAGGGAACCGCGAGGATCTGGCCTTCAGTCGGCGATGCCGAACTCCGCGGCGGTCTCGGGCGTGAGAAGCATGCGGCCGAAGTCGTGGACGGCCGTGTCGTACACGTCGGGATCAGTACGTTCCCCCGTGAACCAGGGGGCCAGGTCAGGCGCCTCGACCAGGTATCTGTCGGCGCTCACTTGCGTCACGTCCCAGTCGGACAGGTCATGAGCCCGGGCGAGATGAGCGCCGGTCAGGAGCTGGATGCCTTGCACCGCGTTGACCAGCGTGCCCCGCAGCCCGAAGGCTCCGAGTTGGTCACGCGTATGGGG
>PMBM01000015.1 GCA_003153855.1 Propionibacteriaceae bacterium
GTCTACACGACCGGTGACATCTCGCTTGCCGTCATCCTCGCCCAGAGCGCCGAGTACTGGCTCCTGTCCCACGACCGATTCTGAGACCAGGAACCACCGTGAAGCGCTGGATCACGCTGCTGTTCGTTTCGCTGCTGCTGGGCTTGGGGTGCCTGTCCTCGATGCCCCGCGCGATCGCCGCACCGCTCGGGGTCCCGGGGAAGCCGGTCCTTACGTCAGCCTCCGGCCAGGGTCTGTCGTTGGTGGCCAACTGGGAGCCGAACACTGCGACCGACGAGGTCACCGGCTACACGCTGACCGCGACGCCGTCGCCGGGTCAGTCGAACGCGACGTGCCCCACGCCCACCACACGTACTGCCCCGGTGGACGCGACGTCGACGATGGGTCGGGTCTCGGCGTTGTGCTCAGGGATCGCGTACGTGGCGACGATCACCGCGACCAACTCCCTCGGGACGAGCGCAGCGAGTGACGCGTCCGATGCGACCGTGCCGCTCCCAGCCCAGGTCCCGGACGCTCCAGGGCTGACGCAGGCTCTCGGTCGCGATGGAATTCTGCAGCTGTCATGGACGGTTCCTGCCTTCGACGGGGGATCGTCCGTCACGGGCTACATCGTGACGGTCAGGAACGGAGCGACCGTCGCGGCGACTGCCACCGTCGGTCTGACCAACACCACGTCCGTGTCCGGACTCACCAACGGAACGACGTACGACATCGAACTGGTCGCGACGAATGCGGTGGGATCTTCCCGGATCGCCACCAGCAGCGCGACCCCGTCCCCTGGGTACGCCCCTTCGCCTCCCACCGGGCTCACGATCCTGCCCGACACCGCGGGCAACATCGCCGCGTCCTGGCAGGCGCCCTTGGACGGAGGCGGCCTCGCAATCTCCGGCTATACCGTCACCTACCAGCGTGCCACGGAGGTGGCGGGTGTTTGGACGCCTGTTGCCGGATCCTCCATCCACACGCTCGCGACGGCCGGGAAGACCGTTGCGGCGAGCACGTTTGAGGACGCCGCCGCGTATTACCTCTTCTCAGTCACGGCCACGAACAGCGCCGGGACGAGCATCGCGGCGAACGCATCAAACGCAGTGTCTCCTCAGGTTGCCATCAAGTCAGCCACGCTCGTCCTGAGCCCGGCCACCGTGACCGCAGCCGTCATTCATACGGCGACATCCCTGGTGTGGAACCTCCCCGCCCCCGCGGAGGCAGCAGGGATCAAGGTGGGGAGTGTCCTGGTGTCCGCCCCCACCGCCGCGATCCCCGACGGGGTCCTGGCCAACGTGTCGGCCGTGACCACCTCGCTCACGCAGCTGACGGTCACCTTCAGCCGAGCGAAGATGGACGACGTCTTCTCCACCCTGTCGATGAGCGTCGACGTAGACCCGGCCTCCAACCAGGCGCCGGCCAACGGCCAGGTGGTCTCAGGCTCGAGTGCGAAAGTGACGGCTGCCAGTTCCGGCATCTCAACCCAGCGAGCGGAATCGTCCAAGGTGTCCGCCAGCTCGATCGGGTTCGAAGGGACCGTCGGTGCGCGGACCGACCTGAAGTTCAACCTCGACGCCAGCCCAGCGTTCGTCAAGGGCAGCGTCAGCATCGAGGAGAGCGTCACGGTCCGCGTGACCATCAACAGCTCGCACGCGACAGTCACCGGTGAGGCGAAAGCAACTGCGTCCTTGGATGCGGAAGTCGGCATCAAGGCGTCGAAGTCGTGGAAGCTGGCCGACATCTCCGGCCCGACAGTGAGCTTCGCCATCGGCTTCGTGCCGGTGTGGATCCAGGCGAAGGTCCCCGTGGTCCTCGACGTGTCCGGAAACGTCACCGTCGGCTTCCACGCCGACGCGACGCTGGGCGCTTCGGTCACCTGGGACTCGGCGAACCCGGGGAATCTGACAGGCAAGTCGCTGAACCAAGGGCCGAAGCTGAGGAGCAGTCCGATCCCCGGGGTGACTGCGACGGGAAGCCTCGTAGCGAGCCTCAAGGTGGAAGTCATCGCTGCCTTCTATGGTGCCGGTGGCCCTTCAGCGTCGCTCACTCTCGAGAGCGACCTCTCCGTCAACTTCCTGCCCAGTCCCGGCGAGGCGTTCCTCACGTACGACCTCAAGCTGGTCCCACGGGTCGGCGTGGCGATCGACTTCCTCAGCCTCTACGCCAGTGCCGAACTCAAGCTACCGAGCCTGACGCTCGCCCACTTCCAGGTGGACCGACCTCCCACCGCGACGTACTCCATCACTGGCGTGCCGGCCAACGCCCCGGTGGGGACGCAGGTGCAATTGGCGGCCACACGCAGCGAGGGAAACATCCAGCCGATCCTTCAGCTGGGCGTAGGCCAGGTGAGCAGCCTCTCCATCACTCCCACGTGGACCTTGGTCAACGGCACCGCCGGCGACAGCATCACGTCCGCCGGGCTGCTGACTGTCGGTAACCCAGCGAACCGAACCCTCACGGTCGCGGTGAGCGACAGTACGGGCGCAGGCACGCGGATCGACATCAAGGTCGGACCAGCCTTCGACCCCCCTGGCCTTTCCGCCAGTCAACCGGCTGACAAGCTGCAGATCGCAGCTTCGTGGAGCGCCCCATCGCACACCGGTGATTCGGCGCTCTCCTCGTTCACGGTCACGACCAGTCCGGCAACTAGCGCGTTCGTTGTGTCGGCAGCGACGCGGTCAGTGCTTTTCGACAACCTCGCCCCCGGCGACTACACGGTGAACATCTATGCGACCAACACGTCAGGCCAGCGCTCTTCGGTCTCGACCAGCTTCATCCACGTTTGGCGTTCCTGCAACAACCAGTGGACGGGTGGTTCAACGGGCTCCTGGGGCGATCCCACGAAGTGGTCGGCAGGCCATCTACCGGCGAACAGCGACTGGATCTGCTCCGCCACCTCGCAGATGCCGGCCACGCCCACTGGGTCGAGCATCACTGTGGCAGGCCTGGACCTACGGGGAGGATCACTGACCCTGAACGGCTCCATCACGGCCACCGAGTATCTAGAGGCCACTGGGTCTTTGACGGGTTCGGGGTCGGTGGTGGTGGCTGCGGGGGCGTCGGCGACGGTGGCGGGGGCTGTGAGTGTCCCGGTGGCCAATGACGGGTCGTTGCATTTGCGGGACTCGTTGTCGTTGAGGACGAATGTGGCGGTGGTGACGAACCGGGCGGCGATGGACTGGTCGCCGGGCGATTCTTCTGGCAGTTATGGCGATACTTCTGGGATCAGTTATGCCTATTCGGGTGTGGGCACGATCGTCAACGACGCGGCGGGGGTGTTCACCGTTTCGGGGTCGCGGATGGGTTGGGTCTATTCGAAGCTGGTCAACCGGGGCCTGATGAATGCGTCATCTGCGGTGACGTTGCAGTCCGCGGTCGACTTCACCGGCGGCACGATGGTGGGTGCTGTGACGCTGTCGGGGTCGGGGTCGGGTTTGGTGTCGGTCCCGGCGGGCATGCAGCTGACGGTCACGGGCGGCTTGGCGGTGTCGGATGTGCTGACGGTGCAGCCGGGTGCGGCCACTGCGTTCCTCGGGTCTTTGACGGGTTCGGGGTCGGT
>PMBM01000116.1:0-4641 GCA_003153855.1 Propionibacteriaceae bacterium
GGGCTACGTCCGCGAAGAGGTCACCAGGACGCGGCCGGACGGCACCGAGTACACCAAGACTCGCGCGGTCCGCATCGCCCGTAAGACCGGGGAGAGGATCTGATGAGCACCACGGTCGAGGAGAAGACCACAGCAGCAGCTGAGAAGGCCCCACGGGTCCAGCCGCGGCTCAAGGCGCGTTACCGCACCGAGATCTCGAAGGCGTTGCAGGAGGAGTTCTCCTACAGCAACCCCATGCAGATCCCCGGGCTGGTCAAGATCGTNNAGCTGCGTGAGGGCATGCCGATCGGCTGCCACGTCACGCTGCGCGGCGACCGGATGTGGGAGTTCGCCGACCGGCTGATCACCCTCGCGCTGCCCCGTATCCGTGACTTCCGTGGCTTGTCGCCGCTGCAGTTCGACGGCAAGGGCAACTACACGTTCGGTCTCACGGAGCAGGTCATGTTCCACGAGATCGATCAGGACCGGGTCGACCGGCTCCGCGGCATGGACATCACGTTCGTGACCACGGCGGGGTCGGACGACGAGAGCCGCGCGCTGCTGCGCCACCTCGGGTTCCCGTTCAAGGCCGATGCCGACGTTCCGGCGAAGGCGCAGCAGAAGGGCCGACCGGCCGTCGGCAAGAAGAAGAAGTGAGCTAGGGAGCACTCGTGGCGAAGACAGCCCTCAAGGTTAAGCAAGCCCGTACGCCGAAGTTCGCGGTGCGCGGCTACACCCGTTGCACGCGGTGCGGCCGTTCCCAGTCGGTGTACAAGAAGTTCGGCCTGTGCCGGATCTGTGTCCGCGTTCTCGCCCACCGTGGCGAGCTGCCGGGCATCACCAAGTCCTCCTGGTGACATCGGGTCGGCACACGCCGGCTCGGCACCACCAGAAACCCCGACCTCACGGTCGGACCCAACAGCTCCCGGACAAGTCCGGGGACCGAAACGCGGTAGGTCAGCTTTTGACTGAAACCCCCGCGAGAAAGAGGCTAACCACGCCATGACGATGACTGATCCGATCGCAGACATGCTGACACGTCTGCGGAACGCCAACCAGGCGTACCACGACCAGGCGACCATGCCGTCCTCGAAGATCAAGGTGCGTATTGCCGAGATCCTCAAGCAGGAGGGCTACATCACCGACTACTCAGTTCACGAACCCACTGAGGACGAGGTGGGCAAGACGCTGACGGTGACGCTGAAGTACGGCCGCAACCGTGAGCGTTCGCTCGCAGGTGTCCGCAGGATCTCGAAGCCAGGCCTTCGCGTGTACGCGAAGTCGAACCAGCTGCCGAAGGTGCTGGGTGGCCTCGGGGTCGCCATCATCTCGACGAGCCAGGGCCTGTTGACCGACAAGGAAGCCAACCACAAGAGCGTCGGCGGCGAAGTCATCGCCTTCGTGTGGTGACGGGAGGAATGCAGAATGTCTCGCATCGGTAGACTCCCAGTCCCCGTCCCCGCGGGCGTCGAGGTCAACCTCGACGGCCAGGACGTGGAGGTCAAGGGTCCCAAGGGCACGTTGACGCACAAGGTTCCAGCGCCCATCACGGTGGCGCGCGCCGAGGACGGTTCGATCGAGGTCAGCCGTCCTGACGACGAGCGCGAGTCGCGTTCGCTGCATGGCCTCACTCGCACGCTCATCAGCAACATGGTGACCGGCGTGACGGCGGGCTTCGAGAAGAAGCTCGAGATCGTCGGCGTCGGCTACCGCGTGTTGCCGAAGAGCCCCACGCAGCTCGAGTTCGCGCTCGGCTTCAGCCACCCGGTCGTCGTCAATGCGCCGGACGGCATCACGTTCGTCGTCGAGACGAACACCCGGTTCCTGGTGCAGGGGATCGACAAGCAGCAGGTCGGTGAAGTCGCCGCCAACATCCGCAAGCTCCGCAAGCCCGAGCCCTACAAGGGCAAGGGTGTGCGGTACAGCGGCGAGCGTGTGCGCAGCAAGGCCGGAAAGGCAGGTAAGTGATGGCTATCTCTCTGGGAGTGCGCAAGCACCTCGCGGACAGGACGGCCTCGAAGGTTCGTCGTCAGATCCGTGGCCGCAAGGGCATCGTCGGCACGTCCGAGCGTCCGCGCCTGGTCGTCACGCGGAGCTCGCGTCACATCGTGGCGCAGGTCATCGACGACGGCAGGGGCCACACGCTGGCTTCTGCGTCGACGCTGGAGGTTTCGCTGAGGGCCGGCGAGGGCGACAAGTCCTCCAAGGCGCGCGAGGTCGGCAAGCTGGTCGCCGAGCGTGCGAAGAAGGCCGGCATCGACAAGGTTGTGTTCGACCGGGCTGGCAACAAGTACCAGGGCCGCGTGGCCGCTCTCGCTGAGGGCGCTCGCGAGGCCGGACTCGGCTTCTGACGGAGGAATTGGCTACATGACTGAGCAGCAGCAGCGTCGCGGTGGCGGTGAGCGTCGCGGTCGTGATGACCGTCGGGGCGGAGCTCCGCAGGCAGAGCGCGAGAAGAGCCAGTACCTCGAGCGGGTCGTCGCGATCAATCGCGTCGCCAAGGTCGTCCAGGGTGGACGTCGCTTCAGCTTCACGGCGCTCGTCGTCGTGGGCGATGGCGACGGCACCGTGGGTGTCGGCTACGGAAAGGCCAAGGAGGTGCCCGCGGCGATCGCCAAGGGCGTCGAGGAGGCGAAGAAGCACTTCTTCCGCGTCCCGCGCATCCAGGGCACGATCCCGCATCCCGTACAGGGTGAGAAGGCGGCTGGCGTCGTCATGCTCCGTCCCGCATCGCCCGGTACCGGTGTCATCGCCGGCGGGTCGGCGCGTGCGGTGCTCGAGTGCGCCGGCGTCCATGACGTACTTGCCAAGTCACTGGGCTCGTCCAACGCGATCAACGTGGTTCACGCCACGGTGGCCGCGCTGCAGAGCCTGGAGGAGCCCGAGCAGGTCGCGCGTCGTCGCGGCAAGTCGGTGGAGGATGTCACCCCCGCCGCGCTGCTGAGGGCACGTGCGGAAGGGTCTCACTGAGATGGCACAGGTGAAGGTCACACAGATCAAGTCCGGCGTCGGCGGTAAGCCGAACCACCGCGAGACGCTCCGGACACTCGGTCTCAAAAAGATCGGGCAGAGCAGGGTTCACGAGGATGGTCCCGGTGTACGCGGCATGATCAGGGCCGTCGCTCACCTGGTGACCGTCGAGGAGGTCGACTGACATGGCGCTCAAGGTTCATCACCTGAGGCCCGCGCCGGGTGCCCACACGAAGAAGACTCGTGTCGGCCGCGGTGAGGGTTCCAAGGGCAAGACAGCAGGTCGCGGTACGAAGGGTTCTGGCGCTCGTCAGAACATCCCCGCGAACTTCGAGGGCGGCCAGATGCCGATCCACATGCGGCTTCCGAAGCTCAAGGGCTTCAAGAACCCGTTCAAGGTCAGCTACCAGGTCGTCAACGTGGCACGTCTCGCCGAGCTCTTCCCCGAGGGCGGCGACGTCCGCGTCGAAGATCTCGTCGAGAAGGGCGCCGTTCGCGAGGGCCTGCTCGTCAAGGTGCTCGGCAACGGCGAGCTCTCCGTGGCACTGACGGTGAGCGCTCACGCGTTCTCCGCATCGGCCAAGGACAAGATCGAGAAGGCGGGCGGCTCGGCCAACGAGCTGTGAGCCTGTAGGTAGTTCAAGGCTTCGGCAGGTCGGTGCTTCACCGACCTGCTGCAGTCATTTCTGGGGGCAGTTCCGCACGCTTGGATGAACAGCGTGTGCGCGAGTCGGCAGTCACCGACCGCTCTTGGTACGATCTCCCGGTTGCCGTCGGCGCACTGCCGAGCGGTTGAGTCACGACGTGCGCGTCGTGAGCGACGATGAAGGGGCCCGAATGCTTCTGGCTTTCGCAACCGCGTTCCGGACTCCGGATCTGCGCAAGAAGCTGTTGTTCACCCTTCTCATCATTGTGGTGTTCCGGCTGGGCTCCACGATCCCGGTGCCCAACGTCAACATCCAGCAGCTCAACGTCTGCCGGACGCAGTCCGCCACCGGCGACAGTGCCGGGCTGTACTCGATGGTCAACCTGTTCAGCGGCGGTGCGCTGCTGCAGCTCGCCATCTTCGCGCTCGGCATCATGCCGTACATCACGGCGAGCATCATCCTGCAGCTGCTCACGGTCGTCATCCCGCGGCTCGAGGCGCTGAAGCAGGAGGGTGCATCGGGCACGGCCAAGATCACCCAGTACACGCGCTACCTCACGCTCGTCCTGGCGGTCATCCAGGCGACCGCGTTCACGACCCTCGCGGTCAACGACCAGCTGTTCCAGGGCTGCACCGGCATCGTCTACAGCCAGGACATCTTCCCCGTCATCGTCATGATCCTGACCATGACGGCAGGCACCAGCATCATCATGTGGATGGGCGAGCTGATCACCGACCGAGGTATCGGGAACGGGATGTCCGTGATGATCTTCACCCAGATCGTCGCCCAGTTCCCGTCGTCGCTGTGGGCCGTCAAGGTCGCCCACGAGACCGACGCCACCAAGGGCTGGTTCGTGTTCCTCCTCGTCGTGGCTGTCGGCCTGCTGGTCATGCTGGGCGTCATCTTCATGGAGCAGGCTCAGCGCCGGATCCCCGTCCAGTACGCCAAGCGCATGGTGGGCACGCGCATGTTCGGCGGCTCGACCACGTACATCCCGCTCAAGGTCAACCAGGCTGGCGTCATCCCCGTCATCTTCGCGTCGTCG
>PMBM01000116.1:4658-22106 GCA_003153855.1 Propionibacteriaceae bacterium
TGAAGAAGTACGGCGGCTTCATCCCCAGCTACAGGGCCGGCAAGCCGACCGAGCGCTACCTGGCGTTCGTGCTGAGCAGACTCACCTTGCCCGGTTCGCTGTACCTCGCACTCATCGCGATGATCCCCACAGTGGCGCTCGTCCTGCTCAACACCAGCCAGAAGTTCGTCTTCGGCGGCACATCGATCCTCATCATCGTGGGCGTCGGTCTCGACACGGTGAAGCAGGTCGAGAGCCAGCTGCAGCAGCGCAACTACGAGGGATTCCTCCACTGATCTTGCCCGACCCCGCCGGTCGGCGGGAGAGTGTCGTTCGTTAGTCTCAGCACTACCGCTAACGAAGCAAGGAAAACTACTGTGCGTCTCTTGATCATGGGTCCTCCCGGGGCAGGGAAGGGCACCCAGGCTGTACGTATTGCGGCCCGTCTCGGCATCCCGACGATCTCCACCGGGCAGATCTTCCGCTCGAACATCACCAAGGGCACGCCCCTCGGGCTCGAGGTCAAGCGGATCATCGACGCTGGCGACTATGTGCCGGATGAGGTGACTGAGGCCATCGTCAAGGACCGTCTCGCTGAGCCTGACTGCGCAGGGGGCTTCTTGCTCGACGGCTTCCCTCGGACGATCCACCAGGTCGAGGCGCTCGACCGGATCCTGGAAGGCACGGGCCTCAACGCGGTGATCTCTCTGGAAGCCGACATGGAGCCGCTCGTTGCCCGCATGCTCAAGCGTGCCGAGATCGAGAACCGTCCCGACGACAACGAGACGACCATCCGGCACCGCATGGAGGTCTACTGCGAGGCCACCAGACCTCTTCTCGCTCACTACCGCGACGCGGGTCTCATCGTGGCCGTCGATGGCAACGGCACCGTCGACGAGGTGACCGACCGCATCGCAGCGGCGCTCGACACCGTCAAGGTCTGATGCCTCGCACCGTCGCCGGTCTCGAGATCAAGAGCACCGACGAGCTTGGCCTGATGCGTCGCGCGGGCCTGGTGGTGGCGCAGGCGCTCGCGGAGATGGCGGCGGCTGCACTGCCCGGTGCGACGACCGCAGATCTCGACGTCGTGGCCCGTGAGGTGCTTGCCCGTGAGGGTGCCACGTCGAACTTCCTCAACTACGACGTCGGCTTCGGCATCCCGCCGTACCCGGCCGTCGTCTGCATCTCGGTCAACGACGAGATCGTCCACGGCATCCCGGGCAACCGGGTGCTCGTCGACGGCGACCTCGTCTCGATCGACTTCGGGGCCGTCGTGGACGGGTTCCACGGTGATGCGGCTGTGACGGTCGCNNGCGCGCGTACGTCCCGAGGTCAGCGTGGGGGACATCTCCTCGGCCGTCCAGTCGTACGTGCGGGCCGCTCCTGCCCGGTACGGGATCGTCGCCGAGTACACCGGCCACGGCATCGGCACGCGCATGCACATGCACCCCGATGTGCCCAACCTCGGGCGCCCAGGGCGCGGCCCCAAGCTGCCGATCGGTGCGGTCGTTGCCGTCGAGCCGATGGTGACGCTCGGCAGCCCCGGCACGGACGTGCTGGACGACGACTGGACCGTCGTGACGCGCGACGGCAAGGTCGCGTGCCACTGGGAGCACACCGTCGCCGTCACTCCCGGAGGCTGCTGGGTGCTCACGGCTTTCGACGGCGGCGAGGCGATCCTCAAGGCCGCCGGCGGTCGTTTCGCGCCTCTCGTCGACTGACGCGGCCTACCAGACGCTCCGCAGCGCCTCGATCGTCGCCTCCACACCGACCCCGCGGCCCTTCGCGGCCGTCGCCAACGCTGCCGCGGCCCGCGTGACGTCGTCTGGGAAACTCGTCCTCCCACGCCCCTGCGTCACGTGCGTACCCCGGGCACGGCCGGTCGTGATGAGACCGGCCTCCTCGAGCTCGCGATAGGCGCGCGCGACCGTACCGGCGGCGAGACCCAGATCGGCAGCGAGCTGCCGTACCGGCGGGAGCCTCGAGCCAGCCACCAACCGGCCCGACTCGATGTGGGCGGCGAGCTGACGACGGACCTGCTCGTACGGAGGCGTGGGATCACCGAGCGCCACGGTGAGCTGCAGCTCGAAGCTCATCGCACGACCGCCGGCTCCTCGACCCGGTCCACCATGCGCGGGCCCCACAGGGCCGTACCGAGACACCCGGCCGCCACGCCGGCTGCGACCAGCATCACGACGCCCCAGAAGATCCCGAGCGGGACGTACCACCAGGGACGGCAGTCGAGGCCGAGCAGGGCGCCCGCCATCAGGCCGGACACGGGCATCAGGGTGCAGGCTGCCGCCGCGGCGCTCACCAGCAGGATCTGGCGGCTCGACTCGCGACGCAGCCGCATATCCGTCTCGAGGCTGGTGGCGCCAACGCGTGGTCGTTCGGCGACAGCGGCAACGGCCGCGAACGTGGCTAGGGCGAGCAGACCAACGCCGTACAGCATCAACCCGCCGTAGAACGAACCCGGCCAGGGTGTTCTGCCTTCGCTGGTCGCACCGCAGACCGTGGAGATGGATCGGCCCGGCCTGCCCATGTCGTCCGCGCTTCCCATCACCCAGCCCAGGCTGAGCGCGAGCGTGAGCACCAGGAACGTCGCGACCGCCATACGCACGGTGGAGACATCGACGGCGTCCAGGCGACGCCGCCTCTGCAGCGACGCCGTACGCACATCGCCCTCCAGATGCGGGGTCGTCAGCTCGGCCATGGAGACCACGAGTAGGGCCGCGACCCCTCCGGCGGCGGGCGCGAGGCTCGCCAGCCGGCCAAGGTCGCCGTTCCTCACGGCGAGCATCGCCAGCGCCGCCACGCCGCCGATGACGAGCCCGAGCAGCACCGCGATGCCGCTGCGCCGCCGCAGTCGAGCAAGCACGGGTCGCGCCTGGGGATCGATGACGACGACCCGGCGCCGTCTCCACCCGAGGACTGCCCCGACAGCCAGGGCGGGCAGACACAGCATGAAGACCACTGAGGGGCTCATCGGGACTCCTTGTATCGACTACGTGATACAAGAATCGGGGCAACGGCCCTTTGTGTCAAGCACCTGGTACAAGCGTCAGTCGAGAACCTTCTGCCAGGCAGCACCGATGCTTTCTCTGCGGTAGCCGAGACGGGTGTTGATCGCCAGCATGTAGTCGTTCTCGTCGGCGTTCCACGTGTGTACGCGCCGTGAGCTCGGGCGCTCCCGGGAGAGCCACGCGATGTTGGCGGCCTTGATCCAGAGCCCGAGGGCGTGCCCACGATGGCTGCCCAGAACAAGCGTGTTCTCCTGATAGACCACGTCCGGCTTGTCGATCGGCCCCTTGAGCTGCGTGAACGCCACGATCTCACCGCTGGCCACGTGGCGAGCGAGCGTCGTGTACATGTCCCTACCGCGAGCCATCTGCTCGTACGCGCGGAGGACCCGGTCCTTGTCCCAGATCTCCGGACGCCAGTCCACCGCGCCCAAGGGGGGATCGGTCGACATCGCCGCGAACAGGTCCACCAGGCCCTCGACGACGTCCTCCGGCGGCTGGCCGCTGAACTGGACGAGCTCGTAGCCGTCGGCCTTCGCCTCTGCCTCTCTGAGCGCGTCGGCGATCACATCGTCGGGAACGGGCAACGGCTGGACGCTGTGGCGCTCCGCCTGGCTGAACTCGTAACCGCGATCGAGGGGGAAGCGGACCGTGGGATCGTCGGTACGGAGCCGGATCGTGCCCGCGGGGTCCACGATCGTCCCTTGGGTCCTCTCGGACACCGCTGGGGTGACCATGGACCACACGAGGATGGTTGTCCGGCCCCATTCGGTGAGGACCCGCTCTCCCTCGCGCACCAGCGAGCTGCCGATGCCATGGCCGCGATGGTCCGGATGAACCGTGACGTCGAGGTACCCCATGTGCTCGTTGTCGAGGAGGGGGGCATCGACGAACAGGACGCCGAACACGTCGTCCGGCGACAGGGTCGCGTCGCCGGTGGCGGGCAGGACGCGATGCCCGTACGGACCCTTGGCGCTGTCAGGTTCTCCTCCAGCCACAGCAAGCATCACGACGCGACGCTGCTCACGCACGTCCTGGAGGTTCTGGACCCTCGACACGTTGTTCGTCTCGGCGAAGTCCTCGTAGCCGAACGTTGCCAGAGAGTCCGCGCGCCCGATCTCCGTGACGCCCTCCCAGAAGTGGGAGTACGGGGCGCTCGGGTCGCTGGCGAGGTCGATCTCCGCGAGGTGGATGTCCATGGTCGCCCACACTAAGCGGGCGACCACGGCAGAGCCCAATGGTTTTGTGCTTCTCCCTACGCGTTCATCCTCGCCAGTACCGCTGCGGCCGTCTGGTCGTCGATCACGAGGTCGGTGACCACACCGAGTCGCAGTGCGCCGAGTACAGCCGCGGCGCGCAACGGGTCGGAGGCGACGCAGATGCGCTTGGGGATGCGACGCAGGTCGCGCGGTGCCAGCCCGGTCGCTCGGCTGTTGATCGCGATGTCCTCCCACGTCCCGTCCTCGCGGAGCATCACCGTACAGACGTCTCCGACTGCTCCATCGCTGGCCAGCTGGGCCATGTCGTCGTCGTCCAGGTAGCCGGCCGCGTACACGTGCGACGGGATGGAGCTGGTGAACGACCCGACGCCGAAGATCGCCAGGTCGAGGCGATGCTGCATCTCGAGCACGTGCTTCACGGAGCGCTCCTGCCACATCGCCTCCTTGGTCTCGACGAAGTCGAAGAAGGCGGGTACGGGGAAGTGCACGAGCGATGCGTCGAACGCGGCGCTCAGTCCCTCGAGGATGCTGCCGACGTGGGCTGTACCGGGGTCGCGCGCGTTGGCACCCCCGTTCAGCTGGACGATCGTGGTGCCTTTCACGGGTCGTCGATCGATGTTTTTGACGACCGTGGCGAGCGTCGTTCCCCATGCGACGCCGATCATCTGGTCGTCGGTCACGGAGTCCGCGAAGATCGCCGCGGCCATCCGCGCGACCCGGTCGAGTCGAGCCGATGGGCTCGCCTCTCCCACGGGGACGATGTGGACCCGTACGTTGAAGTCCTCACCGATACGCCTAGCCGGAGCACTGTCGGTGCCCGGATGCTCGGGAAGGGTTATCCGTACGAGACCCGTGTCCCTCGCCTGCGCGAGCAGTCTGGACACCGAGGATCTGCTTCTCCCCAGCTGTCTCGCAATAGCCTCCATGGTCTCGTTCTGGATGTAGTAGCGCACCGCAACGTCGTACATCTCGCTGTGTCGGTCGTGCACTCGGCCCACTCTCCCCTGCACGTATGCCCAAGTCCTAGCGCAACTGTGCACCACAGGCAATGATCGTTGCAACCGCACAAGTGTGTGGGCCCTAGCGGGCATAAACGTCACCAGGTCACTGCATCGTCAACGAAGCGATGCGGCAGAGCGATGGGGCAAGCGCCTTCGGGCGCCGGCTTGGGGACGTCCCACGGGCGACGAGTGACATCCGTATGGATGTCGGAAAGAGGTGACTGTGTCTCTCGGAACGATCTTCCTCTCTGAGGTAGTCGGCACGGCGATTCTGCTGCTCATGGGCGGCGGCGTTGTAGCCAACAACATCCTTCCCAAGAACAAGGGCGCCGGCACAGGCTTCCTGCATGTCAACTGGGGATGGGGTATCGCCGTCTTCGCTGGCGTCCTCGTCGCCTACAAGTCGGGCGGACATCTGAACCCCGCGGTGACCCTGGGCATCGTGGCCTCGGGCGCCAAGGAGTTCGTGCCCGGCATCGCGGTCGACGCCGCCTCCATCTTCACGTACATCGGCGGTCAGTTCGTTGGTGCCTTCATCGGTGCCATCCTGTGCTGGCTCGCGTACAAGAAGCAGTTCGACCAGGATGCAGATCCTGCAGTCAAGCTGGGCGTCTTCTCGACCGGCCCTGAGGTCCGCAGCTACGGATGGAACCTCGTCACTGAGGCCCTCGGCACGTTCGTCCTCGTGTTCGTCGTCCTCGCGGCCGGTCACTGGGGCGACTCCGCGACCAAGACTCCTGGCGGCCTCGGCTGGCTCGGCGCTCTCGGCGTTGCACTCCTGATCGTCGGCATCGGCGCCTCCCTCGGTGGGCCTACCGGCTACGCCATCAACCCGGCTCGTGACCTCGGCCCGCGCATTGCGCATGCCATCCTCCCGATCCCCGGCAAGGGCAGCTCCGACTGGGCGTACTCCTGGGTCCCGGTCGTCGGCCCGATCATCGGCGGCGTCGTCGCTGGACTGCTGTCCGGCGTCTTGCTTCCGAAGTAACACACCAACTGACAGAAACCATGGCCCGCCGTCTGAGATGGCGGCGGGCCTTGGCGTCATCTGACTAGCTCAAGAACACACACTCACGAACACAACGAAGTGGAGAAACATGTCTGAGAAGTTCGTATTGGCGATCGATCAGGGGACGACGAGCTCTCGCGCAATCGTCTTCAACCACGAAGGCAAGATCGTCGGCTCGGGGCAGGAAGAGCACGAGCAGATCTTCCCCAGGGCCGGCTGGGTCGAGCATGACCCGCTGGAGATCTGGGCCAAGGTCCAGAAGGTCGTAGACCTCGCGCTTGCCGACGCCGGCAAGACCGCCGACGACATCGTCGCGGTCGGCATCACCAACCAGCGCGAGACCACGGTCGTCTGGAACAAGGAGACCGGCCAGCCCGTCTACAACGCGATCGTCTGGCAGGACACCCGCACCGGCAAGATCGTCGAAGAGCTCGGCGGCGGCGACCAGGACAAGTACAAGGAGCGNNGAGGGTGGCAAGCTCGTCATGGGCACCATCGACAGCTGGGTCATCTGGAACCTGACCGGCGGCGTCAACGGTGGAGTCCACATCACCGACGTCACCAACGCCTCCCGCACGATGCTCATGGACCTCAAGACCCTGAGCTGGGACCCCGAGATCGCCGCTGACATGACGATCCCGCTGAGCATGCTCCCCGAGATCAAGTCCTCCGCCGAGGTGTACGGCAACGCTGCGATCCCGTCGCTGGCCGGTATCCCCGTCGCTGGCGACCTCGGTGACCAGCAGGCCGCAACCTTCGGCCAGGCCTGCTTCGAGCCCGGCATGGCGAAGAACACGTACGGCACCGGCAACTTCATGATCCTGAACACCGGGACCGAGATCGTGCCGAGCAAGAACGGCCTGCTCACGACCCTCTGCTACAAGATCGGTGACACACCTCCGATCTACGCGCTCGAGGGCTCGATCGCCGTCACCGGATCGCTCGTGCAGTGGCTGCGCGACAACCTCAAGATGATCGACTCCGCGTCCGAGATCGAGGTGCTCGCGGGCTCCGTCGAGGACAACGGTGGCGCGTACTTCGTGCCGGCGTTCTCGGGCCTGTTCGCCCCGTACTGGCGGAACGACGCCCGTGGCGCCCTCGTGGGCCTCACGCGCTACGTCAACCGTGCGCACATCGCCCGTGCGGTGCTGGAGGCCACGGCCTTCCAGACCCGTGAGGTGCTCGACGCCATGAACGCCGACTCCGGCGTTCCGCTGACCGAGCTCAAGGTCGACGGCGGCATGACCAGCAACAACCTGCTCATGCAGTTCCAGGCCGACGTGCTCGGTGTCCCGGTCGTACGTCCTGTCGTTGCGGAGACCACGGCGCTCGGTGCCGCCTACGCAGCCGGCATCGCGACGGGCTTCTGGAACGGCGAGCAGGACGTTATCGACAACTGGGCCGAGGACAAGCGCTGGTCGCCTGCCGCCGACCCGAACGAGATTGCGCGTACCTACCGCAACTGGAAGAAGGCCGTCACGAAGACCTTCGACTGGGTCGACGCTGACGTGCACCAGTGACGCTGAGGCGCCTCTGAACACCGCATGACAGCCAGCGCCACCGGTCTTCCCGCTTAGGGGCCGGTGGCGCTGCCATGCTCGGGCGGAAACGGCTCGAGAAATGTCTGCGGCCGATGCTTGTATGTGGTGATGGACATCGTGAGAACCACCATCGTTCTGGACGCCCCCGACATGGAGGCTGAAAGCAGCTTCTGGGCCGCCGTTTACGGAGGGACGGTGGAGCGGGACTGGGACTGGCATTCCGTCGTCGTCGACGGCACGTCCGTGCTCGGCATCCAGCTCGCTCCCAACCACGTCCGGCCTCAGTGGCCGGGCGGCGACCAGCAGCAGCAGCTCCACCTCGACCTTCACGTCGACGACATCGCGCAGGCTGATGCCGATGTGAGGGCGCTGGGCGCGGAGGTCGTGCAGAAGGCCGACCTCGCCACCGAGTCGGGCTTCGTCGTCTATCTGGACCCGGCGGGCCACCCGTTCTGCCTCTGCTGGGGCTGAGCCTCTGCCTCTGTTCGGGCTGGCCGAGCCTGAGTGCCACGCGACGGGCGAGAGAGTCATACGCTCGGGCCATGCGCGTACTCATCGCTGACTCGTTCGAGCGCTCGGGCGTCGACGCCCTGTTCGCCGCGGGCATGGACGTCACCGTCGACCCACAGCTCTCTGGTGCATCGCTCGCGGAGGCTGTGGCAGCGCAGCAACCCGACGTGCTCGTCGTTCGGAGCACCAAGGTGCCCGAGGACGTGCTGGCGGCGGGCCCGTTGAAGCTGGTCGTACGCGCGGGGGCCGGCTACAACACGATCGACGTGGCCGCCGCGTCGAAGCGTGGCATCTACGTGTCGAACTGCCCCGGCAAGAACTCCATCGCCGTCGCCGAGCTGGCGTTCGGACTGGTCCTGGCACTCGACCGGCGGATCGTCGACAACGCGGTGGATCTGCGCGAGGGACGCTGGAACAAGTCGGTCTACTCGAAGGCCGCCGGGCTGTACGGACGGACGCTGGGCCTGATCGGCGTCGGTGGCATCGGCAGCGCGATGATCGCCCGCGCGAAGGGCTTCGGGATGAAGGTCGTCGCCTGGAGCCGCAGCTTGACGCCGGAGCGTGCCGAGGAGCTCGGGATCGTGGTGCTCGCGTCGCCCCTGGCCGTCGCGGAGGCGGCCGACGTGGTGAGCGTCCACGTGGCGCTGAACGACGGCACGCGCGGGCTGTGCGGCACCGACTTCTTCGCGGCCTTGAAGCCGGGCGCGCTCTTCATCAACACCTCCCGTGGCGAGGTCGTCGACGAGGCCGCGCTGACGAAGGCGATCGAGGAGAAGGGCGTACGGGCGGGCCTCGACGTCTTCGCCGACGAGCCCTCCGGGGGCAGCGGCGACTACACCGGCGCAATCGGAGCGAACCCCGGTGTGTACGGAACGCACCACATCGGAGCGTCCACGGCCCAGGCGCAGGAGGCCATCGCCGCCGAAGCCGTACGGATCATCACGGTCTTCGCAGCAACAGGCGACGTACCGAACGCCGTCAACA
The DNA here is from genome assembly GCA_003153855.1 of Propionibacteriaceae bacterium. GTDB lineage: Bacteria > Actinomycetota > Actinomycetes > Propionibacteriales > Propionibacteriaceae > Fen-668. The sequence continues at coordinate 13,923 of PMBM01000116.1, forward strand.
TCGCGGTGACGACGCCCGCAGTCTGCGCCTTGTCCGTGCGGCACCTCGACCAGCCTGGCGTGCTCGCCGCGTGTCTCGACGCGATCAGCCGGGCGGGGATCAACGTCCAGGGCATGTCGAACACCGTCTTCGCCGGCGCGGAGGCGGCGGTCGCGACGATCGCGCTCGAAGTGCGGCCCTCCGACGAGCTGCTGGCCACGATCCGAGCGGCCGACAACGTGCTGGATGCCTCGGTGGTGTCGGCCTGATCAGATCGCCAGCCGGCTGAGGTCACTCGTGGGTGAGGCTCACTCCGTAGGACGACTCGGCGGCGTTGAAGAACGTGTCCTTGTCGCGGATGATCGCCTGCGCGGGCAACATGTCCGTCTTCGTCCTCGCGCTGTCGGTCTTCTTGACCGCCGTGCCGATGGCGAGAAACTCGATGAGTCCGCCGCCGAGGTCGTAGATGTAGGTCTTCACGCCCACGACGTCGTCGGCGCCGATGCTCGAGGCCTGCGCGCGGACCTTGCCCAGCGACTCTTCGCGGGCCGCGTAGATGAGCTCGGTGAGCTCTGAGATCTCGCCCTTGACGTAGTTCTTGAACGACGCCATGAGGCCACCGACGAAGCCGAGCGAGTACACGCTGGTGCCGAGCACCAGCATCAACGGCGAGTAGCCGATCTTCGCGAGGTTCCAGGTCTCTTCAGCGGTGAGGTCGCTCGTCGTGACGCCCATCCGTGCGAACTGCGCGTCGGACATGTCGTGGCGGGCTGCCGTACCGACCATGAGCATCTCCTGCACACCCGTCCCGCCGAACGGCAGGATCGAGGTCTTGATGCCCACGACCGCGTTCGCGCCGACGGACTGCGCCTCCCCGACGATGCGCTGCAGGGCCAGGTTGCGGGTGTGGGTGAAGATGTCCGAGTACTGCTTCACCTCGCCCTTCTGGAGCTGCTTGAACGCGCCGGTGATGCCGCGGCCGACACCGATGGAGTACGCGACGTTGCCCATCGCGAACGCCACGGGCGCGTACCCGGAGTCCTCCTGGCACCACAGCTCCTGCGCGTCGGCGGAGGTCGTGAACGCCCACTGCGGCATCTGGCCGTCCTTGCGGTACAGCCCGGAGGCGACCGAGAGGAACTCGACGTTGCCGGCGTGGAAGATCAGCTCGCTCGACATGCCCGTGGCGCCATGCATGGACGCCTGGCGCATCTCGTTCATGAGCCGCTGCGTCGAGAGGTGGCGCCCGGCGGTGATCATCTCGGTGATCTGGGTGACCTCGCCGCCGGCCATCGCGTTGAAAGCGCTGCCGATGCCGCCTAGCAGGCCGAGGGAGTACACGCTGTTGCCGACCAGCAGGTCACCGGCGCGGTAACCCAGCTTGTCTATGCAGAACAGCTCGTTGCCGGACAGGCCCGTGACGACGGAGCGGGGGCCAGGGTTCGTACCAGGAGACGTCATGGACGAATCGTCTCAGCGCTCGGTGGCACCTGGGGGCAACGTGGCCGGATCCTTACGCGGTTTTGGCGGCGCAATGATCGGGCCGGCCGCACTGTCGGCCTCGCTGCCTAGACTCTCCGGGGTGAGCTATCCCGAGAGCCGACGCGATTCCACGCTCGAGACACTGCACGGTCGCGAGATCGCCGACCCGTACCGGTGGCTCGAAGACCCCGACTCCGCCGAGACTCGGGCCTGGGTCGACGCTCAGCGCGCGACCACCGAGTCCTACCTCGGGACGCTGCCCAGCCGCTCCTGGTTCTCCGAGACCATGCGGCAGGTCGCGTCGAGGCCCCGCGCCGGGATCCCGCACGGCCAGGGCGGGTGGTACTTCCTCAACCGCAACGACGGCACGATGCCGCAGGACGTGTGGTACGTCGGACGGAGCGTCGAGGACGTGGCCGGCCCCGAGGCACGCGTGATGCTCGACCCGGCCAGCTGGTCCGACGACGCGACCAGCTCACTGAGCACGTTCACTGTCAGCGACGACGGCCGCTACATCGCGGTGGCCAGGTCGGATGCCGGATCGGACTGGCAGCGGATCCACGTCCTGGAGGTCGCGACCGGCCAGGACACGGGCGAGCCGGAGCTGGTGACGAAGTTCGCCGAGCCGACGTGGCTGCCCGACAACGTCTCGTACCTCTACAACGTCTTCCCCGACACGGGCGACGCGGTCGGCACCCAGACCGGAGCGCTGGGACGGCCGCGCGTGATGCGCCACACGATGGGGGCGGGCGAGGACGAGCTCGTGGCCGACCAGCCCGATCTCGACAGGGTCATCTTCGACTGGGACGTCAGCCACGACGGTCACTGGCTCTGGCTGCTGCCGCGGGAGGGGACCGAGAACCGCAACATGCTGTGGGCCCATCCCCTGGTGACGCGCGACGGACGTACGGAGATCGGGGAGCGCATCACGCTCGTGGGCGAGCCGGACGCCGAGTACACGGTGATCCGGTCGATGGGTGAGCCGGGGAGCGGGGCGACGCTGCTCGCGTTGACCGACCTCGATGCGCCCCGCGGACGGGTCGTCTCCTTCGACCTCGACGCGGCGGTGGCAGGGCGCCATGTCGGCCTGACGACCGTGATCGCCGAGGGCGACGACGTGATCTCCGGCGTCATCGCCACCGGCGACCATCTGCTCGTCGAGCGGCTCGTCGACGCGACACCGCGCATCAGCAGGTACCGGCTTGACGGTACGGACCTGGGGCCGGTGGACCTTCCGGCCGGCGCGACGGTGGCGTCGGACGGTTCGCCCACCCGCCGGTACGCGCACGTCGGCATCTCGACGGTCACCGAGCCGACCGGGGCGTACGAGATCGACAGCGCGTCCGGTACGGCCCGTGCGCTCGACCTCGTCGACTCCGGGTCGGGCGTGGCCGGTCCGTACAGCGTCGAGCGCGGCCGGGCGACGAGCAAGGACGGCACGCAGGTCCCGTACTTCCTCATCCGTCCCGCCAACTCGCCGGCGAGTCCGTCCCCGATGCTGCTGTACGGCTACGGCGGGTTCAAGATCCCCGTCCTGGCCGACTATCGGCCCGGCTGGTCCGGGTGGCTGGCCGCCGGGGGAGTGCTGGTCATCGCGAACCTGCGCGGGGGCGGCGAGTACGGCTCCGACTGGTACGACGACGGCCGCCTCGACAACAAGCAGCACGTCTTCGACGACGTCATCGCGGTCGCCGAGCACCTCGTGGAGACCGGCGTCACGACGCCCGCGCAGCTCGCGCTCCACGGGCGCAGCAACGGCGGACTGCTGGTGGGCGCTGCCATGACGCAGCGGCCCGACCTGTTCGCGGTGGCGCTGCCGACGGTCGGTGTCCTGGACATCCTTCGCTTCCACAAGTTCACGATCGGTGCCGCCTGGATCTCCGACTACGGCAACCCCGACGATCGAGGAGACTTCGAGGTCGAGCTCGCGTACTCGCCGCTCCACAACGTGCACGAGGGCACGTCCTACCCGGCGACGCTCGTGGCCACCGGCGACCACGACGACCGCGTCGTCCCGCTGCACAGCCACAAGTTCACGGCGACGCTGCAGCGCGCGCAGTCCGGGGACGCCCCGATCCTCACCCGGATCGAGGTCTCGACGGGACATGGCGCCGGCAAGCCGGCTCAGGTGCAGGCCGCCGAGTGGGCCGACCTTCTAGCCTTCGCCGCGCACCACACAGGACTCGTACCGCCGACGTCATAGCCGATCCCTGAGAGCCCCCAGGCCCTTCGAGACGGCCGCTGCGCGGCATCACCGCGGGACGGCAGGGTTCTGCCCTCGTGCTCTGACTGCTCGCGCGGCGTGTCGAGGAAGACGGCTCCATGAGTCTCCCGCCAGACCGGCGGGTACCAGCGCAGCAGCCGTACGTACGGGTCGGCTTTGTGCGGACTCATGGGGCCACCGCCGCGGTCGCGAGGAATGCAGGACGGGTCGACAGGTGTCGCTGCGCCGCCTTCGCCGCCTGCGCCATGGCTCGTGCCTCAGCCGCGAGCCGCGACGCTCCGTGCTCGGTCAGCACGAAGTAGCGACGCGCGCGACCGTCTACGATCTCGTCACCGTCGGCGCGGATCGACCCGTCCGACTCCAACCGTTCCAGGGCTGCGTACAGGGTGGCAACCTTCAGCGTGACGCGACCCTCGGAGGCTGTACGTGTCTCGCGCAGGATGTCGTAGCCGTGGCGACGCCCCGATGCGAGAACGGTCAGGATCCAGAATGAAGAGCTCGTCAGAGGTGGGGCCATGCGCATCAGAATATTCCTGCAACGGGAATATAGGAAGCCTCGAGCCCTCGGGACTCGACCAAGCCGCCCCGCTTGTCGACTGGCGAGCATCCCCAGCGTTTGGCGTACTGATCCGACGGGATGTCCGCCATTCGAATGGCTCACCCCTTGACGACAGAGCATCACGTCGACGAACCCAGCGGGTGAATGCCAGGATCCCTGGCCAAACCCGAGTTGTGGTTGTTGTGAGCAGGAGGTCTGGTCAGTACCCGAGTTGTTGTTGTTCTCAGAGCCAACCGGGTGCTCAGAACAACAACTGCTCGGGTGCTCGGCTCGGACGGCTCCGTCCTACCCTCGAAAACAACCACAGATCAGGTCTGGGCGTGAAGCGTCTGCCAACCGGCCGGCTCAGGCGATGCGGTCGATCACCCTGGTCGACGGGACCGGGACTGGGTCCGACCCGTACGCCACGCACCCCTCCAACGCCTCCAATGCCCGGGCGATCTTCGACGGGTCGGTCGTGTGCAGGGTGAGTACGGGCTCGCCCGCGGTCACCCTGTCGCCCGGCTTGCGGTGGATCTCGACGCCGGCCGCGAGGTCGACGGGGTCCTCCTTGCGCGCCCGTCCGGCGCCCAGCCGCCAAGCGGCGACGGCGATCGGACGTGCCGGCATGGCCATGACGTACCCGTCCTGCGGGGCGGTGACGACCTCGCTGTGGGTCGCGATCGGCAGCGGAGCGTCGGGATCTCCGCCCTGAGCTGCGATCATCCGCCGCCAGACGTCCATGGCGCGGCCGTCGACGAGGGCCTCTGCCGGGTCGACGTCCCCGCGGCCCGCGAGCGCGAGCATCTCCCGGGCCAGGGCAACGGTCAGCTCGACGACATCGGCGGGCCCGCCGCCGGCGAGGACCTCGACCGACTCCCGTACCTCCAGGGCGTTGCCGACCGTGAGCCCCAGCGGCGTCTCCATGTCCGTGAGGAGCGCGATGGTCGCGAGCCCGGCGTCGTTGCCGAGGTCGACCATGGTCCGTGCCAGCGCGCGGGCGTCCGCCTCGGCCTGCATGAACGCGCCCGAGCCTGTCTTCACGTCGAGAACGAGGGCGCCCGAGCCCTCGGCGATCTTCTTGCTCATGATCGAGCTGGCGATCAGCGGGATGGACTCGACGGTCGAGGTGATGTCGCGCAGGGCGTACAGCTTCTTGTCCGCGGGCGCGAGCCCGGCGCCGGCCGCACAGATGACCCCGCCGACCTCGCGAAGCTGCGCAAGCATCTCCTCCGGGCTGATGTCGGCGCGCCAGCCACGGATGGACTCGAGCTTGTCGAGCGTGCCACCCGTATGGCCCAGACCGCGGCCGGAGAGCTGCGGGACGCGGACTCCGTACGCGGCGACCAGCGGTACGAGGGGAAGGGTGATCTTGTCGCCGACGCCGCCCGTCGAGTGCTTGTCCGCGGTCGCCCCGAGGTGGGTGAAGTCCATCCGTTCGCCGCTCGCGATCATCGCCGCGGTCCAGCGGGAGATCTCGGTGCGGGTCATCCCGCGCAGGAAGATCGCCATCGCCAGCGCTGCCATCTGCTCGTCGGCGACGGCACCCCTCGTGTACGCGTCGATGACCCAGTCGATCTGCGCGTCGCTCAGGGCGCCGCCGTCGCGCTTGGTGCGGATGACGTCGACTGCATCCATCAGTTCGCTCATGGCCGCACACTAACGCGCGTCGACCTCAGAGGGAGGTGAGGCGGTTCGCCCCGAAACTCCGGCCAAGGTCACCGCGTCGACGGTCCGGGAGGCGACTTCGGGACGGGCCGAGTCAGGCGACGGTCTCCTCGGCCCCTGCGGCATCGTCGGGCACGCCGGCTCGCCAGAAGTGGGCTGTCTGGAGGGTCCAGAACGCGATGAACAGAGCGAGGAGCAACGACTCCGCGACGAAGAACCACTGGGGGAACGGGTCGGGGAGCCAGGTCAGCATGATCCCGATGTCGTAGATCGCCGTCAGCACGATCGTGACGATCATCGCCCAGCTGATGATCCGGTAGCCGCGCTGGTAGTCCGTCGGGGTCAGCCCCATCACCGTGACCCCCTCGGGAGGGTCCATCGCGTTGATGCGCGCCACCCATGCCAGCAGCAGGAAGAAGCAGAACGCCGCCAGGTTGTGGCCGTGCACGAACACGAGCTCGCGGGCGAAGAGCCAGAGGATCGCTGACACCAGCCACAGCGCCGCGGGCAGGATCATGCGCCGCAGCTGTACGGATCCGCCACCGTGCGTACGCAGGACCCAGATCAGCACACCGATGAGAACGAGCAGTCCCAGAACAAGCAGCGAGCTGACGTTGTTCTCGACGTCGACCAAGGTGGTCGCCGGGATGCACCTCGCGACGCCTGCCTGGCAGGCGCCGGGGGCCGACGGGCCGACGGTCGTCGGCAGCATGCCGATCGTCGGGGCGAGCATGCCCGCCAGGTTGAGGGCGCTGTCCTCGCTCTTCTCGCGGCCCATGATGGCGATCAGCGCCATGCCCGTGGCCACGAGGACACCGACGAAGACGTTCCGTACCGGCGAGTAGTACGACGCGCTGATGGATGTCAGCTGGAGGCCGTGCGTACGGATGATCTCGAGCACGAGCGAGGTCATCAGCAGCAGCGCTGTGGCGACGACGCCCATCCGCAGCGCTCTGTACGTGAGGATCGCCGACTGGCTACGACTCGGCATATCGGCTCCTAGGGTCGGTCGGCCTCGCCGACAGCGGTGTCGTCTCGATACCGCTGCACTGTATGAGATGACAGGCCCTCATGGTGATACCCGAGCGCCGCCGCTCGGGGCTAATCTGAGTCGGCGGAACTGCGAGCGGGGGAGCGTGATGGGCGAGTCTCAGACGGCGGATCCGATCGATCGGAACCGGTTCCCGGTCGACCCTTGGGCGCTGCGAGAGCTCCGGTACAGCAGCCACGACCTCGGCGTCACCGAGACGCTCTTCGCGGTCGGGAACGGTTACCTCGGCCTTCGCGGCAACGTGGAGGAGGGCCGCGACGCCTACGCGCACGGCACGTTCATCAACGGCTTCCACGAGATCTGGCCGATCCACCACGCCGAGGACGCGTACGGTTTCGCGACCGTGGGCCAGACGATCGTCAACGCGCCGGACGCGAAGACGATGCGCCTGTACGTCGACGACGAGCCGCTGCTGCTCAGCGTCGCCGAGCTCGAGCAGTACGAACGCACTCTCTCGTTCCGCGACGGCGTGCTGACGAGGGAGCTCATCTGGCACACCCCGGCGGGCAAGCGCGTCAGGCTGCGCTCACGCCGGATGGTGTCCTTCACCGAGCGTCACCTCGCGGTCATGGACTACGAGATCACGATGCTTGACGTCGCAGCGCCGGTGATCGTGAGCTGCGAGGTCCTCAACCGCCAGGACGGCGAGGACGAGTTCCACGTCGCCTCGCAGGCGATGGGCGCGGGCTGGGATCCCCGCCGGGCGGCGAAGATCGTCGGACGAGTCCTCCAGCCACACTCGAAGTGGGAGGGCGGGGGCCGTGCGGTGCTCTCGTACTCCGTGACCGCCTCCGGGATGACGCTGGCCGTGGCCGCTGACCACTCGATCGAGACGTCGGACTGGTACGAGGAGCGCACCCAGATCGACGACGACATCGCCAAGCACGTGTTCCGCGTCAACGCCACGCCCGGCGTGACGACCCGGATCACGAAGGTCGTCAGCTATCACACCTCGCGCGGCGTGCCGACGCGCGAGCTCGTCGACCGGTGCCGGCGCACGCTCGACCGTGTCAAGGAGACCGGAACGGAGGCGGCCTTCGCCGCTCAGCGCGCCTGGCTCGACGCGTTCTGGGAGCGCAGCGACGTCGAGATCGGCGGCCAGCCGGAGCTCCAGCAGGCCGTACGGTGGAACCTGTTCCAGGTCATCCAGTCGGCTGCTCGTGCCGAGGGCGCCGGGATCCCGGCCAAGGGCGTCACGGGCTCCGGCTACGACGGGCACTACTTCTGGGACACCGAGATCTA
>PMBM01000116.1:22123-30296 GCA_003153855.1 Propionibacteriaceae bacterium
TTCCCGTGGCGCACGATCAACGGCGAGGAGGCGTCGGCCTACTACGCGGCCGGCACCGCCCAGTACCACATCGACGCCGACGTGGCCCATGCCCTGTCGCAGTACGTGGCCGCGACCGGGGACGTCGACTTCCTGGCCCGCGAAGCCATCGACATCCTCGTCGAGACGGCGCGGCTGTGGTCCGACCTGGGCTTCTGGCGCACGTTCGACGGGCACTCGTTGTTCCACATCCACGGCGTCACCGGACCCGACGAGTACACGACCGTCGTGAACGACAACCTCTTCACCAACGTCATGGCGCGCGCGAACCTGCGGGCGGCGGTGCGACAGCTGCGCAGTCTGCAGCAGCGCGACGCGACGGCGTACGGCAACGCCGTACGGCGCCTGTCGCTGACCGAGGACGAGATCGACGAGTTCTCCCGCGTCGCCGAGGCGATGCACATCCCGTACGACGACGCGTTCGGGATCCATCCGCAGGACGACGCGTTCCTCGAGAAGGAGGTGTGGGACCTGGCCAACACGCCGAGCGAGATGCGGCCCCTGCTCCTTCACTACCACCCGCTCGTGATCTACCGCCATCAGGTGCTGAAGCAGGCCGACGTGGTGCTCGCGCTGTACCTGCAGGGCGACGAGTTCACGCCCGAGCAGAAGCGTGCCGACTTCGAGTACTACGACCCGCTGACAACCGGCGACTCCACCCTGTCCTCGGTCGTCCAGGCGATCATTGCGGCGGAGGTCGGTTACGGCGACCTTGCTGTGAGCTACTTCAAGCAGGCCCTCTACGTCGACCTCGGCGACCTCCACCACAACGCCGACGCGGGTGTCCACGTGGCCTCCGTGGGCGGTGTGTGGAGCTCGCTGGTCGGCGGTTTCGGCGGGATGAGGGACTACCTCGGCACGTGCTCCTTCGACCCGAGGCTGCCGGCGGACTGGGCCTTCCTCAGCTTCCCGGTGACGTTGCGCGGGACGCGGGTGCGCGTACGGATCGAGAAGGGCACCATCTGCTTCACCGTCGAGACGCCGGGAGCCGACCCTCTCCAAGTGCTGGTGCAGGGCACTCCCATCACCGTCACCTCGGACGCTCCAGTGGTCGTACCGCTGGCTCCCGTCCTCGTCCTCCAGGGCAGGCCGTCGGTGCGTGACATCGAGGGCTCCGTCCGCGAGGACGGCTCGGTCATCCGCGCGATCGTCCCCGCCAACCCGGGGATCGACGAGGTGATCGAGGCCATTCCCGAGCCTTCCTGAGCCCGGTCGTGAGTCGCCTGACGGTGGTCCGGAAGCGTTCAAGGAGTGGGTGAACGTCACGGGAACGAAACAGAACGATTGTTCCGTTGTCGGGCGGTCGCGGCTATCATCCTCTAGATGGCCCGCTCACAGATCACCGAAGCGTCGATCATGGAGCACGTCCGCAGGCTGGAGGACGAGCACCCTCCGATCCGACTCGACTCCGTCGACCGGACGATCGTCAACCCCCTCGTGGTCCGCGAGCGCTTCGCCCCGGTGATCGACTACCTGGCTCGTGTCGAGCTCGAGGTGGACCGCAACGTGCTGGAGCTGCTGACGTTGCTGCCCGGCGTCTCCGAGGTCGACCGCTACTTCTACCAGGACGTGTGGCAGCCGCAGGAGATCGCTCACGGCGTGATCCTCGACCGGCTCCAGGTGGATCTCGGGCTGCCGCCCTCGGAGGTCTTTCTGGGGATCCCGATGCGGATGAAGCTGCTCGGCGCGCTGGCCCATTTCCCCGCGATCCAGCAGATCACGCGGCTGCTCTACTACCTCACGGGTGCGGCGACCGAGCGGCAGGCCGTCCTCGCGTACAACCGCTTCACCAACCAGCTCGACGAGCTCGGTGAGAAGGCGATCTCCGCCACGATCATCGGCCAGATCAAGCGTCAGGAGCCGGGTCACTTCGCCTTCTACCAGATGTCGGCGACGCAGATGATCCAGGACGAGGTGCTTGCGCCGTGGCAGCTGTACGTGGCGCGGGTTCTGCGCGAGAAGGGGTTCGCTCTCGTGGGCACAAACTACGTCCCCCGGTACGAGGCCAACCTGGGCGGTCTCATGGTCGGGTTGGGGATCGACCAGGAGCTCGAGAAGTACGCGAAGGACGTCGGCCGCCTCGAGGCGAAGCTGTTGTGGGCGAACAAGAACGGCATGGAGTTCCCGCCGTACTTCCTCGAAGCGCTGCGCCAGTCCGTCGACATGTACCGGGAGCACGGGTTCCACCCGAAGGCTCCCTGACCGCTGGACCGGGAGAGCGACCGCGGGGTGAAGTGCCCGGTCGTGGGGCACAGCGACCAGATCCCTCACGTCTGAGGCTGGACCCCGTCAGGGGTGGAGGACGCGTTTCCCGTGGGGTGGCTGGGACGCCGACGGGCGAGGCCTAGAAGATCGTGTACGCCTCGCGCGACATCGTGAAGCCGTGACGGGTGCTGGTGTTGAGACAGGTCACGCCCGTGGTGGCACTGTCGCACTCGAGCGTGCCGAGGACGATCGCTGAACCGTACGGGAGTGCGGCCAGCGTCAGTCCGTTGACGACGACGGTCGGGTCGCTGGGGTGGCGCCAGCCGACGAAGTCGGAGTCGAGCGCGGGGGTGTCGGCGAGGGTGTCGCCGTGACACGTGGAGCCGGCGGTCTGGGCGAGCTGCAAGGAGTCGCCCCATGCAAGCTGGCATCCCTTCGGCTGCGGAGACGTCCACGCCTTGTCGGTGGCGATGAAGTCACAGCGCACGCTGTTGTCGGCCATGATGCAGACGATGCGCCCGGACGGGGTGGCGAAACCGGCGGCATCGCCGACCTTCCGTACGTCCGTCGGCGAGGCGGTGGGCGTCAATGTCGTGGCGGCCGGCGCGGAGCTGGGCCCTCCGCTGGGGAAGGGCAACGAGACGCTCAGACTGGGCGCTGACGAGGCGGTGGCGTCGGAGGCCTGGGCAGTGGCCGAGGGGGTCGATGAGGGCGTCACCGTGGTGGTGCAGCCAGCCATCAGCCCGGCGACACCGAGGATCACGAGCATGTGTCTCAGGGAACGCATGGCACCAAGCATGGAGCGTCGGGGGTCTGATCGGGCGCCATCTGCCCTAGAAGATCCGAATCGAGGAGCGCGACATGAAGAATCCGTGTCCCGTCGAGTCGTTCTGGCAGGTGACGCCCGCGTCGGCGCTGTCGCACCGGAACGTACCGACCACGAGCATTGCGCCCTCCGGGAGGGTGACGAGCGTCATGCCGTCCCACGACACGGTGGGGTCCGTGGTCTTGCGCCACGAGTCGAGCCCCGAGTCCAGCGCGGCCTTCGCGACGATGCTGTCGCCGACGCAGGACGTTCCTGCCGTCCTGTCGACGGTCAGCGACGAGCCCCAGTCGATGTCGCAGTTGCCCGGTCGCGGCGCGACCCACGTCTTGTCCTCCGCGAAGTAGTCGCAGCGGACCCCGTCAGCGCCGAGCATGCAGACGATCTGCCCGGTCGGCGTCACGAACGCTGCGACGTCCAGTGCCGTTCGTATGTCGATGGGCCGCGGGCCGATGGGCGGCCCCTTGACCGACGCCGGCGCGGAGCCTGCCGCCGGCGTGGGCGTGGTCGTAGAAGTCCCGGCGGAGCCGCTGGCGGCGCACGCGGCGACCACCAGACCGACCCCGAGAAGAAGAAACAGGCGACGTACGGATGCGGCGCGCATGCGCCAAGCATGCGCCGTCGACAGCCAAAAGCGATGGAGTGCCTCAGCAGCACCGCTACGACCCAGGCAACCGCTCGCCTACCTGTTGCGTGCGCCGCCCGAGAAGTGCCGACGCGTTCGCAGCCGGACCCCACCTAGACTTGCGTACATGTCCTCTCCCAAGCGTGTCCTCCTGGCAGCGCCACGCGGTTACTGCGCCGGTGTCGACCGAGCGGTCGTGACCGTGGAGCGCGCGCTCGACACGTACGGCCCGCCCGTCTACGTCCGCAAGCAGATCGTCCACAACCGCCATGTGGTCGAGGACCTCGAGGCTCGCGGCGCCGTGTTCGTGGAGGAGCTGTCCGAGGTGCCCTCGGGCTCGACCGTGGTCTTCTCGGCGCACGGCGTGTCCCCCGAGGTCCACCGTGAGGCGTCAGCCCGTGGCCTGAAGACGATCGACGCCACCTGCCCGCTGGTGACGAAGGTGCACAAGGAGGCGAGCCGCTTCGCCGCCGACGACGTCGAGATCCTGCTCATCGGTCATGCCGGCCACGAAGAGGTCGAGGGCACGACTGGTGAGGCGCCCGAGCACATCACGCTCGTCCAGCACCCCGACGACGTCGACGCGGTCGAGGTCAAGGACCCGACCAAGGTCGCGTGGCTGTCGCAGACGACGCTGAGCGTCGACGAGACGTACGAGACCGTCACCAGGCTCCGCGAGAAGTTCCCGCTGCTGATGGACCCGCCGAGCGACGACATCTGCTACGCCACCCAGAACCGTCAGTCGGCGGTCAAGCAGCTGGCGCCACGCTGCGACCTCGTGATCGTCGTCGGGTCGCGGAACTCGTCCAACTCCGTACGGCTGGTCGAGGTCGCACTGGAGGCAGGCGCCACGGCGTCGTACCGTGTCGACAACGCGGGCGAGATCGACGAGGCGTGGCTCTCCGGGGTGGACAGCGTGGGCGTCACGTCCGGTGCCTCCGTACCCGACGAGCTCGTCCAGGGCGTACTCGACTTCCTTGTCGCGCGCGGTTTCCCGACCGCGACCGAGGAGCGCCTCACCGAGGAGAACCTCGTGTTCGCGCTGCCGCCGGAGCTGCGCAAGGACATCGCAGCCCACGCAGCGCGCGCCTGACGTAGCCGAGAAGTCGTGTCCCGAGGGGCGTCGTGATGACCCCCGCTCCTGAATAGGGTGATCCCGATAGGAAGGGATTCGCCGTGACGAACTTCACCGTCGACGTCGGCAGCATGGACTCCGCTGCCACGACGATCCACACCACGCAGAGCACCGCCGAAGGCGTCTGCACAGGCCTGCACGCGCTCGACATCCCGCACGGCACCTTCGGCCGCGTGCCGTGGCTGTCCGACAAGATCGCCCAGCCGTACGAGGACCACGTCGCGGCCTGCAGCAGCGCCATCTCAGACATCGAGCAGTCCCTCGGCGACCTCGCCGACGCCATCACGACCACCGCCAACGGCTACCGCCTCACCGACACCACAGGAGTCGACCAGGCGCTGGAGATCGAACGGGCGCTGTACGAGTCATGAGCGCCACGACCTCGGAGTACTCCAACAAGCTCGAGCAGTGGTACGCCCACTGCCCCGGACCGGTGAAGACCGTCCTCAACGTCGGCAACGCGTACAAGACGCTGGACCGCTGGCTCAAGTACGTCGCGGGCGACCCGGAGAAGCTCGTCAGCTACGGACCCAAGTACGTGGAGCTGAGCCACAAGCTCGAGGCGATCGCCACCGAGGTGACCGGCGCCACGAGCAGCATCGGCGGCTGGGAGGGCGACTCGTACGCGGCGTTCATGAAGAAGACGTCCGACTTCTCGGAGAAGGTGTCGAAGACGGCCAAGGCGATCGCTGGCACGCAGGAGATCCTCGTGGCCTGCGCCAAGGGCTGCGTCCAGGTGGCGAACTGCATCATCGACCTCGTCAAGATGTTCGTGCAGTGGCTCATCCAGTCGTTCCTGGCGGCCCTTGCGACGTCGTGGTGCTCGTTCGGCGCGACCGTGGCGGCCTGGCTCGGGGCGAACATCATGAAGGCCATCGAGCTGCTCAGCAAGGTCATGGGCGTCTGCCAGAAGCTCGGCACGCTCATCGAGAAGATCGTCACGCTGCTCAAGAAGGTCATGGAGATCGTCCAGAAGATCCAGAGGATCATCCAGATCATCAAGAGCGTGTTCGCCGCCTTCAAGGCGTTCAAGAACGGGGACTTCCTCGGGGGGATCAGCTCCCTGTCCGGCGCGGTCTCGAGCTACAACAGCCTGTCGGGCGGATCGAGCAGCTCCACCCTGGGCTCGTGGAGCGGCACGGTCAACCAGGTCACGGGCGCCGTGAACGCCGTCAAGACAGGCAACTACGCGGGAATCGCGAACGCCGTGGGCAGTGCCACGGGAACGAGCGCGACGGTGAACAAGATCTCCGCGCTGTGGCAGAGCTCCGGCGTCGCCGGTGACGCGACCGGCACCTGGAACGCGATCCAGCAGGCTCGGACCGCTGCCGCCAACAACTCACCCACCTGAGGCAGGATTCACCCATGACGACCGAGGCCGCGCAGGAACCACCGCTGCCCGAGCTCCCACCGGAGATCGCCGCGGCAGTGACCCGTACGGTGACGTATGCCAACGACGACGAGTCGGTCACCGTCATCGCGCGCGGCGACATGACCCTGTACGAGGTGGACCTCCAGATCTTCCCGCAGGCGGACGCGACCGAGGTGGGCGCCCAGCTCACCAGCGTCTGCTCCGTCGCTCTCGACGACGTGCAGCAGTGGACCACGGGAGCGCTCCTGGAGAGCGCCCTCATCGACGACGAGACGCGGCAGTACCTGCTGGGTGCCGGCCCGCAGCCCGAGTCGGGCGAGCTCCCGGACCCGTCGGTCGTCACCGACGGCGTCGTGACCGTCGTCGTGGGGCCTGACATGCGCCTGACCAGCATCACCGTCGACCACCTGGAGGAGCCTGCCGGCATCGGCCCCGCCACCGTACGAGCCGTGAACCGGGCGCTTCTTCTTGCGCGAGGCGGGGTGGAGGACGACCTCGACGCCCGGGCAGACTCCCGTATCGCCGAGCTCGACGCCGAGCTGGACCGGATCCACGCGAATCTGGACGGGCTGGACCGTCAGCTCGACGAGATCGACCGCAGTCTGTAGTGGGCACGCCCCACTAGCGCGGGAGCAGCCCGTACAGGCGATTTGGGCTCTTGGTTGCCTGCGGCGTAAAGTGGCGTGTCGGTCACCCATGTCATGGGTGGACGCGGCCATGCCCGGGCTGTCAAGCGGGGCGAGGCCGAATCAGCGAACGATCGGGAGTGTATGGCGAAGAAAGAGGGTGCCCTCGAACTGGAGGGGACTGTGGTCGAGGCGCTGCCCAACGCGATGTTTCGCGTCGAGCTGGCGAACGGTCACCGGGTCCTCGCCACGATCTCAGGGAAGATGCGGCAGCACTACATCCGCATCCTGCCAAGCGATCGCGTCGTCGTGGAGCTCTCGCCGTACGACTTGACCCGAGGGCGGATCGTCTACCGACACCGGTAAGCGACCACCAAACGCAACAGCCCGCGAACTGCGGAGCACCTTGGCGGGTGCGCCGCGACGTAAGAAGAAGGAAGAGCTCGCATGAAGGTTCAGCCGAGCGTCAAGCGCATGTGCGACAAGTGCAAGGTGATNNGGCCGGACGGCGTGCCGGGGATGTCGATCGCATCCGCCCGGTGCACCGCGCAAGCGGTGAGGAGTACATCGCGCAGGCGATGCACAACCAGTACAGCGTGAACGCACATGGGGCTCCGTAGCCCATGAACCCTCGGGCGAAGGCCGAGGCCCCACCAGGGGAACGCGTCACGTCCAGCACCTTCGCGGTTCACGACCGGACGCCCTGGGCGTCAGAACCGGAAACGAGAGGCACACGCCAACATGGCACGTCTTATCGGCGTCGATCTCCCGCGCGAGAAGCGCTTGGAGATCGCGCTTACCTACATCTTCGGCATCGGGAAGACCCGCGCTGCCGAGACACTCAAGGCCACCGGGCTCTCCGGGGACATCCGAGTCCACCAGCTCACCGACGACCAGATCGTCCTGCTGCGTGACCACATCGAGGCCAGCTACGAGACCGAGGGCGATCTTCGCCGGGAGATTGCGGCCGATATCCGCCGCAAGATCGAGATCGGTAACTACCAGGGCCGCCGCCATCGCAGCGGCCTGCCTGTCCGTGGCCAGCGCACACGGACGAACGCCCGTACTCGTAAGGGCAGGAAGAAGGCGGTCGCGGGCAAGAAGAAGGCCCGCTGACCCCCCGGTCGCGTGAGATCCCAGGAGAGATAAAAAACACATGGCTACAGCAAGCCGCAAGACGACGCAGGCCAAGACAAAGGTCCGTCGCAAGGAAAAGAAGAACATTGTCGCCGGTCAGGCGCACATCAAGAGCACGTTCAACAACACGATCGTGAGCATCACCGACCCATCTGGCAACGTTATCTCCTGGCAGTCGGCTGGCACCGTGGGCTTCAAGGGCTCGCGCAAG
>PMBM01000062.1:0-19235 GCA_003153855.1 Propionibacteriaceae bacterium
GACCAGCGCCCGAAGCTGCCGGCCTCGGCGGACTCGAGCAGGAACGTACCGGGGCGCTCGCCGCACAGCTGGTGGTACAGACCGGTCGCCGTCAGGCCGTCAGCCTGCACCCGAGCGTGGACGGAGATGACCCGGGCGCCGGCATCGGCCGCCGCGCGAAAGCCTGCGGCGTCGGGGACGATCGTGGCCATCAGGCGGCTCCGTCGTCTTCCAGGAGCCTCTCACCAGCGTCGAAGCAGGTCGCCGCGTTGGTGTGGCAGGCGGGACCCACCTGGTCCACGCGGAGAAGGATCGTGTCGCCGTCGCAGTCGAGCCGTACCTCGCGTACGTGCTGCGTGTGGCCTGACGTCTGGCCCTTGACCCAGTACTCGCGGCGCGACCTCGACCAGTACGTGGCCTGACGGGTCTCGAGCGTACGGCTGAGCGCCTCGTCGTCCATCCAGGCGAGCATCAGCACGGCGCCGCTGGTGGCGTCCTGGACGATCGCGGGTCGCAGTGCCCCGGGGGAGTTGTCAGCCATGCGGACATTGTTCCCCACGGCCGAGCATGCACAGGCTCGCGTGCAGTGGGTGGGACTCGCGCGGACCAGGCTGTGTCGCCGGGGTCGCTCCCGGTACCGTGTCCAGCGTGTCCGTGACGCTGCGATCCGCGAGAACCACCGACGTCCGCGCGATCCGCGACCTCGTCGCTCCGTACGCGGCGCGTCGCATCCTCGTCGCCAAGGACCCCGTCGCCTACTACGAGGGGCTGCAGCAGTTCGTGGTCGCCGAGATGGACGGCACGGTCGTCGGCTGCGGCGCTCTCCACGTGTTCTGGGAGGACGTCGCGGAGGTACGCACCGTGGCTGTCTCCGAGGACGCTCGCGGCCATGGCATCGGCGGCCTCATCGTGGACGGGCTCCTGAACAACGCTCGGGGGCTGGGCGTCAGCCGCGTGTTCTGCCTCACGTTCGAGACCGAGTTCTTCGCGCGGCACGGCTTCAAGTACCTCGAGGGCGACCCGGTCACACCGGACGTCTTCCGCGAGCTGCTCCGCTCGTACGACGAGGGCACGGCCGAGTTCCTCGACCTCGACCGCGCCAAGCCGAACACCCTGGGCAACACCAGGATGTGGGTCGAGCTCTAGCCTGCCGCGACCACGGGCAGCCCCTGCGCCTGACGGATCGCGACCTGGTGCGACTCCGCCGCACGGTCGGCACGGGCGATGCTGGCCCGGTCGTTGAGGTCGACACCTGCTGCGGCCGCTGCCGCGCGAGCCTGGGCTGACGTGAGGTCAGGCGCGACCACCTGCTGCTGCCGGATGCCCGCGTCCTTGGCCGCGTTCGCCTTGCCCTGCGCGGTCAGAGTGACGGCCTGAGCCTGCAGCATGGCCGCCGTGACCGTGATCTTCGCGGTGCCGGACAGTGCCGGCGCCACGACGGCCGCGTAGCCGGCATGTCCCGCCTTGTTCGGGTGGAACGAGTCGTCGATCGGCCAGGTCAGGTTGTTGATCCAGGGCGACGACGAGCAGACCGCGTGGCCCGTGAAGGTTGCCCGCGGATCGACGAACCCGAACCCGGCCGCGCCGGCGGCGGCAGCGGTGACGCTGTCGAGCAGGTCGGCGGTGGCGTTGAGGCGGGTCATCTCGGCGCCGGAGAACCACGTCAGCAGGTTGCAGTCGACCCCGTTGAACAGCCGCGGGTAGCCCACGACGACGGTACGGGCGTTCGGCGCGTGAGCGCGGATGTCGGCGTACAGGCCGGCGAGCGCTGTCGGGAGCTGTCCGCGGATGACNNCACGGTGACGTAGCCCGTGCTGGCGCCGAGAGCACTGAGCTGGGTCGCGCGGACGTCGGCGATGGTGGACCCGGCGCAGGCGCGCAACGTCAGGTTGAGCCCGAGACGGGCGGCGTCGAGTGCCGGGTACGCGTACATGGAGCGGCTGCACGACGTGCCGTCGTTGAGGTACGAGCCTGTGCCGAGGCCGGACGAGTACGAGTCGCCCAGGGCCACGTACGAGGTCGAGGCGGCGGATGCGGTGGCCGCGCCGGTGATGGTGAGTGTGATCGCTGCGGCGACGCCGAGCAGACGAGTGATGAGGCGGGTGACGGTCATGGTGTACCTCCGGAACGAGGGGTGGGTGTGAGGCCATCGTCGGCCTTACCGTCTGGGCGTCACCCTGCCACAGGACGTGCCGCGCGGGAATAGGCCCGGTGGATCAGCGACCCTCGTCCGCGACCAGCAGGGCCGCCTGTCGACGGATGGCTTCCAGCGCCTTGTCCGCGGCGCTCGTGTCGTACGGGACGGCCAGCCCGGCGCACCGCTCTCCCAGCCCCTCGAGCATGTCGAGGGACTCGCGGGCAGCTCGGATCTGCTCCTCGACCTGCGGGATCAGTGCTGCGATCGCTGCGTCGTCGCGACCGGCGACCTGGTCGCGCCAGTTCTCGATGAGATCCGTGGGCATCGCGATGAGACCGCCGGCGTTGTCGATGAGCTCGACCGTCTGCTGCGCGAGCGCGGCGTTGCGTGTCATCTCGTCGCGGGTGAGCTCGAAGCCCTCGGACATGGCGCGGCAGAGCATGACGATCGAGGACCCGGCCCGTACAGCCAGGGCGGGTTCGAGGCCGCCGTCCGAGATCTCGGCGGCGAACTGTCCCACGGCCTCGTTCTGCAGCTGCGCGAGTGACACCCGGAACCGGGTGCTGCGGCATGAGTTGCGCAGCGTGGACAGGTCCTCCGCGAGGTCGTCCCCGACCTCGACGATGACCCCCATCATCTGCGCCCACAGGTCGATGGTCATGAGGGCCGGCGAGAACCCTTCCTGCGCGGCCAGGGCGTCCTTGAAGAGGTTGGCCGCGTCGAGGGCCTTGTCCATGCTCGCGTCCAGTGCCGCTTGTGCGGCGACCAGGTCGTCGGCGACGGACGCCAGCTCCTGCTGCCGCTCCGACCAGCCGTCGAGTGCGTCGGAGAGCTCGGTGGCCGAGCCGAGGATCCTGCCGACGGGCCCCTCTGCCTCGGGACGCCGCGGGATGCCCACCCCGGCGGCGCGGCGCGCCTCGATCTCGGCCGGAAGGATGAGGTGCATGACGTCGAGGTACGTGCCGATGCCGGCGTCGTCGATCTGCGCCGCCAGGTCGGAGAGGCCGAGCACGGCCGCCTGATGGGCCGACGCTCCCCCTTCCCGCGCCTCGTGCTCCTTGGGCCGAGCCACCCGGTACATCCCGCGCACCGTGTCGAGCAGGTCCGTACAGAGGGGCCGGGTGCGTACAGACAGGTAGCCGCCGTCCTCCGCCAGGGGGGTCACGGTGGCGAACACGGTGTAGCGGCTGCCGTCGGCGGCGAGGTTGTCCACGTACGCGCAGAACGGGTCCCCGCCTGTCAGCGTCTGCCACATGGCCTCGAACGCGCCGCCCGGCATGTCCGGGTGACGAATGATGCTGTGCGGCGCGTTGAGCAGGGACCGGAGCGGGTAGCGCGAGAGCTTGACGAAGACGGAGTTCGCGTCGGTGATCACGCCTCGCTCGTCCGTGGTGGAGAAGAACATCTCCTCGGGTGCGACCTCGTGGCTCGCGCCGGTGGGCTCGGGTCGTACCTCGGGCGTGCTCGCCTGTTCGCTCACGTGGACGGTCCCTCCTGCACGATCTCGCACCGCAGCGCCTTCGAACGTGCTCGGCTCGTCAGTCGACACCTACACCGTAATCGAGGTTCAGGTGTGCGTCAGCCTCCTGAGGTGGCCCAATCTAGACAAAAACCCCTTGTCAGTGAACATTTCTGGGGCAGATGTCCGCCCCCTGGTCACGGACTCCCTTCCCCCACACGCACACCCCGTCCAGCAACCGCACAACCCGTGTGATCGCAGGGAATCTCCCCGAGGTCGCGGCTGGTTTCGCCGCGTTCGTACTGTGGAGGTATGACCCTCGCTCAGACTGAACGGCTCGCCCTCTGCGACGACGCCTTGGCCGCCGGACCCGACGCACCCACGCTCGACGATGGCTGGACGGTCGCCGACCTCATCGCTCACCTGCACGTGCGGGAGAGCGACCCGATCGGGGCGGTGGGCATCGTGGTGCCGCCGCTGGCCGACATGACGAGGCGCCACATGGATGCGGCACTGCAGAAGCACGGGTTCGAAGGGCTCGTAGTCCTCGTACGCAACGGCCCTGGTCGCTGGTCGCCCATGAGCATCCCCGGCGTCGACGCGAAGGCGAACGGCACGGAGATGTTCATCCACCACGAGGACATCCGCCGTGGCGGCGAGGTGGTGCCCGCTCCGCGCGAGCTCGGACGGTCGGTCGAGGACGAGCTGTGGGGCTCGGCCGGGATGGCGAAGCTCGTGTTCCGGAGCTCCCCGGTCGGTGTCGTGCTGGAACGCTCCGACGTCCCCGGCGCCGAGATCCGCGCCAAGGGGGGCAGCAGCACGGTCACCCTCGTCGGCAAACCGAGCGAGCTCACCCTGTACATGTCGGGCCGCCGCGAAGCCGCCGACGTACGCGTGGTCGGCGAGCCCGACGCCGTGGCGACGTTCGAGTCGGTCCGCGTCGGGATGTAGCCGCTCTGAAGGGTCCGCCCAGGCGCCGGTGCCCTTGAGCCTGTCGGTTTACCAAGGGATGTAGGCAAACCTGCACACCCCACGCCAGATTTGGCACGGGACGTGCAGGTTTGCCTACATCCCTTGAGAAACCGACAAGCCGCCCCTGACCGACGAGGCGCGCGAACTCTCGGGGCCCGCCGGACGAGTCAGCTGTACGAGCGGGCCAGCTCTCCCAGCCGGTACGCGCTCGGCTTGGGGGTCCTCTCCTGAGTCGCCCTGTCGACCGCCACGAGCCCGAACTTCGGCTCGAACCCGAAGATCCACTCGAAGTTGTCGAGCAACGTCCAGACGATGTAGCCCCGGACGTCGACACCGTCCGCGATGCAGCCGGCGACGACCTCCACGGAGTCCTCGAGGAACGTCACGCGCTGCGTGTCGTCGGTCGTGGCCAGGCCGTTCTCGGTGACGTAGACCGGAACACGCGCCACGCGCGCGGCCTCCCGGATCGTCGATCCCAGCCCCACCGGGTAGATCTCGTCGCCCATCTGGTTGACCGGCACCCCGGGCGCAGCCTTGACCAGCTGACCTTCGGCGTCGAACACGTGCCGCCCGTACGTCTGGATGCCGACGAAGTCGTCCTCGCGTGACACCTCGAGGAACCGCTCGTTGACGCTCGCACGCAGGTTCACAGCGAACTCCTCGCCGCCGGGACCACCCTGGATGTCGGAGTTGGCCAACGTCCACCCGACGGCGATCTCGGGACGTACGGACGTGATCGCGTCCCGGCCGAGCCTGTGGGCCGCGAGCTTCACGTCGTACCCCTCTTGCGTCCCCGTGAACATGAACGGCGCGACGGTCGCGGCGTCGACGCCCAGGTCCGCACCGGCATTGACGAACATCGGCATGTGCCGCCGGTCCTCCGCCGTCTGGGCGCCCAGGCCGAGGGCGCCCAGCAGGAACGGCAGGTTCGGCTCGTTGAGCGTGCACGCCAGGTCGAACAGGTCACCGAGATCCCGGGTGACCCGCTCGCAGTACCTGGCGAACCGGTCGGCCGTTCGCGGGTTGTCCCAGCCGCCGTCGGCGAGGACCCAGAGCGGCGAGGTGAAGTGGTGGTACGTGACCATCGGGGCGATCCCGTACCGGTGGCAGGTCTCGAGGACGTCCCGGTAGTGAGCGATCGCCTCCGCGTCGAACCGGCCCTCCTCCGGTTCGATCCGGGCCCACTCCACGGACGTCCGGAAGGTGTTCATCCCGAAGCCCGCGAGCATCTCGATGTCGTCCGCGTACCGGTGGTAGTGGTCGCACGCCTCCCCCGACGGCTCGGAGAAGATCGACCCGGCGACGTGCTCGAGCAGCCACAGGTCCGAGTTCGTGTTGCCGCCCTCGACCTGGTGCCCCGCGGTGGCGGCACCCCAGAGGAAGCCCTTCGGGAACCCGTTGCTCACGGCATGACCTTCCGAGTCGAGCGTCAGGAGAGCCGCTCGAGCAGCAACGCTCGTACAGCTGCTGCGTCGGCCTGGCCGCGCATCTCCTTCATGACAGCTCCGATGAGGGCTCCCGCGGCCTGTACCTTGCCGTCGCGGATCTTCTGCGCGGCGTCCGGGTCGGCGGCGATGGCCCGATCGACGGCGGCCTCGAGGGCCCCCGAGTCGGAGACGACCGCCAAACCACGGGAGCGTACGACCTCGTCCGGCTCGCCTTCGCCGGCGAGCACGCCCTCGATGACCTGGCGGGCCAGCTTGTCGTTGATCGTGCCTGCCTCGACGAGCTTCTGGAGGGCGGCGACCTGCACCGGCGTGATGGCGAGGTCGGTGAGCTCGCGACCGGCCTCGTTGGCACGGCGAGCGAGCTCGGTGAGCCACCACTTACGGGCAGACGCCGGAGACGCGCCTGCGGCGACCGTGTCCTCGATCACGTCGAGCGCGGAGCCCGCCATGATGTCGCCGAACTCCCGGTCGGTGAAACCCCAGTCCGCCTGGAGACGCTTCGTCCTCAACGACGGCATCTCCGGCAGGGTCCCGCGCAGCGCCTCGACCCACTCGGGGGACGGGGCGATCGGCACGAGGTCGGGCTCGGGGAAGTACCGGTAGTCCTCGGCCTGCTCCTTGTTGCGTCCGGGGCTGGTGTAGCCGCCGTCCTCATGCCAGTGGCGCGTCTCCTGGACGATGCGTCCACCGGACGACAGCACGGCGGCCTGACGCTGGATCTCGTACCGCAGCGCCTCGGAGATAGATCGCAGCGAGTTGACGTTCTTGGTCTCCGTACGTGTCCCAAGCTCGGTCTCGCCTCTCGGCATGAGCGACACGTTCGCGTCGCAGCGCAGGGAGCCCTGCTCCATCCGTACGTCGCTGACGCCCAGGGACCGGAGCATGTCCCGGAGGAAGGACACGTACGCCTTGGCCACCTCCGGCGCCTTCTCGCGGGTGCCGCGGATCGGCTTGGTGACGATCTCGATCAGCGGCACACCTGCCCGGTTGTAGTCGATCAGCGAGTACTCCGCGCCCTGGATCCGGCCGGTGGCTCCGCCGACGTGGAGCAGCTTGCCGGCGTCCTCCTCCATGTGGGCGCGCTCGATGGGGATCACGTACTCCACACCGTCGACCTCGATCGTGACCGAGCCGTCGAACGCGATCGGCTCGTCGTACTGGCTGGTCTGGAAGTCCTTGGTCATGTCCGGGTAGAAGTAGTTCTTCCGGGCGAACCGGCACCACGGCGCGATCTGGCAGCCGAGCGCGAGCCCGATGCGCATCGCCGACTCCACGGCCTTGCCATTGACCACCGGGAGAGACCCGGGAAGGCCGAGACACACCGGGCAGGTCTGCGTGTTCGGCTCGGCGCCGAACTCGGTGGAGCAGCCGCAGAACATCTTCGAGTTCGTGTTGAGCTCGACATGCACCTCGAGGCCCAGCACCGGGTCGTACTTCGCCAACGCCTCACGAAAGTCCATCAGCTCGTCGGTCATCGCACGGCCTCCTTCGCGGCGAGCGAGCCGGGCAGGGCGCCCAGCGCTCCCAGCTGGTTCGGCAGGAGCCGTTCGAGCGCGGCACCGACGCGGTACAGCCTGTCGTCGGCAAGGGGCGGCGCCATCACCTGGAACCCGACGGGCAGCCCGTCCTCGGGAGCCAGCCCCACGGGGAACGAACCCGCGCAGTTGCCCGCGAGGTTCGACGGGATGGTGCAGAGGTCCGCCTTGTACATGGACAGCGGGTCGTCGACACGCTCCCCCATGCGGAAGGCCGTCGTGGGGGTCGTCGGCGAGACGAGCACGTCGGCGACCTCGAACGCCTTGTCGAAGTCGCGCGTGATCAACGTCCGGACTTTCTGCGCCGACCCGTAGTAGGCGTCGTAGTAACCGCTCGACAGCGCGTACGTGCCGATGATGATCCTGCGCTTCACCTCGTCGCCGAACCCCTGGCCGCGGGTGAGCGCCATGACCTCCTCGGCGGACCGCGTGCCGTCGTCGCCGATCCGCAGGCCGTAGCGCATCGCGTCGAAGCGGGCCAGGTTGCTGGAGACCTCNNCCGGCGTCCTGCAGGAGGGCGACGGCCTCGTCGAACCGCTGCTCGACACCAGGCGCGTAGCCCTCGCCGCCGAGCTCGCGGACGACACCGATCCTCATGCCACGTACGTCTGCGCTGCTGGCGGCCCCGACGACGTCGGGCACCGGCGCGTCGATCGACGTGGAGTCTCTGGCGTCGTAGCCGGCGATGGCTTCGTGCAGCAGGGCCGCGTCGAGGACGGTACGGCCACAGGGGCCGGGCGTGTCGAGCGACGAGGCCATGGCGACGAGCCCGTACCGGGACGTACCGCCGTACGTGGGTTTGATGCCGACCGTGCCAGTCACCGAGGCCGGCTGGCGGATCGAGCCACCGGTGTCCGAACCGACGGTCAGTGGTGCTTCGTACGCGGCGAGTGCCGCGGCCGAGCCGCCGCCGGAACCTCCGGGGATCCGGTCGAGGTCCCACGGGTTGTGCGTGGCCCCGTAGCCGGAGTTCTCCGTCGACGAGCCCATCGCGAACTCGTCCATGTTCGTCTTGCCGAGCGGGATCATGCCGCCGTCGAGTAGGCGCTGGACGATCGTCGACGTGTACGGGGGGATCCAGCCCTCGAGGATCCGCGAGCCGCACGTCGTCGGTGCGCCGGCATACGTGAACACGTCCTTGACGCCGACAGGAACCCCGGCCAACGGGCCGAGCTTCTCCCCCGCTGCGCGACGGGCGTCGATGGTCTTGGCGAGCGACAACGCGCGGTCACCGTCCACGTACAGGAACGCGTGGACGTCGCCGTCGACAGCCGCGATCCGGTCCAGGTGCGCGGCGGTGACCTCCTCGGCCGACACCTCGCGACGCGACAGCAGACCCGCGAGCTCGGCGGCCGACCTTGTGGTCAGGCTCATTCTTCCTCCCCCAGGATCCGCGGTACGGCGAACCGGTTGTCCTCGGCGTGGGGTGCCATGGCGAGCACGGCCTCCACGGGCAGGGACGGGGTGACCACGTCCGTGCGGAAGACGTTCACCAGGTGAAGGGCATGGGACGTCGCTGGTACGTCCTCACCCGCGACCTCGGTGACCTGGGCCACCGACTGCAGGATCACGTCGAGCTGCGGCGCGAGGCGCGCCAGCTCGGCATCGGACAGGTCGATCCGCGCCAGCCCTGCCAGGCGGGCGACGTCGTCGGGCGTGAGCGCCACAGATCCTCCTCAAGCGTCGACTCGTCATCCTAGAGTGACGGCCGTCGTCGACGTGTGCGGGCCCAATTCGGTGGCGTGTGTCAGTGGCACCTGGTTGATTGGGTTCCATGGAACTCGTCGACATCTTCCCTGCGTTCGGTCTGAGGATCGAGTGCGGGCCCGTCACGCTCCGCGCGATGCGCGAGGCGGACGCGCCGCGGGTCGCAGAGCTCGCCTCCGGTGGGATCCACAAGGAGGGCGCTCGGCCCTTCCTCCAGCCGTGGAACCTGTCCGAGACCCAACCGCTGCTGTCCCTGCAGTTCTACTACCGCACCTGGGCGGCGTTCTCGCCGGAGAGCTGGACATTGCTGATGGCCGTCGAGCGCGACGGCGTCATGGTCGGCGCTCAGGACATGAAGGCGGACAAGTTCGCGGTCCTCCGCCACGGGGAGACCGGGTCGTGGCTCGGAATCCCCCACCAGGACCGCGGCACCGGCACACTCATGCGCCAGGCCATCCTCACGTTCGCGTTCGACCACCTAACGGCGGTCGAGATGCGCTCGGGCGCGTGGGCCGACAACCCGGGCTCCCACCGCGTGAGCGAGAAGTGCGGCTACGTCACGAACGGCTACCAGCTGCTCGAGCGGCAGGGCGAGAGGGTCCGACAGGACGACTTCGTGGTCACGCCGGACACGTTCGTCCGACCGCCCCACGAGGTCGTCGTCACGGGCGTCGAGGCCTTCCGGCGCGCCATCGGACTGGAGACCGGACGGTGAAGAGGCGCGCGATCACACCGGTCTCCCACGGGCTGAGGAGGTCGTCACCCGCCGACCCAACCCGTCGAGGGGTCATGACACGCGGCCGGTACTCGTCCAGCCGAGCAGTTCCTGACCCCTCGACAGCACCGAACCACCCGCGGTCACGTCGAGGCGCCACGACATGCCGTCAGTTTTCGGTACGCACGGCATGTGATGACATCTCGACGAAAGGGGAAAGGCCGTGACGCCACGACCGGCCGAACGTGTCGCGGAGATTACGGGCGCGAAACGTTCGCGCTCGCGAGCCGCCTATCGAGCCCAGAGAGTGGGAATTGCGCGGGATTTCGGCCCGGCGTACTCCAAGATGGGCCGCATGTTGCTGCTGCGAGTCCAGCTCCCCGACCGGCCAGGGTCTCTTGGCGCGGTCGCGTCGGCGCTCGGCAGCGTGGGCGCCGACATTCATGCCGTGGAGATCATCGACCGGGGTCCGGACTACGCGATCGACGACTTCATGCTCAACCTGCCTCAGTCGGTGCTGCCCGAGAACTTGCTGAGCGCGTGCGCGCTCGTCGAGGGCGTGAAGGTTCTCTGGGTGTCCCACTACCACTCGGACTGGGGCGTCGAGTCCGACATCGCGACGCTCAACCGGATGGCCAGCGACCCGGCGCAGGCCGGACAGATCCTGACTGAGGAATCGCCGATCGTGTTCCACTCGACATGGGCGGTCCTCGTCGACGTGACGGCCGGGTCGGTGCTGGCGAGCAGCTCGATGGCGCCCGAGATCGACGGTGCTGACCTCTCGGTGTTCGGGGCGATGGACTCGACGTACGCCACGGAGCTCGAGGCGGGCTGGCAGCCGGGTTGGGGCGACACCCTCATCGCGGTCGCGGCGCTGCCAGGCGGACGGGCGATCGTCATCGGGCGCAACGGCGGGCCGGCGTACCTGCCCGTCGAGCTCGTACGGCTGCAGCACCTCGCGACGCTCGCAGGCGCCCGATAGGGCTCAGCTTCCGTTGAGCTTGGTGAACACCCAGTAGCCGATCCCGAACAGGGCGCTGGCCGCGACGAGGAACGCCAGCGACACCCACACGCGTGCCCACTTCTTCGCACGCGTGGAGGGCACGCGCAGCGGCCCCCACTCGCCGATCCTGGGCTGTGCCCGGGCGGGGACGTGGGCGTTGAGATCGAGGTCGGTGAAGACTCGGCGGGCCACGACGACCAGAGTACGGGCTCGGCGGAACGCTTCGCGCCGNNNCCCGTCACGACGATGCTCAGGCCCTCGAGCGTCTGCGGGAGCTGCTCGGTCGGCTC
Source organism: Propionibacteriaceae bacterium (assembly GCA_003153855.1). Classification (GTDB taxonomy): domain Bacteria; phylum Actinomycetota; class Actinomycetes; order Propionibacteriales; family Propionibacteriaceae; genus Fen-668. The sequence goes on from PMBM01000062.1 coordinate 11,246, forward strand.
CGCGGCCTCTGCGGGAAGCATCGCGCCGGCGGCCCGCCACTTCCGTACGATCTCGCGGTGCCAGTCGACCGCGAACCACTCACGGATCGACGTCGCGAGGATCGAGCCGAGGCCGGGTACGCCGGACAGCTCCTCGTCGGTCGCGGACTCGAGCGCGTCGATGTCGGGGAAGACTGCAGCCACGTCCGGGGCGACCCCCTTGCCGATGTGGCGGATCGACAGCGCGACCAGGAACCGCGCGAACGGCTTCGTCTTGGCTGCCTCGAGCTCGCTCAGCAGCCGCGTGCCGTTGGCGGACAGGACCCCGGCCTTGGTGGTGAAGAAGGGGCTCTTCAGGAGGTCCTCCTCCGTGAGGGAGAAGAGGTCGCCCTCGTCCGTGACCAGACCTGCCTCCAGCAGCGCCTGGCCCGCCTTCCAGCCCAGCACCTCGATGTCCAGGGCCTGGCGCGACGCCAGGTGGAAGAGGCGCTCGGTGAGCTGCGACGGACAGGAGCGCTGGTTGGGGCAGCGGATGTCCGCGTCGCCCTCCTTCTCCGGGCGGAGCTCGGTGCCGCACGAGGGACAGTGCGTCGGCATGACGAACTCCCTCTCGGTGCCGTCACGCAGCGCCGCGACGGGACCGAGCACCTCGGGGATGACGTCACCAGCCTTGCGCAGCACCACCGTGTCGCCGATCAGTACGCCCTTGCGCTTCACCTCGGACGCGTTGTGCAGCGTGGCCTGGGACACGGTGCTGCCGGCCACGACGACCGGCGTCATGACCGCGAACGGGGTCACCCGGCCCGTACGTCCCACGTTGACGGCGATGTCCAGCAGCTTCGTGGTCACTTCGATCGGTGGGTACTTGTACGCGATCGCCCAGCGCGGTGCGCGCGACGTGGCGCCGAGCTCGTCCTGCAGGCGGCGGTCGTCGAGCTTGACGACGACGCCGTCCATCTCGTGGCTGAACGTGTGGCGGCGCTCACCGGCGGAGGCGATGAAGGCCCAGACGTCGTCGATCGTGGCGCACTTCGTCGTCTCCGGGCTCGTCGGCAGACCCCAGCCGCGCAACAGGTCGTACGCCTCGCTCAACGTGGAGATCTCGACCCCCGTCGCCTCGCCGAGCCCGTGGCACAGGAACGACAGAGGGCGTGTGGCGGTGACCCGGGGATCCTTCTGGCGCAGCGAGCCGGCCGCGGCGTTGCGGGGGTTGGCGAACGGCGCCTTGCCGGCGTCGACGAGCGACGCGTTGAGGTCGGCGAAGGCGGCCACAGGCAGGAAGACCTCGCCGCGCACCTCGAGCACGTCCGGAGCGTCCCCGTTCAGCCGTACAGGGATGGCCGAGATCGTGCGTACGTTCGTGGTGACGTCCTCCCCCGTGCGTCCGTCGCCGCGAGTCGCTGCCCGTACGAGCCGGCCCTTCTCGTAGACGAGGTCGAGCGCGAGCCCGTCGATCTTCAGCTCGCACAGGTAGCCGGACGCGACGACCGCGTCGGCGCCCGCCTCGCGGACAGCCCGTGCGTTCCAGGCGTCGAGCTCCTCGCGGTCGAACGCGTTGTCGAGGCTCATCATCGGCTGCAGGTGGGTGACGGCGGCGAACGTCGTCGAAGGGGCGCCGCCGACCTGCTGGGTCGGGGAGTCGGGCGTGCGCAACCCGGGGTGCGCGTCCTCGATCGCCTCGAGCTCTCGCATGAGCGTGTCGAAGTCCCCGTCGGAGATCGTCGGCTCGTCGAGCACGTAGTAGCGCCACCGATGGTCGGTCAGCGTCTGCGCGAGCTCGGCGTGGCGCTGGATCGCCGACCCCGGGGTGTCGCTGCGGATGTTCTCGAGATCTGCCACGAAACCATCTAAGCAGCGACGACCGACACTCGTCCCTAGCCGAAGAGCCCGTCGGCGACCAGTCCGGTGGCCTCCCGCAGCGCCCGCGCGATCCCCAGCGCATCCGCCACCCTGAACGATGCCAGGCCGCACGCGGGAGTGAGCGTGAGATGCCCTTCGAGGCGGTCGCCGAGTTCGAGCGGCCGGAGCCAGTCGAGGGTACGGGTCGCGATGTGGCCCGGCGTCGGCACGGAGGCGCCCGGCGAGGTCGACACGATGCCCAGCCAGAGGTCGCCGCCGCCGTCGACGTGCTCGGCCAGCAGGTCGATGTCGCCCGGCAGGTCGGCGTCCACCGCGAACGCCTGCACCCCTGCGTCCATGAGGGCGCGCCACGGCGCGGGCGCGCAGCTGTGGACGACGAGGCCCGCCGAGGCGGCGTCGAGCGACACAAGGTCCCGGTAGGCGCGCCCGTACTCCTCCGCCTCGATCGGCGGGCACTGGCGCAGACCGCTCGCCGACCGGATGGCGCCGTCGGCGACCCCGCCCAGAGCGGGCTCGTCGAGCTGCAGCACAGGCGCTGCGCCGGGGACCAGCTCCCGAACTCGCGCCACGAGTTCCGCGACACCGTGCAGGTGCGCCTGGACGAGGTCGCGCCGGGCACCGGGATCGACGACCATCGGCTCACCGCGAACCAGGTCCACCATGGCGAGCAGCGTGTACGGACCGGCGAGCGACACCTTCAGCGGCCCGGAGTAGCCGTCGAGCACCTCGGCCAGGACGTCGAGGTCGTCGCGCAGCATCCGCTTGGCCGCTCGCTGCTCCCGCCCGTGCGTGCTGGCGACCTGCCACCGGCTCGTACCGCGTTCCATGCCGATCTCGAGCAGCCCGAGCGCTCGACCGATCATCTCGGCTCCGGGCCCACGGCCCGGAAGCTCGGGGAGGTACGGCAGGTCCCAGAGCTCCGTGGAGTGGCGGACGGCATCGTCGATCGTCATCTGGGGCCACGAACCGATGCCCGTCGCTGGGAGACCTTTCATGCACGGATCGTATGGCCGCCGGTTTGGATAACCTGGATCAGCCCTGAGGAGGTGGTGATGAGCGAACCGACGATCGAGCGCCGTAGGCCGGTACTGCGAGGCTGGATGGTCTTCGCCATCGTCGCCGCCGTGGCCATCGCGGCGGGCGGCATCACCGGTCGGATCCTCGCGGGAGCCGGCGGCGGCACGGGCCCCTCGGACACGGTGCTGAGGTTCTTCCAGGCCGTACGCGACAACGACGCGAAGGCAGCACTGGCCGAGCTCGCGACTGCTCCCGCCGACACGACGTTCATCACGAACGAGGTCCTCGCTGCCGGTCACTCGGCGGGCGCGATCACCGAGATCAGCGTGCCCGCGACGAACTCGACGGTCGTGCCCGTCCAGTACAAGCTCGGCGGGGAGACCATCACCGACCGCATCTCCGTGCAGCCGGTGGGCAACGGCTTCAAGGTGTCGACGTCGCTCAACTCCGGGGGGATCGCCCTGAAGGGCAAGGTCCGTCCTCAGCTGCCGTTGAGCATCGCCGGCACCGCGGTCACCACCGACACCGTCCTCCTGCTGCCGGGCAGCTACCCGTTGACGACGGTCACCGACCATGTGCGCTACGGCGCCGGGTCGCTGGTGGTCAAGCGCCTGACGGACGCACCCTCAGCGAACGACCTCAAGTTGGAGGTCTCCGACGTGGGTCTCGCAGGCGTGGTCACCGCGGTGGGCTCGTCGCTCGAGGCGTGCACGGCGCAGAAGTCGTTCACCCCGACCGGCTGCCCGTTCAAGCTGACCGTCACGACTGCCGACCCGAACACGGTCACGTGGACGCTGCTCTCGAAGCCGGCCGACGACCTCAAGATCACGGTCTCCGCCACCGACGTCACGCGAAGCACCGTCGAGGTGCCCCTCAAGATACGGATCTCCTACGTCGACGGCGGCGCCACCGTATCCCAGGACCTGGCAGGCATCCAGGCCGTCGGAACGATCGATCTTCTCGCCAACCCCACGACTGTGGCTTGGACGACCTGACGGAAGAGCACGGAAGAAGCCCGGTGTGACACTCAAGGTTGGCACGATCAAGTCGCTCCCCTGTAAAGTCACGCCACGCGACAGGTCGAGTGTTCTCGGCCCCGATACGAGGAACTGATGAGCCTGCAGGCACTGCCGGCGCCGGCACCCGACGCACAGCTTGGCGCCCACGTGGACGACAACGGAACGACGTTCTCGCTGTGGGCTCCCCGGGCAACCCGCGTGGAGGTCGCGTTGGTCGCGGCCGACCGCAGCCAGCACAACGTCGACCTCGTGGCGTCCCGCGACGGAGTCTGGACCGCGCATGTCGACGGCGTCAGGGACGGTGCTCTGTACGGGTACCGCGTCCACGGTCCCTGGGACCCCGCGTCCGGCCGGCGCTTCAACCCGGCGCGGCTGCTCATGGACCCGTACGCACGGGCGTACACGGGCGGGGTCGACTACGCCGGCCCGATCCGGGACCACACCGCCGAGTCCAACTACCTTCTCGATCCCACGGACTCGTTCCTCGCTGTCCCGCTCTCGGTCGTGGTGGCACCTACGCCCGCACCGACACCGGTGACGCGGCGGTCGATGACCGACAGCGTCATCTACGAGCTCCACGTCAAGGGCTACACCCGGCTCCACCCGCAGGTCCCCGAGCATCTGCGCGGAACGTACGCCGGCCTCGCGCACCCCGCGGTCATCGAGCACCTGGTGACCACGGGCGTCACGGCCGTCGAGCTGCTGCCCATCCACCACTTCGTCTCCGAGCCGTTCGTCGTGGGCTCCGGCCTCACGAACTACTGGGGCTACAACTCCATGGGCTTCTTCGCGCCGCACGAGGCGTACGGATCCGTACGAGCGGCCGGCGCGCAGGTGTCGGACTTCAAGGAGATGGTGTCAGCGCTCCACGGAGCCGGGATCGAGGTGATCCTCGACGTCGTCTACAACCACACCGGAGAGGGCGGTCACGAAGGCCCGACGCTGAGCTTCCGGGGCATCGACCACGGTGGCTACTACCGGCTGACCCCGGACAACAGGAACGACTACGACGTCACCGGAACCGGCAACTCCGTCGACACGAGCGAGCCCGGCGTCCAGCGGCTGGTGCTCGACTCGCTGCGGTACTGGGTCACCGAGATGGGCGTCGACGGGTTCCGCTTCGACCTCGCGACGACGCTCATCCGCGACGCGAACCACCACGTCGACCAGGAGCACCCCCTCAAGCTGGCGATGCAGAGCGACCCCGTGCTCCAAGGCGTCAAGCTCATCGCCGAGCCCTGGGACGTCGGCCCGTACGGCTACCAGGTCGGCAAGTGGGGAAAGGGCTGGAGCGAGTGGAACGACCAGTTCCGCGGCTACGTGCGCGACTACTGGCGCGGCCACACGCGCGGCGTCCAGGAGCTCGCGACGCGGCTGTCCGGGTCCCCCGACCTGTACGACCACGAGGAACGGACCCCTGAGGCCAGCGTCAACATCATCACGGCGCACGACGGGTTCACGGCGCGCGACCTCGTCTCGTACAACCGCAAGCACAACGACGCGAACAAGGAGCACAACCGCGACGGGACCGACGACAACCGGTCCTGGAACTGCGGCGTCGAGGGCGAGACCGACGACCTAGGGATCAACTCCCTGAGGCATCGCCAGGTCAAGAACCTCCTCGCCACGATGTTCCTGTCGTTCGGCACACCGATGATCACCGCCGGCGACGAGCTGGGCCGTACGCAGCACGGCAACAACAACGCGTACTGCCAGGACGGTCCGATCTCCTGGGTCGAGTGGGGTCAGCTCGACGAGTGGGCCGACGTCCACGGCTTCGCCTCGCGGCTGCTGGCGCTGCGCGCGGAGCATGGCATCCTTCGCTCCCCCGTCTTCCGGCACCGCAGCGACGTGCTCGACAGCCGAGGCCTGCCGCTCGGTCGTCCCGACCTGGCGTGGCTCAACGGCTACTCCGGTGAGATGACGACCGAGGACTGGCACGACGAGGGCAGGGCGACGCTCGGGATGTACGTGTCGGACGCCTCCGAGGCGTTCCTCACATGGTTCCACAGCGGCGACTACCCGATCGAGATCACGTTGCCCGACCTGCCATGGGGGAGCATCTACCGCATCCTTCTCCACACCGGCGTCGAGGACGAGCTCCCGGCTCCGGACGTCGCGCTGGCCTCGGGCACCGTCATGACGCTGCCGCCTCGCGGCGTCGTCGTGATGCGCGCCGACGTGCCGACACGTACGACACGGACGACCCGTACGTCCCGCAAGCGCACGGCCTCCTGACGGATTCCAGCGGCAACTTCCGCATCTGGCGATGAGCGGACGATCCGGTCAGTGGCGGGTCACACCCGATCTGTGGTGGTTATCAGGGCCCAGACCGGGGCCGACCCTCCCAGTACCCGAGTTGTGGTGGTTCTCAGCCACCAAGAGGTTCTGAGCACAACCACAACTCGGGTTGCCGCGACGATGCGATCGACCAGCTCTCTGGTGACCCTAGACACGTTGTATCTAGGGGCCCTATCGTGATGGAGCTTGCAGCGGATTCGCGCCGGGCGCGAACGGCGTGAAGGGGACCCAGATCATGAGGAAGTCACCGGACAAGGGTGAGTCGGCGACCCGCGTGGTGCCGAAGAACCCCTTCGAGGGATGGCCGCTCGACAAGAGCTACGCCGCCAAGGCGACTCCCAAGCGAGGGAGCGGATGGGACATCCGGATCCTTGCCTACGACGCCGATGCCGAGGACCAGGCGCGGTTGGTCGGGATGACCGATTGCGCCACCCTCAACCAGCTCGAGGAGAAGGCGTGGGACTTCGTCCGGACCCTCACCGGCGACCAGGACGTCTATGTCGTCTCAGCCCCGGACATCGGTGACGACGAGCTGATGACGCGCGTCATCCAAGCGTGGGCTGCGATGCGGGACGCGAAGAACGCCGAAGCGGAAGCCGCCAGGCGCACCAGGGAAGTGGTGAAGGAGCTTCGCGACCGCGGCCTGTCCGTCACTGACATCGCGTTCCTCACCCACGTCTCCCGCGGCCGCGTCTCTCAGCTCCTGATCTGAGCCCGCCATCGTCACGCGCGGGCGCCCGCCATGCGCTTTTGCCGGGTTCCATCGGTACCTTTCCGGCCCATGATTTCCTCACCGCCTCGTCGATGCCGTCCTGGCCGAGTAGCACGACGACGGGATCGATAGGCGGGGTCACCTCGGCCCGGCGCATGGTGGCACGTCCCTCTGGCTCGGTGGCGCGGGCGCGAGGTGGTGATCCCCACGGTCAGGTCGCCGAATCGAAGACGGTCGTACGGCTCAGGAGAAGCCCCGGTAGACGCCGTCTGACTCGACGTTGTCTGAGAAGTCTTCCCACTCCATGTTGGCCAGGTTGACGTTGTTGTCGACTCCCCACACCTCCCTGGCCAGGCACCGGAAGGGCGAACGGGATGCGCTGCTCAGGTCGACCACCTGTATCGGATGATCCCCGGCAAGAGCAGCATGGTCGGCGATGAAGAGCACCGAAGCGCAGTGCTCGAGGGCCAGGGTGGCGCGACGGAGGTCCTGCCACGTCGCCTCCCCGAAAGTCGGGTCGTCGACGACCTGCAGGTACGCCCGGAACCCGTCGTCATTCTCGGCGAGGCTGGCGGCTCTTGTCTTCTCCCAGGCCGTGCTGTCGGTGAAGTCCGTACGCACCAGGAGGGACGCTTCGGTGCTCGGGAGACCTGTCATCTTGCCATCGGACCACACCCGGAGGCTGCGCGCCATGGAACGCGCACATCTCCTGCATTCACGCCGACCGGCAGGGCCTTGGCGCCTGCGCCAACTAGGCGATAATCGACGAGTCGCCGACGAACGGAGAGATCGTGCAGACTCGCACGCTGGGACAGGGCCTGGTCGTCAGTTCGTTGGGACTGGGCTGCATGGGCATGAGCGACTTCTACGGGGGTCGTGACGAACGGAATGCGATCGACACGATCCACAAGGCGCTGGACCTCGGGGTCACGCTCCTGGACACCGCCGACATGTACGGGCCCTTCACCAACGAGCTGCTCGTCGGCAAAGCCATTGCCGGACGGCGCGGTCAGGTGGTGGTGGCCACCAAGTTCGGCAACGAGCGCAACCCCGACGGCTCCTGGGTCGGGATCAACGGCCGGCCGGACTACGTCCGCAAGGC
>PMBM01000062.1:19297-22412 GCA_003153855.1 Propionibacteriaceae bacterium
CATCCCGTCACGGCCGTACAGACGGAGTGGTCGCTGTGGACCCGGGACCCCGAGGAGAACGGCGTCCTCACGACGGCACGCGAGCTCGGCATCGGGTTCGTGCCCTACTCCCCACTGGGCCGGGGCTTCTTGTCGGGCAGGTTCCGCAGCGTCGCCGACATGGACCCGGACGACACCCGGCGCAACCATCCGCGCTTCCAGGGCGACAACTTCGCGAAGAACCTCGAGCTGGTCGAGCGGATCACCCAGATCGCCCGGGAGAAGCAGGCCAGCCCGTCCCAGCTCGCCCTGGCGTGGGTACTGGCCCAAGGCGACGACGTCGTCCCGATCCCTGGCACCAAGCACGTCTCGTACCTCATCGAGAACCTGGGCGCGCTGGACGTCCAGCTCACCGCAGAGGACCTGGCGCGTATCGACGCCGCCGCTCCTTTCGGGAGCACCGCCGGCGACCGCTACCCGGACATGTCGACCGTCAACGTGTGACCCTTTGGCGTGGCTGTCCCGCCTGGTCATCAGCCAGCGGGCGCCCAGTCATGCCGCGGTCAGGGTGGTGGCCTCGCTGATGAGCGCTCGGAGCGACCGAATCGGCTCTGGCGGGCGCGACTAGGCTACGAGAACATCTGATGACCTAGAGCGGAGCCTTCCATGGGCTACGAGTTCGGGAACAAGCTGTCATCCGCGGCCGGCGTAGTCGTGGCCGCCGCCGCGGTCCTGTTGGTCTCTGCGTGTGCGGGTGCCGCGCCAGTCGTTGCGAGTCCCACCATCACTGACACGCCTGGTTCTGCCAGCCTGGCTCCCGTCTTCATCCCGCCACCGCCGACCGGGCCGTCGACCGCCGCAGTGGGCACGCCGACGGCGGCAGCCCTTGAGCCTTCGTCCAAGAAGGCGACCGTGGCGCCGAAGCCGGCGACAACGGCACCGGCGGTGGTATGGGCGGCATGCTCCGCGACGCTCGGGGGCGTTGCGGTGCATGTGACAGCGCACCAGCGCACGGTGACGGTCGTGAAGGGCAACGGCGGGTCGTACGCCACCTTGTCCTTCTGGAAGCGCGGCAACAGCGCCTGCGGGTTCGTCAACGTCTTCATCGACACGGGCGCCAGGGTTGGGGCCAACGGCATCACCAACGGGGCTACCCGTACCCAGGGAACGAACACCACTCCGACTGGTACGTACACGATGACCGAGGCCTTCGGGCTCAACGGCTCGCCCGGCTCTGCCCTCACGTACCGGCATGTGCGCGCCGGAGACTACTGGGTCGAGGACAACAACTCGGCGTACTACAACAGCTACCGCAATGTGTCCCAGGGCGGCTTCAACGCGTCATTGCCCTTGTCAGACCCCAACGGCTCCGAGCTGCTGACGAACTATCCGACCCAGTACCCCTACTCGATCGTCGTGAACTTCAACCGTGCACCGGACTCGAAGACGCCCTACCGGGGTGCTGGCATCTTCGTTCACGTCCGCGCCGGAGCAACCGCAGGGTGCATCGCAACCTCGTCGGCGAACGTCGTCACGATGCTGCGCACCATGCGATCCGGCGACACGATCACCATCGCTGCCTGACAGCTGGTCTCGGGTAGGACGTCAACGCCAGTGGACAGGCAACCCCTTCACCGACAAGCGGTCGCGCACTGCGGAGTGGTCACCGGAGTCGGGCTCGCCGTGGACCACGCGAAGCTCCTGGCGCCCCTCTGGGAGGTCGATCTCGACCCGCGACCCGATGCCCAGCTGGCGTCCCCGCCTGGTCTCGGTCTCGCCGTCGACCCGCACCGCGCCATCAGCGATCAGCGCCTTGGCCTCGCCCCCGTCCGTCACCAGGTTGGAGAACTTGAGCAACTGACCCAGACGAATGACGTCCCCGCTGATTTCGATGTCCACCCCGCCAGTGTGGACCACCGTGGCCCACACACCTGCAACCGACGCTGAAGAGCACCAACGGACCCCCGACGAGGCCGTACGTGACCGTCTTGGGCCACGTTCCACCCCGAACGCCGGTCAGGGACGCCCGGCGGCCAGGTGGAACGTGTCCGCGAAGCGTCCGAGGAGGTCGCCGCGCCCGCGCAGCACCTCGACCACGCCGGTGGCGATCGCGCGTTCCGGGGCGAGCTCGCCGGAGATGAGCCGACGAATGCCCGGGCCTGCGGCGAACGCCAGGTCCACCGGGCCGTCGCCGCGCCTCACGTCGAGGACGGTGCCGTCCACCCGGATCAGAAGGTCGGCCGCGCCGAACCTCGCGCCGTACGCGGTCGGCGGCAGCTCCGCCGCCACCTGGGGCCGGAAGGCGCTGCGGAGGTCCATGGTCATCGAGTCGGGGGTGATGATCTGCTCCTCCCGCGGATCGCCCATCGCCTTGAACCCCCAGGCGCCGAGGGCGAGTACGACGGGCTCTAGCTCGCGGCCGTACGGCGTCAGCTCGTAGACGATGACGCGCGAGCGCGGCGCCCGGCGGAGGATGCCGGCCGCCTGCAGCTCCTTGAGCCGCGCCGCCAGGATGTTGCTCGGGATCCGGGGCAGCCCTGCGGCCAGCTCCCCGTAGCGGCGCGGCCCGACGAGCAGGTCGCGGACGATGAGCAGTGCCCAGCGCTCGCCGACGAGCTCCATGGCTCGCGTGATGCCGGAGTACTGCCCGTACTCGCGTGCGGCCATCGACCCTCAGGCCTGCTGGCTCGCGAAGGCCTCCGGGCCCTGCTGGGCGGCGACCGGGTCCATCCAGCCGAACTCGAGGATGTTCCCGTCGGGGTCGGTGAGCTGGCGCTGGTACATGAAGCCGTAGTCCGCAGCGGGATGTGTCTCCGAGCCGCCGGCGGCGAGGCCGTCGGCCACGGACCTGTCGACGGCCTCGCGGCTGTCGAGGAAGATCGCGGTCGACACCGACGGGTTCACCGTCGGGTCGCCGATGGGAAGGTCGGTGAAGGTCTGGAAGAACTCGCGCACNNCGGAAGGTTGACGAACATCGACGTCACAGTGGGCCTCTCTCGTGGTTCTCTGGGTTGGCGATCACCACACTTGCAAAAAACAAGTGGCTGGTCAAGGGCAGGGAAACCCGAGTTCCAAGTGGGCGCTTCGTCCGCGGTGGATGCTCGGCCACACAGACCAGGTTGCCGGGGGCGGACAA
>PMBM01000012.1 GCA_003153855.1 Propionibacteriaceae bacterium
GCTCACGGCATCGCCGACCTCCTCGACGATCCCGACGTACTCATGACCCTTCGGAGTCGGGTCGTACTTCTCCCCGATGCCCCGATAAGGCCACAGGTCCGACCCGCAGATGCTGGACGCGGTGACTCGGAGGATCGCGTCGGTTGGCTCGACAATCTGCGGACGCTCGCGCTCCTCGACCCGGACGTCCCCGGGGCCGTACATGATCACGCCACGCATGAAGCTCTCCTCGAGTCGGCAGTTTCATCGGCGGAGCTCGGTGCCGCGCGGCCCGAACCCCCGCCCTGCAACCCCGTCAACCTATCTAGGGAACCCGGCTTCCAGCCACGGTGGGAGACCCACATGAGATGAGTTCAATTCCGTGGTGCTCGCCGCGCCCGTGACCGCATGAGTTCGGTCGAGTTCGAGCGGGCCGAGATCGAGCACCCGCTGGGGCTCGTGGACAGAAGGCTTCGAGAGCGTGGAGTGGCCGCGAGTGTCTACGCGGTGGATGGTGCGGCTATCGCGGTGACCGTGGATGACGGGCGGCGAACGCTGGACGTCGACGCGGTGGTCTCGGTCAGGACGGTCTTGGACGACACATCGGGTCGGGGCGACAGGACTCGAACCTACCTCAGTACTTGCATTTGTGCTTGTCGGAGCGAGATCAAACCCTCTGGTGAGTCCATTGGGTGTAACTCGGGGAGTTCCCGGCGACCTCCCATTGCGCTAAGGCAGATCCTCCAAAGTCTATCGTGGCCGCCTCCAACGGTTGGCTGCGCTGACTCCAGCACGACCATCCCGTCGCTCACTTCGACAAGCCCGATCGTCTGACCGTCAGCGGCGTCCACCGCGGCACCCAGCGTGGCCTCTACGACGCCCGCCGCCATGAGTTCATCCCCGGGCATGGCATTCGACTGGTCGTGTTCACTCACGCAGACCTCGACGCAACCCCACGAGGCCGGCTCCGACGAAACTGGGACGTGACACCCCCCCACGCCCCTCTTGACAACAACCCACTCCATATCAGCAGGATCACGTCGAGGCGCCTGCTGTGCCGTACGCGCTGAAATGCGTGCACATACCTCGTGCAAGTGCCTCACACGATAGCGGCTCTAAATGTCTAACGTAGTGAGAGCCACATTCGGTTCGTGCGCGAGAGAGGAGCTGAACATCTCGGTTACGTCCCCTGACCAGGCGCTTTAAGCCTTGTGGTGTGACACGCCGCACTAGCCCCATCTCCACGACGATCGGGGACCCATGATGACCAACCACCAGGCAACTTCTGCATCTGCCCTGGTCGGTCAGGCCGATGGGCTCAGACGCCTGACACTGCGCTGTCTTTGTAGTAACGTGCAACGCACCTGCCCCGGACGCACCCCCGACCTGAGGTAACACCACCCCAGCACGACGATGCTCTCTCGCAGGAACAACTACGAGAAGGGAAGATCGATGAAGATCACGAAGTTCGCCGACTTACTGGTGGAGCTCTTCGTTCCCCACATGAAGGCTCAAGCCTGCACCATGGGCTACTTCTACCAGGCGTGCGGATGTGTCAGTTATCGTGTCAAGTACTGCCAGTACTACATGGACTACTTCTGCCATGCCACTTCCACCGGGAACTCGTATCTTTCGACGAACGTCTATTGCTGATACCGCCACGAGCAAGGAAGTCTGCAACCCACCGGGGTCGCCTCTGCTGGTGCTTCGATCGTTGATTCGGTTAGAGCACCAGCGTTCCTCGGACCTTCCAACCTCCAGGAGACATAGACAAGCATGTTGCGTCTGGTTGCGGGGCATTTACGTTCGAGCTGGGCACGGACTCTCGCTCTCCTTCTCACCGTGATGGTGGCGACTGCGAGCTTTTCTCTACTCAGCAACAGCGTCGGGACCACCCGACTTCGAGTCCTGGGCACTGTGTCTGAGAGTTTTCGGTCCACGTATGACCTGCTCGTGCGGCCAGTCGGTGGCCGTTCGGCGATCGAGGAACGCAGCGGATCCGTGCGACCGAACTACCAGTCGGGGATCTTCGGAGGGATCACGTCCGCACAACTCGCCACGATCAGGTCTCTGCCGGGAGTTGAGGTCGCGGCTCCAACCGGCAACATCGGATACGTCGTCCTTCCGGGGAGACTGGATATCGATCTCGACCCGTTCTTGGACGGCTCTGCGCAGCAACTGTTCCGAGTGACACCGACCTGGTCCATGGATAATGGGCTGACAAGAATCGTCGGGAGCCCCGTGTATGTCTACTTTTCCCGCAATCCCGTCGCACCCGCCGGGCCTACCACAACGACACGCAACGCGCCGAGTGCTGCAGGCACTGCGACCGTTGTAGAGGTGCTTTCTGATGGGCGGAGCATGAGCGCCTGCCGCAATGTCAGCATCGACCAAGAAGCCACCGTCAGATCGGACAGCGCGGATCACGCTAGCCCCTTCACCGCACAGGACCCCTACCGATCGTCATTCACATGTGTGTACACACAAGCTGACGACAACGAACAAGCTCATCCCGGTATCACCAACGCGGCCCAAGGCGTCCACGCGATCATCTATCTCAATATCCCAGTGCTTCTTACGGCGATCGACCCCGACGCCGAGCAAGCTCTGGCGGGGCTGCGGAACGCCGTCGTCAGCGGGCGGGCACTCACAGCTGACGATGCGGCGAAGGAGACCACGCTCGGTCAGGCGATCCCGGTCCTCAGTTCGTCAGTGCCCGCCGTCGGCGCCGATGTCGCGGCCCAGGTGTCGCGAGTCGCAGCATCAGGCAGTCAGCTCAGCGACACACTCTCCTCCGACAACGGAGTTGTGGGGCGTATCCAGGCATTGCCGGCCACTGGCGTCGGGTCCAGTGCGACGCTCACAGCGTCGGACGTGTATGCCACCGCCTTGTCCACCGGCTACTCCTCGGTGATGCGGTACTGGAGGGTCGGCTCCACGACGTACTCGGGGACGTCTCCGTTGATGGTCGACTCGGTCACGCTCAGCCAGGACGCGTACGCCAAAAAGGGCAGCCTCACCGCCGAGGTGCCAGAGGGCGGGGCGGATCGCGCTGTTCGGGACATCTCCTCGTTCACCTTCAACCTCACCGACACAAGTCTTCCGCCCATCGTCTCCGTGGTCGGTACGTTCGATCCCTCCAAGATGGTCGGCAACTCCACGACGTCCGGCTTGGGATCAAGTGACTACCAGGCGACGCCCCTGTCCGGAGCTGATGCGGCTTCTGAAGCCGCGCTGGGCAGCGCCCCGTGGCTGGCGTCCTCGAACCTGGGTGGATATTCAGCCCAGCCTCCATCTCTCCTGACTACCTTCGCGGGAGCTGCCCCGTTGCTGTCCTCCAAGAACTACCCAGGAGCAAGCTCTGAAGCACCGATCAGCGTCATCCGCGTCCGCGTGGCCGGGGTCACTGGGACCGATCCGGTGTCCAGGGAGCGTCTCAATCAAGCCGCGCTGGCGATCAGCGAGGCCACCGGTCTGGTGGTCGACATCGTCGCCGGCGCTTCGGGACAAACGGTCGCTGTCCTCGTCCCAGCGGGCGCGTTCGGGAGGCCTGAACTCGTGGTGAACGAGGAGTGGGCGAGGCCAGGGGTGGCGTACGAGATCGTGGACGCCGTCGATGAGAAGAGCGTCGCCCTCCTGCTCATGATCTTGAGC
>PMBM01000044.1:0-39541 GCA_003153855.1 Propionibacteriaceae bacterium
TCGCAAGCGGCAACTACTGGGACAACAACCTCACCCCAGTGAGCGTCTAGACGACTCAGCGGGGCAGCAACGACTGACTGCAGCCCAGTTCCGAGGGTCTCGTGCGCGGGAAGAGCAACCCGCGTACCGAGGCCCTCGACTGCTTCTGTCCCCGTGCGATCCAGCTCAGTTCGGACAGCACGTTCAGGGCTAGGTAGGTGTATCCCGCGGGCTTCGAGTGCCGCCGCGCGTAGAGGCGCACCCGATTGACGACCTGCATGACGTGAGTGGCGTCGTTGCGCCCGGAGCCGCCCCCGTGATGCATCACCACGGCGTCAGGGACGAACCTCGTACGCCACCCGGCGTCGCGCGCGCGAAGGCAGAAGTCCGTCTCCTCCGAGTACAGGAAGAACGACTCGTCCCACTCGCCGATTGCTTCGTAGCACTCTCGGCTGAACATCACAGCAGCGCCGAGTGCCCAGTCTGCGTCCCGCGGTGCGGAGTACTCCGCATCGCCCTTGACGTACTCGCTCAGCAGCGGGAGGCCGGTCCAGTTCAACCCGACGGCTCGGAGAAGGGACTGTTCGCGGCGCAGAGAGTCCTGGCGACGACCGTCGCTGTCCAGGACGAGGGGGACGGAAAGGCCAACCTGTGGTTCCGCCAAGGCTGCCGCCAGCGCGCCGACCACTCCCGGATGCACGACCAGGTCCGGGTTGAGGATGAGGTAGGCGTCGGCGTCGGGGGCAGCGCGCACGCCGCGGTTCACTCCCCCGGCATAGCCGACGTTCGTGGAGCGGATCACGTGGACGCCGACATGGCTCTCGACGATCCGCACGGTCTCGTCGCTCGAACCGTTGTCGACCACGACAATCTGGTCAGCACCGCATTCCGCGAGGGAATCGAGCAGATCACCGACGCAATCCTGGCTGTTGTACGTGACGACGACGATCGCGACGGCGGTCATACCGTCACGATACCGGGAGGGTGCTGGCGCCGATAGCGCGGAAAGGTGGACCGAGGAGCTGGCACGGCCACGTCGCCGAGCCCGTCAAGGCTCCACCACGCTGTCCCGCCCATGCCACAGCTTCATCAACATCTGTCGCCGAGGAAGCAGGAGCGCTGCGAGTACACCCAGAGCCAAGACTCCACTGATCAGGCAGGCCAGCAGGACGTTGCTCACTGCTGACGATGTCCACCAGACGGCCGCCCCCAGCCCCAGGCTTGCGCCCAGCGGCAGGCCCACGGCCTTCGCGAGAGCGCCGATGCGGATGCCTGAGCGGTGCAGGACACCCGCGTACAGCGGCAGGACCACGACCAGCGAGACCACGAACTGCGCAGCCGCGACTCCTGGCATTCCGAAGTAGTGGGCGCTCACAAGGAGCGCAGGAACGCTCATGAGGAACCAGCACAGCTGGATCAGGAGCACCGCCTTCGAGCGTCCCAGGACGACCAGGTAGTCGTACGCGAGCTCGAACCAGATCCTCAGCGCGGCCTGCCCGGCGAGCCATGCCAGAGCGGCGGCAGCCGGCAGCCACGCCGTTCCGTAGATGAACCCCACGATGGGTCGCGACGCACCCGAGATCAACGCGCATGTCGGAAGGGCGACAGCGGAGAGTACGCCGACGACTCCAGCCATCGCCGCGGACATCTTGAGCGGGTCCCCCTGAAGCCGCGCGAATGTCGCCGGAGCAACAGACCTGAGGGGTTGCGAGAATATGGCGACAGGCCAGCTGGCCAAGTTGAAGGCGAGTAGGTAGAACCCCAGAGCGTGGGATCCCAACCTCGAACCGGTGACCACCTGATCCGCGTAGCCCGACGCGAAGAGGACCGCGCTCGAAGCGGCCAAGGGGAGCCCGAAACTGAACAGGTGCCGCGCGACCCGCCGGTCCCACCCGAACCTGTAGGGGATCGGCGACCATCGCAGGAACAACACCGCCGCGGCAAGACTGCCCCCAATCCTGCCGATGGCCAGGCTCATCGCACCCAGCCCCGCCAGAGCACAGACCAGCGAAAGGATCGCACCTAGCCAGGAGCTGACTTGGTCGATGATCATCCGCTCCTTCTGCATGAAGCGTCGTTGCAAGACGGCCGCCGGACTCGCCACGATCCCGCTGATGAGGATGGAGATGGCCATGACCTGCACCACGGGTGTCGCACGCACGTCACCGAGTGCTGTCGAGATCCACGGAGCCGTCACGACCAGCAGGCCAGTGAGAAGGGCACTGGCCGCGACAGAGATGGCGTTGACGGTGGGGGCAATTGCATCCGGCTCCTCCCTCCAACGGACGATCGCAAGGCTCACACCGAGCTCGTTGAAGCTGAGGACAGCGACCAGGCTGACCATTGCTACTGCGAAGACCCCGAACTCGTTCGGTCCCAGCACGCGAGCCAGGACGATCCCGATCGCCAGAGGGCCGAACCGGGAGACGACAGTGTTGAGAATGCTCCAGACGAACGCACGGGAGGCCTGTCTGGCAAGCGTCGGGGGTACGGGCGGCGGCTCACTCACGGCAACCTGCACAAGCAGACCACACGAGACCGACCGTCTCCGTGCAATGGCTGATGGGCACCGATCCACCGATGAGGCTGCGCTGGGTCACGCCTGATCAACTCCCCGTTGATGAGACCACGAATGGCCGTCTGCGTCAGCGGTCGTCGACAGCCGGCAGAACGCTCCTGCTAGTCCGAGCAACACGAACCAGATGGTCGGCATCATGGGGAACCCGAAACCGTCGAAGAAGGCAAGCCCCACGCCGCCGACGACGCACGAGGCGAGGAGGCCCGCCCCCAGCAGTCGCTGCGGTGACCCGGCCGCACTCCTCCTAATCACCCGTGCGACTCCGATCACCGGCACAACCCAGAGCACCACCATCGCGATGAACCCCACCGTGCCGGTCTCGACCAGACCCACCAGATACTGGTTGTCGAATATCCGGTAGCGCGGAAGGAATGTCCCAAAGCCTCTCCCGATGATCGGCGCGTGGCTGAAATAGTCCGCGGCCACGGCGAAGCTGTCGACTCGCGACGCGATGCTGGAGTCGGCGGTGGCCACGCCACCGAACAGGCTGCTGACCGCACCCACCATTCCGGGGACGGCGACGAAGACGAAGATGGCGACGGCAATTCCCGCAGCCCCCCCGATCAACCGTTGGAGGCCGGTCAGCGCGGGCCACAGGAGGACGACACCGACGAAGAGTCCGATGATGGTCGACCGCGACGACGACACGGACGCGGCGAGCAGGGTCGCCGCGGCAGGCAGCCACGCGAGCCATCGCACGATCCCCTTGCGCCGGCCGAGAAGGCCGAAGACGACAGCCAGCGGGAGAAGCATCGTGATGACGGAGCCGAACTCAATCGGGTGGATGGCCGTGGCGAACGGCCGGGCGAACCCGTCCCTTTGGACCACGGCATAGATGGGCGTATTGACCACCAGCCCTGGGATGGACACCTGGTCGACCAATGCCATCCCGGTGAGGAACTGGAAGAGCCCGAAGGCGGCGAAAACGCCTCCGGCGATCACCAGGCGAGAGAGAAGAACGCGGAGGCGCTCGAAGCTGGTCACGCCGTCCGATGCGAGGAGCAGACCGCCGAGCCAGCTGGCGAGGGTGAGGAGGGCGAGCACGGAAAGATTGAGCTCGTCCGCCGCTGTGGGCCTGATCTCGGCGACCACGTGCGACGCGAGGACGACCGCTCCGAAGACGATGGCGACAGCGTCCACTGATGCCGACACCTCGGGACGTGTCCGGCGGAGCCGGTGCCAGAGCCAGTACACAGCCAGGAGCAGCCCGTACAACGTGGCAGGCGACCCGGCGCCACCGAGCGCCCCCACGACGAACTGAGAGGGCATGCCGAGACGCACCACGATGAGGATCGTCAGGAGCGTCACGGCGTCGGCGCCCTGGACCTGACCGCGCCTCGGCGGCGGGCCCAGGAGGTCGTCAGTTTCTCGCGTCGATCGGCGCGTCCGCATCCTCGGACCCTTCCCGTGGATTGAGGTCGTCGAGGTCGAGGTCGTCGAGGTCGTCCACAGGGTTGGAGGGGGATGCCTCCGAGGTCTCCAGGAGCGCCTCCGAGGTCTCCGGAAGGGCTTCCGAGGTCTCCGGAAGGGAGGGCTCGGACTCAGTCAAGCCTGAGTCATCTGGCTCGACACTCTCGATGTCGGACGCGGGTCGCCTGGGACGCCGGGAACGCCGCGCATCCCATATCGCAGCGGTCGCCAGAGTAAGCGCAAGACCCGCTGCGCCGGCGACGACGGCGGCGCGCAGCCTGTTCCGTCCGACTTCCTGCGCCTCGGTGTCGAGCGTCACCACCGTCGAGGTGACTCTGTCCTTGGCGTCGACGCCAAGGACAGACTGCATCGCCTCCAAGCGGACGGGCGTTCGGGCCACCAGGATGTCGCGGATCTTCAGGGCTGTTTCCGGGGAACTGTCTTTCACGTCGATGACGAGGAGCGGGCTACTGGTCCCGGGATCGCTCCGGACCGTGTACGCGACATCCTTGCTGATGGCCTTGAGCTCCAGGCCGATCGCCTGGTCTGTGAGCATCACCCCCACGAGGTCGGCGGCCTGCTGAAGCCCGTCCAGACGCAGGTAGGGGTTGGCACTGGTGCCCGGGGGCGCGTTCTGCGGGGGCAGCATCAAGACCGTGGCCGTCGTCTCGTACGTGGGCTTGAAGAAGAGGTAGGCGGCCGCGCTCACCCCGGTGGTCAGCAGGATCCCGACCAGCACCACCAACCATCGACGGCGCAGCGCACCGAAGAAGTCCCCCATGGGCATGCACGACGCCCTTCCGCCGATGACCGGTCAACTGTGGTCATACTAACCGAGGCGCCTACTCTTAAACAGGGCGAGCGAGCGGGGAGCACTTCGTGAAGAGGTCAAGGTGACGGTCGAGCAACTTCTCGATTCGATGCTGACCAGGTGGCACGTGCTGCTCCTGGGTCTGCTGCTCACCGCGGTCATGTGCGTCGTCACCTGGCGGGCCCCGGGGGTCTACTGGGCCACGACCAAGGTGTATCTGCTGGTTCCCGCAACCTCCTCCCGGCCCAACCAGCTCGCCCCCGACGACTCCGTCGCCATACCGCTCGCCGGCCTGATCGCCACCGAGATCAACGACGGCGTTCCCCTCCGTAGAGCCACGAGCCCGGACGCGACGCTGGTCGACGAGGGGATCTACGACGGTTGGGCGGTGTTCATCCCCGATTCGGGCGGCCAATGGGCCCACAACTTCACTGAGTCGTCGCTGATCGTTCAGGCCAGCGGTGCCACGCCAGAGGTCGTCCAGTCACGGATGAACGAGCTGTTCGATCGAATCGCTCGCCTAGTCGCCGCTCACGAGGACGCTGCTCAAGTCCCGTTGGGATCCCGGGTCGAGTTCGCCCTGTCCCCGTCCACAGTCGCCGTGCAATACTCCAACGGACATCGCAGTCGAGCGCTCGTGGTCGTTGCGCTGTTGGGTTTCGGGCTGAGTGTGGCCGCATGCATTGTCGTCGACCGTGCCCTCATGGCACGTCGCCGGAGGGGGGATCAGGCCAATGACGGCATCGGTGATGCTCGTGTACGGGACACGGCCGGAGGCGATCAAGATGGCGCCGGTCGTGAAAGCGCTGGAGCGCCACCAGGCGTTGCGGCCGATCGTGGTGGTGACCGGACAGCATCGGGAGATGCTTGACCAGGTCAACCAGGTGTTCGGGATCGTCCCCGACCATGACCTCAACATCATCTCTCCCGGGCAGTCACTGACCGAGATCACCGTNNGACACCACCACGTGCTTCGCCGCCTCTCTGGCCGCGTTCTACCAGCAGATCCCCGTCGCCCATCTGGAGGCCGGGTTGCGCACCGACAACCGGTACAACCCGTTCCCCGAGGAGATCAACCGCCGCCTGACAACGCAGGTTGCGAGCCTGCACCTCGCGCCGACCTCGATCGCACGTACGAACCTGCTCGCCTCGGGCGTCGACCCGGCGGCGATCACCGTGACGGGCAACACGGTCATCGACGCGCTGCTCGAGGTCACGGCGACCGAGCACCCGATCTCGGACCCGACGCTTCGCGCCCTGGTCGCGGCGAAGACCGCACCCCTGCTGCTCGTGACCAGCCACCGCCGCGAGTCGTGGGGTGAGCCGCTGACACGTACGGCCAGTGCGATCGCTCGGTTGGTGCACGACTTCCCCGACCTGCACGTACTGCTGCCGGCTCACCGCAACCCGATCGTCCGGGAGGCGCTGCTGCCGACGCTCGGAGGGCTGGACCGGGTCCACATCACCGAGCCACTCGACTACCTCGACTTCTGCCGCGCGCTCCAGCTGGCCACGATCGTGCTCACGGACTCGGGCGGCGTGCAGGAGGAGGCTCCCGCCCTCGGGAAGCCGGTGCTCGTCCTGAGGGAGACGACGGAACGTCCCGAAGCCGTACAGGCCGGCGCGGCCCTTCTCGTGGGCACCGACCCGGAGGCGATCGTCGCCGAGACCACGCGACTGCTCACCGACCCCGGCCACTTCCGGACCATGATCCAGGCAGGCAACCCGTACGGTGACGGGCGCGCGGCCGAACGCGCCGTACAGGCCATGGCCCACCTGCTCGGGCTCGGGCACGCGCCGGAGGAGTTCACCCCCGGTCTCTGACCCGCGCCGCTAGCGCCAGATCCCCCGCGTGTCCATGATGACCTTGCCGTCGAGGAGCTTGCGCGGGAGCGTACGGAACTGGTTGTGGTCCACGAGCAGCGCCACGATGTCCGCAGCCGCGACGGCCTCGTGCGTCTTGACGAACTGGAGGTTCGAGAACCCCTGCAGCACCGACGGCAGCTTGCTCAGCATCGGATCGCTCACGAGGATCGTCATCGACGGCTCCTGCTGGGCCAGCGCGAGCACGATCTCGATCGCGGGCGACTCCCGCGTGTCGTCCACGTTCGCCTTGTAGGAGAGCCCGAGGCAGGCGACCACCGGGTCCCTGAACCGACGCGCCGACTTGAGGACCTGGCTGACCACGTGGAGCGGCTTCCCGTCGTTGACCATGCGGGCCGTACGGATCAGCACTGCCTCGTCCGGCGCGGCGCCCACGAGGAACCACGGGTCGACGGCGATGCAGTGACCACCGACGCCGGGCCCCGGCTGGAGGATGTTGACGCGCGGGTGGTGGTTCGCCATCTTGACGATCTCCCACACGTCCAGTCCGAGCTTGTCGCAGATCATCGACAGCTCGTTGGCGTAGGCGATGTTGACGTCGCGGTACGAGTTCTCCGCGAGCTTCGCCATCTCGGCGCTCGTCGCGTCCGACAGCTGGATCTCGCCGCGGCAGAACACCCTGTACAGCTCGGCGGCCTTCTCGGCGCACTCCGGCGTGAGCCCACCGATGACTCTGTTGTTCTCCACCATCTCCACCATGAGCCGCCCGGGGAGCACCCGTTCGGGACAGTGCGCGATGAAGATGTCGGGGCTGTCGTTGACGTCGTTCGGGAACGTGAGGTCGGGACGTGCCGCGGCGAGCGTACGGCTCAGCTCCTCGGTGGTGCCGGGAGGGGACGTCGACTCGAGCACCACGATCGCACCCGGCCGCAGCTGCGGGGCGAGCGCCTCGGCGACAGCGAACACGTGGCTCATGTCCGCTTCCTCGTTCGGCGTGATCGGTGTCGGGACGGCGATGATGTACGCGTCCGCGACCGGGATCTCCATGCTCGTACTGATGTTCCCGAGGGCGACCGCACCGCTGAGGCTGGTCGCGAGGTCGGGCTCGAAGAACGGGATCTCGCCCCGCGCTACGCGCTCGACCGTCACCGAGTTCACGTCGACGCCGATCACGGACACGCCGCGTGACGCGAGCACGACCGCGGTGGGCAGCCCGATGTAGCCGAGGCCGATGACGGCAACGGTTCCGCTGTAGAAGGGGTTGTCCATCACGCCACCTCGCTCGTCTGGACGGTGACCGAGGCCAGCCGCTGACTGACGAGCTCCCGAGCGATCATGATGCTGAACAGGACGTTGGTCCGCAGATACCGCTTCCACATCCGCCCTGGCTCCTGCACGAGGCGGTACGCCCACTCCATGCCCATCCTCTGCCAGCGCTCCGGCGCTCGCTTCGTGACCCCCGCGAGGATGTCGAAGGACCCCCCGACGCCGTGCGTGACCGGGACGTTCATCACCGGCTGGTACTTCTCGAGGAACTTCTCCTTCTTCGGCGACGTCATGCCGAGGAACAGCATGTCGGGCTGGCTAGCCGCGATCTCCTGCGCCACCTCGTCAGGGTCGTCGAAATAGCCGTCCCGGTAGCCCGCGAGCCGTGCGCCCGGATACCTGGTCCCCATGACCGCGGCGACCTGCTCGACGACCTCCGGCGTGGCTCCCAGGAGGTACACCGACAAGTGCTCGGCGTTCGCCAGCTCGAGGAGCTGGATGAACAGGTCGATGCCGGCCACCCTCTCGGGCAGAGGCTGCCGCAGCATCCGGCTGGCCCACACGACCGACTGGCCGTCGGCGAGGATGACGTCGCACGAGAGCATGGCGTCGTGAAGTCCGGCGTCCTGAGCTGCGTTCACCACCTTGGCGGCGTTCAGCACACCGATCTGTACGGGCCGTCTCTGGTCGATCGCGTCTCCACAGAGACGGACGACCTCGTTCATCGTCGCGGCCAAGATCGGATAACCGAGAATCTCCCGGACCTCACTCATGCTGTGTTCCCCTCTCGCATCGCATGTGACGCATACAGCAGCCAGCCCAGCTCGTACGGCCGGCACTCGTAGTCGACCCGCCCGGCTGGCCAGACGCGGTCGACGAACGGAACGCGCGCCCCCGGACGCACGCGGGTGGCCAGCGCACCAGCGGCGCGCGCGGCCTTGAACGGTTCGCGGCGCCCGACCTTCCGCCACACGACCCCGAGGTCGGGGGCGACCACCGGCTCCACGCACTCCGGGTGCGTCGAGAGCCAGTCGAACCCGCGCTGTACGGCCTCGCGATGGTCGGTTCCCCCAGCCGCGGCGAGCTCGGACAGGACCATGGGCGCCATGCCGTGCTGGTGGACGGAGTAGGTGGGATACCGCTCGACGACGTCGCCCGTACGAGCGTCGTAGTGCCACCACCACTGGCCGGCGGCGCCCTGCGCCCCGACGAGTAGGCGGGCCGTGACCTCGGCCGCTGCCATGGCGGCACTGTCGCCGGTACGAGCAGCGAACCGTACGAACGCGTGGATCGGGTAGATCTGGTCGGCGAAGCTGCCGACGTGCCCGCGCAGCCCCTCGGAGGCCGGCAGCAGGTGCGGGAACGTGCCCTTGGCGCCCTGGTTGGCCATCAGCCTCGCCACGCCCTCGCGGGCCAGGCTGTTCGCCATCGCTCCGTCAGGCATCGCCAGACCGGCGACGACGGCCCACGCGCAGTCGACCGTCGGCAGGGAGGGACGCCGCACGGCATCGAGAAGACGGGCCACGAGGGCGTCGTCGGTGGCACCTGCGACCTCCGCGGCAGCCCAGAGTGCGAGGGCGTGCCCTCCCGCATCGGTGCTTGCCGTGGCGAGCTTGAGGCAGGAGCGGGCCATCGCGGCCGCGTCGGAGCCTCCGAGCACCTCGCGCTGTACGTGCTCCGGCTGGCGGCCCAGGCCCAGGGCGGCGATAGCCGTGTACCGCACGCTGTGTCCCTCGGGACGTACGGTCGGGCCGTTCGGTCCAGGGACACCGCGTAGCGTGAAGGGCATCTCGTGGCCCGGGACGTACTCGCAGGCCGCGAGTCCCATCAGCGCCACGGCGACGAGGTCGCGGCCGGACGCGTACGTGCCGAAGGATGCGGTCACTGGGACACCGCCTGTCGACGCAGCGTCCCGTCCGAGTCCGTCCACGACCTCCCGCATGAGCAGGTGAGGTCGTCGCGAAGACGCTGGCCGCACTCGCACACCCACCCGATGACGCGACCGGGGTTGCCCACGACGAAGGCGTGCGCCGGTACGTCGCGGGTCACGACCGCACCGGCTCCCACGAACGCGTACTCGCCGATGGTCGTGCGGCAGACCACGACGACGCCCGCCCCCAAGGTCGCGCCCCGGGACACCGTCGTCGTGTCCAGCTCGGCGCCGTGCTTCTTGATGAACGCGCGGGGAGTGAAGTCGTTGGTGAAGATCACGCCCGGGCCGAGGAACACGTCGTCCTCGATCGTGACGCCGTCGAAGATCATCACCTGGTTCTTGATGGTCACGCGGTCGCCGACTCGCGCTCCACCTTCGACGTACGCACCGTCGCAGATGTTGCAGTCGCGCCCGACCACCGCGCCCGGCAGAACATGGGCGAACGCCCAGACCCGGGTGCCCGACCCCACGGACTCGCTTTCGCACAGTCCGTTGCCGTGCACGAACACGCCCTCCGGCATGCGCCCCCCTCGTTCAGCTAACCCCTCGCCGTGCCGTCCGTAGCCCCAAGCCCGGACCGTGCACCCCACCGAAAGCATGACCGCCCTGGCCGCCTCGGCGTCGTCTCCTGCGACACTGTCGCCGGCAAGGACCAAGAAGAATGTCCATCAGCACATCGAAGATATCCCCAGCAGCCCCGCCTGCCAAGGGGTTGATTGATCGCTCAACTTGTGCATCTTCGGTGCGGTCGCTGTGCACGCCGGGCGGCGTCTCAGCGTGTCAGAGGTGCAGCAGGTGCAGCCTGATACACCGCCGTTCGACGGGACCGTGGACCCACCAGAGAACTGCCCCGGCGGACCCGCTTTCGAGGGCGGATGACACTCAGACCGTTCCCTTTGGTGGGATGCTGGAGGTGGGACGTCTCGACTCACCACCATGAGTTGGACCCCACCCAGCCCGACGGCGCCGAGCGTCCCGTCACCTGCTCGTACACGAGCGAAGGGAGAGGCTGCGATGAAGAAGTTGCTAAGGCTCCTACTGGGGGTCCTGATCGTGCTGGCCATCGGCCTGACCGCGGCACCGGCCGCTCAGGCCGCCACGCGTCCGTACTGCGGCATCTACTGGGGGTCGCTGTCCAAGACCGGCGCGCCGCCGTCCCACGCGTGGTCCGACGGCGCCGCGATCTACAACGTGCGCACTGGCCGTCACACCTGCTACGACCGGCTGGTGATCGACGTGTCCGGCGCGGTCGGTACGTATCACGTCGGCTATGTCGCCCACATCTACACCCAAGGGCAGGGCAGCACAGTGCCGACCCGGGGTGGGGCAGCTCTGCAGGTCAATGTCATGAACTCGGCGGACAACGTGAACACCGGGGCGCCGACCTACGTGTTCGCGAACGGCGGCGAGCTGACCAACGTCAAGGGATACCGGACGTTCCGCCAGGTCGTGTGGGGCGGAACGTACGAGGGCTACAGCACCGTAGGGATCGGTGTGCGCGCTCGCTTGCCCTTCCGGGTGTTCATCCTGTCAGGCCCGGGCAGCAGCAACCGGCTCGTCGTTGACGTGGCGCACCAGTGGTGAGGCCGACCTGAGCGGCGATGAGGGCCCGGGCACCTTCTGGGCCCTCTACGCCCCGGCCCTGGTTGAGGCCTCCGCGGCCGTCGGGATGCGTGACCGCCGACTGCCAGGACCCGACTAGGGCCGCCTCTGCCGGCGACCGCCGAAGCGGAGGCTCGCGTAGGCGATGCCACCCACGGGGATCGGCAGCCAGTACTCGAACAGGCGCCAGCCGATGACTCCGAGCAGCGCCGCCGAGTGCGGCACCCCGAACCCGATGAGCGCGGGCACCATCACTCCCTCGACGATTCCCAGACCTCCAGGAGTCAGGGGCAGGAATGTCAGGAGGGTGCCGACGCCGTACACCGTCAGCAGCGGCCCGAGGCCCATCGGTTGTCCCAGTGCGGCGAGCATGACCCACAGCGACGCGGCGTCGAACACCCAGTTGCCGACCGCTGACCCGACCGCCGACCACATCCTGCGGCGGTCGTGCTCGAGGTGCCTGAGGCTCGCGGCGAAGCTCTCGACGAGACGACCGGACCGCTCCTCACCCAGGAACGGGATTCGCTTGCCGACCCTACGTGCGAAGGAGACGACCTTGGCCGTACGGAGCATCAGAGCCCACACCACGGCACCAACCACGACAAGCAGGACCAGCACCACCAGCCCGGCAATGACGTAGTTCTCCGGGTCGGCCTGTATCCGGGCGAGAGTGAGGGCCACGCCGACAAGGAACAGCACCACCAGGGCGAGATTGGAGATGGTGATCTCCACGGTCGCGGCGACCGCTGCATCGCCATCGGAGATCCCCTGAGCGCGGAACAGGCGAAAACGCACGGCGCCCGCCACGGCTCCTCCGCCTGGTGCGGTGTGGTTGACCGCGAGGTCGGCCAGATCGATCCGGATCAGTGTCCGATAGCGCAGGCGCCGCCAGCCGATCACCACTCCGGTCAGGACGCTGTACGAGAGAAGGGAGAGGATCTCCAGCACGAAAGCGGCGACCACGAGCGGGACAGACAGATTCTCGATGGCCGCGAACGACTCCTCGACATTCGAGAACTGGGGCACGACAAGGAACCAGATCGACGCGCCGACGATCACTGCTGCGAGGACGTACCGCAACCACGCCGGAAGGCGACGGCGTGACGCGTGCGGCCGCGTCATGTCGGTCTCGTCGACGTTGTTCATGGCCTTCTCGTTCCGCGATCCCTGCGGGCGCCGGAGCCGGAAGACCTCGACATGTCTGACGCACCCTGCCCCGACCCGCCTCGTATGTTCCGCGGTCCGAACTCAACCTCGATGCACGTCCTGACGAGCCGTGCCTTCGAAGGACTCGAACCCTCGACCCGCGGATCGGCAGGTCTGCGCTGCTGTCCCGGAGCAGTCACGAGAGGTCTGTCCGGGTGACGTTTCACCGTTCAGACTACGGGACGCGCCGTCTGCCTGGCGGCGGCCCGCTCGCGGATGGTGAACCATGGTGCCACGCGCGCCGGTGAGGTTTGTCCCACAAATCTCTCCAGCGAGCGAGTCAAGGAACACCATGAGACAGGCGCACGGCTCACCACCACGGTGAACCCCAATCCGTGTCCGCACGACTCGTCCCGCCGATTGAGGCGACTGCCCGGTGTACTAACCGCCGGTCATCGACCTCTTGATGTGTATGGACGCGAAGGAGGTCGACCGATGATGAACCAGGATCTACGTGACCGTTTCGAGGCACGTGACGCATTCGGGATCGTCTCGTCCCAGGTGGACGACGGAGCGCTGCCGTTGATGTGCGAGTCGGCGTTCGAGTCGGCCCAGTTCGCCCTGATGCTCATCCATCAGGCACAGTCCGCCAGGCGGGGCCTGGTCGAGTCGACCCTCCGTGTACGTGGCGTGGACGCGGCAACAGGCACCGTGCTGCTCGACTCGCGGCTGGGCGGGTCGACTGCCCCTGTCGACGGCCTCCCGGTGTCCTGCTTCACCCCGGAGCAGGGCGAGTCACTGGTGCCGTTCCTCGTNNACCCGAGACGGGGCCTCATCTTCTGGTCCGGACGTCGCCGCATGCTCGCCGCGTAGGCTCCGGGCATGCGCGTTGCGGCTCCATATCGCTCAAGCGGCGCCGATCTTCCCTTCGGCTCACTCACCTCCCGCCACGGTGTTGCGATGGAGGGATACTTCTGGCGCTTCACGGATACGACCACGCAGCAGGTCGTGACCGCACTGATCGGGGTTCAGCAATCCAGCCGCGGACCGTGGGCTCTGGTCGGGTTGGGCGCTCATCCCGGACGATTCTGGCGTCAGGGCCTTCTCATGGATGCCCAGGCCAGATCGGACGGACCTGGCGCCCGGGCGGGGTCCCTGTTCTTCGGAGATGACAGGCGCGTCGTCGTCGACCTGGCGCCCGACGCCCGCTTGGACGTCACATTCTCCGATCTGAAGAGGTGGCCGCGGACGCGCCCGTTCGGTGGATCGAGCTGGTTCCAGATGATCCCCGGCCTGAACCAGTACTGGCACCCGTGGCTGTTGGGCGGACGAGCCGTTGGCACAGCCACGATCGGCGACGAGACGTGGCAGCTCGACGGCGCCCAGGTCTATGCCGAGAAGAACTGGGGATCCGACGGGTTCCCCACGGCGTGGTGGTGGGGTCAGGCCCAAGGCTTCGCGGAGCGGGACGCGTGCGTTGCGTTCGCAGGCGGCGAGGTGTCGGCCGGCCCTGTCCGCACGACAGTCACCGCCCTGGTGGTCCGCCTGCCCGATGGGACGTTACTGCGCCTCGGGAACCCGGGAACTTCCCCGGTACGCGCTGTGATCACCAACGACAGCTGGGTGCTCACCGGCCGCGGTCGCGTCTGGCAGGTCGATCTCCAGGGGGACGCGCACCTGGCCGACGCGCTCGTGTTGCCGGTGCCCTTGGTGGAGGAACGCCGGGCCGCCCCAGGCGCACTGGAGCACCTCGGAGCCACGATGAACGTCCAGGTACGCAACCACGGACGACTGGTCTGGGAGGGAACTAGTCGCCTGGCCGGCCTCGAGCACGGAGGACTGGACCGGGCTGCCGCCGAGGAACATCGGCGAGAGCCCTGAACCCAGCCACCGGCCGACCCCACTGGCGATCAGTCGCACAGCTGATCGTGTATGGCCCCGGTGCACGGCGCACGTGAGGCACGGAGGCGCCTGCGGCGAGCAGCGTGACCTTGTCCAGCAGGATGGCGGTCGTGCCGATGACGTTGACGGACCCGTCGCGGACATCGGCCTTCTTGTCGTGGATGTGACCGGCTTCGGTGATGGCGAGCTCCCTCTCAGTACCCCAAGCGCCGCCCATGTGGGTCACCCCCGCGACGCCCTCGACCTGCCCGGGCGAGGGCGTGACGGTCATCTCCTGCACAGCCGCCTCCGCCGCGCCGAAGAGCAGCTTGCTCTTCTCGCGAGCGGGCAGCGGGCCGTCGCGCCCGGCCACGAGGCGGCGATCGGCCACGTGCCGTTCTAGCGGCAGGCCCCATGGAGGAGGCTTCTCAAGCGAGATCATGCCCCCGGTCGTGGCACCGGACCACGAGCTCTGGCAAGGTTTCCCACGGTCGTTCCCTCGCGATCTGAGCGGTGGGACACTGATGTCAGGGACGTCTTCGACTCATCACCCCGAGTTGGATCCCGACCAGCCCGACGGCGCCGAACGCCCCGTCACCCAGCTCGTGCGCGAGCGGAGGAGAGGCTGAGATGAGGAAGTTGCTGAGGCTCCTGCTGGGAGTCCTGATCGTGTTAGCCGTCGGTCTGACCACGGCGCCCGCGGCACAGGCCACGACCCGTCCGTACTGCGGCATCTACTGGGGGTCGCTGGTCAAGACAGGTGGTGGGCTGACGAGCGTGCCGTCTGGCAGCGACTCGGTCTACAACGTGCGCACCGGTCGGCACGCCTGCTACGACCGGCTGGTGGTCGACGTGTCCGGCCCGATCGGTAGCTACAACGTGCGGTACGTGACCCAGATCGCAAGTGATGGCGGCGGCATCCCGGTGCCGACGCGCGGAGGGGCTGCCCTCCGGATCAGCGTGATGAACTCGGGGTACGACCAGTACCGCACACCGACCTACGTGCCCGCCAACTCCCACGAGCTGACCAACGTGAGGGCGTACCGGACGTTCCGCCAGATCGTGTGGGCCGGCAGCTACGAGGGTTACAGCACCGTGGGGATCGGTGTGCGCGCCCGCCTGCCCTTCCGGGTGTTCACCCTGGCCGGCCCGGGCAGCAATAGCCGGCTCGTCGTGGACGTGGCCCATCGCTGGTGAGCCTCTATCCGATGGGATGCGAGGGTCCCCGCACCCTCGCATCCCCCGCAGGATGACCAGCCCGGCAACGAGTCTCCGCTGCTGGATCCCANNCGTTTTGCACAAATACAAGAAGTGAGAATCATCTGTGCGGGCCGCAAAGGGAGAAGCGCGACAGCTTTGCGGAGGACAGGGGCCTTTGTCGGTAATTGTCCA
Organism: Propionibacteriaceae bacterium; assembly: GCA_003153855.1. Taxonomy (GTDB): domain Bacteria; phylum Actinomycetota; class Actinomycetes; order Propionibacteriales; family Propionibacteriaceae; genus Fen-668. Next base: position 15,823 of record PMBM01000044.1, read on the forward strand.
GGCATCGCCTGAGCCAGCTCGCGTACGGAGATGACGTGTCCCGAAGTTCGCATAAATGCCCTCCCGGGGTCCTATGGCCTAGTCCCGGCGGGTTCCGGACGGTTAGCGTTGAGGCACCCTCTAGATGAGGAGGTCCGCTCGCCGTGGCCGCAGTGTGGTGACCAGCGGCCGGGCGAGGCCAGCGACTCGCTTAGGACGACAGGACAGCAATGGCTCACGCACTGACCGACCCGCTGGTGCTCCGCTCCGGGGTCACGTTGTCGAACCGAGTACTCATGGCTCCGATGACCACCCTCAACGCGGGATTCGACGGAGTCTGCGGGGACGACCTCCGAGGCTTGACGGGCGACCACGGGGGCCTGGCGTGGTTGTGCGCAACCAGCGAACCCAGGGGGAGGCGCTGTTCGGGGCAGATTCAGAGGCGGATGCCGGAGAACGCGAAGGAGACCACGTCGAGGCCTGCGATCAGGATGATCGCTAGGAAGAACCTCCGCGAGGACGGTTCGCCGAAGGCGAGGCGGGCGGCCGCACCGGCTACGAGCACCGCTGCGGTGAAGCCGGCCACGCGCCAGGGACCAGGTTGCCCGACCGGACCGAAAAGGACCACCGAGGAAGCGGTCAACAAGAGGGCGGCTGCGGTGAGGGCGGTGGCTCTGGCGCCGATCCGATGTGGCAGTCCACGGACCCCGGTGGCGACGTCATCGCCGAGGTCCGGAAGTACGTTGGCCAGATGGGCCGCTACGCCCAGCAACGCGCCTGCGCTCTGCGCCCAGGGCGCCGGCCACCGTGGCGGCGAAGCCGACAGGGTCGCGGCCGCTGGGAGCATCCCGAAGGCGATGGCGTACGGCAGCCAGGACAGGACCGTTGCCTTCAGGCCCAGGTTGTAGGCGCAGCCGCACAGCACGATGGCCAGTGCAGCTGCGCCGCCGGGCCAGCCGACTGCCGCCGAAAGCGCGAGGGTCACGATGAGCGCGATGACGGCGGCGATACCGGCGACCTGGGGCTTCATTGCACCGGTCGCGACGGGTTTGTCGGACCGGAGGACGGCCCGGTCCCTCTCGGCGTCGAGGTAGTCATTGGACCAGCCAATCGCCAGCTGGCCGGTGAAGACCGCCCCCGTCACCAGAGCCCCTCGGCCGATGGGGAGGTCTGCCAGCGCGGCTAGCCCGGCACTGATTGCCGTGACGGCCACCGATGGGATCGGGTGACAGGACAAGGCCAGCGCTCGGATCAGCTGGGATGAGGACACGACGCGATGCTAGGGGAGGTCGCCTCGCACAACGCAGTCACCGCCGCGGGTGATATTTGAGCTGCTGGAATCAAGTAGCGCAATGGATGCGGGAGCTGTCCAGGCAACCCTCGCGGGCTGGCCTGATCGCCAACTGGTGCCGACCAGCCAACAAGGGCTACCGCTACTGCGCGACTCTCTGGCGGGGTGGAGCCAATCAGTCTGGGAACAAGGCTTCAGGGTGGTTGGGCGATCGCTATGTACACGGCGGCACATCCGGCCACCGTCATGATGGCGGCCGTCGCCCATCCGGCTACGGTCGCCAGCGGCCCGTTGCGGTAGTCACCGAGTAGCTTCCGGCTCCCGGAGATGACCATGATGACGATGAGGAACGGGGCGGCGGCGATGCCGTTGATGGTGACGCTCAGCACGAGCATCCCGATCGGGTTGTTCGAGAAGTACGCGATCGCGACACCACCCAGGGTGCCGACACCGATGAGCCCGTAGAACAACGGCGCCCGCTTCGGGGAGCGGTCGAAGCCCCACGGTTTGCCGAGCAACCCGGCCAGGGCGATGGATCCGAAGCTGGCCAGTACCGGAACGGCCAGGACGCCCGTCGCGATGAAGCCGATCGAGAAGACGGCCGAAGCAAGAGGACCGGCGAGGGGCCGGCCGCCCGTCAGACCGCTAGGTGCACTCATCCTCGTGCACTCCGCGTTTCGGCGTTGATCGATGCCCAGGTGGTCTGCAGCGACCGCCGGTACTTGGTGCTGCCCTCCATCGAGTCCCAGCCTTCAGCCCAGACGCTACCTACGCGAAACTGCCGGCCCCCAGATGGAGACCGGCAGCTCAGTCACATCATCACGGATGGAAAATGCTCACGCCGCCCGGGCCAACGAGCAGGCCCACGACGATGAGGACGATGCCCCACAACAGCTGTTTCCGGAAGATCGCGAAGATTCCGGAGATCACTAGGATCGCGGCGATAATCCACAAGATGGTTGCCATTTACTCCCTCTTTCCAGCGTTGCGACGGGGCTCGTCGTCTGTCAGGTCGTCGACTGCCTCGTCGACGGCCCCCTTGGCCATTCCCGCCCACTTCTCGGCCTTGCCCTCGGTCTCGAGGCTCTCGTTGTCGGTCAGCTTTCCCCAGCTTTCCTTGACGTTGCCTTTGACTTCCTCGCCTTTGTGGCGAGCCTTGTCCTGCATGCTCATTGGTCGCTCCTCTCAGGAGGTTGTTCCCAGTCTGTACCCGGCCTCCTAAGGGCCGGAGGGTGGCATCCTTCGGCCGAGTCCGCCGGACAAGTCCTCGGCAAATTCTTGAACGGGGCTTGGTCATCTGGCAGGCTCGAAAAGTCAGAGCGGTCAAAGCACGTGTGGACTCGGACTGATATGCCAAGGAGGGCACCGTGGCACGTGGAGCAGCGCAAGGTTCCACCGTGGTGCGCCGCGAGGGCAAGACCCGGCGAACTGTTCGCACGGCGTCGAGGATCCGCTCACAGCCGCGCGGAGAGCACAGCATCGTGGACCCAGGGTCGTTGTGAGAGGCCTTGTCCTCGACGCCCACGTGCGGGGTGGCAGGCGCCGCCGTCACTCTCATCGGCTCGGCGTGACGTCGTCATCGCCGTGGGCTCCGTTGTCGGCTTCCCGTCCTTGGGCTCGATGCGGTGACTGGTAACCGTCGAGTGGTCGCACGTCCCGCAAGCCCGATGGCTAGCCGCGGCCCATGCGATCTTCTGACGATGGCCAATGGCTCAACGCCGCTTGAGAACCGCTGGGACCATCAGTGCCGATCCCCAATGGTCGGCCAACGCCGCGGCAAGACGTGGTTCAACCCGGCGGCGATGGGCCACAGGATGAGCGCCATGCCACCGTCGAGTGCGATCCCACCGATGACGTCGGTCGGGTAGTGCACGGCCACTTCGAGCCGCGACATGCCAACGACAATGGTCCAGATCCCGCCCACGAGCGCTGCCACGATGCGGGCACGTTTGTGCCCGAGCTCGGTCAGGACAAACATCGCCGTGATGGTCGCTGCGACCACCAGGCCAGTGTGACCGCTCGGGAATGAGTTGGCCCCTAACACCTGATAGACCGGCTGGGTCATCGGCCCGGGACGATCCCGCGGGAAGAACAGCTTCGCGAGATGGCCAGGCAGCCACGCCAATCCCGTCATGAGCACCGCGATGATCGCCAAGCTTCGGTGCCCTCGCCAGAAGATCAGCACCCCAGCGATCACGACCAGGAACGGAGTCGCCTGCGGCCCGTCCCAGAACTCGATCAGCTTGGCAGCTCCGGTGAGGAAGTCCGTCCGGGTCTGGATCAGCGCGACCAGCACTCCGGTGTCCTGCGCGAGAGGTGGCCTTGGGTTCTGCATCGCGAAGCCAAGCAACATCGCAAGACCCCAGATCACCAGACCCGGCACCTGCAGCGCCGGACGCCACCAGCGCCCTCCGGTTCCCGACATNNGCGCCCAGATCGGTCACGACCGGCTCGAGACGTCCTGGCGCGCGTGCCGGGACCAGACAAAGCAGAAGACCCCGAAGCACGCGAACCCCGCGCTCACCAAAGCCAGGAGCCAGCCGCCGAACGGCTGGGCCCGCAGGGTACGCAGGGCAAGATCCATCGATCCCGACTTCGCCGCGTCGTTGCTCAGCGCCGTGAACCAGAACAGACCGGAAACCACGAGAAGCACCGCACCCTTCGCGATCCAACCGATTGTCCCCAGCCGCACTGCCCACCGTGGTGGGGTCGCCTCCATGTCGTACTTCACGAAGGTCCTACGTGCCCCACGTTGAACTTGATCAATCGCGCCGATCGCGATCGCAACCGCCACCACACCCAAGAGCACACGACCGAACGGCAAGGCAAGCACACCGGCAGAGGTCTTCTGGGCCGTCGCCGTGCCGCCGGCCGGAGCAGATCCACTCACCAGCTGACCGGCACCAATCGCCAAGCTGAGATAGACCGCCGCCCGGAATCCGGACGCAACCCTCCGCACCACGCGCTTCGCGCCGCTCAACCAGGGGTAACCCAGGACGGCCTCCAGCACTTGCCAGACCACCAGCGCGCCCAGGCCGACGGCGATCGCGATCATCAAAACCCGCCCCAGAGGTAGGGCGGCTAGCGCCGTCAGCGTCGCCTCGTTGGAAGCGCTCGCCCCGGGTGTCTGTACCAGTTGGAAGGTCAGCCAGGCGAGCAGAAGGTGTACGAGCCCGTAAGCCCACAGCCCGCCCGTCACGGCTCCCCGGTAGATCGGGCTCGCCTGCACCCGCGCACCCGCCCTGGCGGCGGTCTTGCCCGCGTCAGGCATCGATCCGCACCTTCAACGCGTCCGGTTCGACCCAGGCCTTGAACCCCGACCGTTTGCCCACCGCGTCACCATCGAGTTGCGCCTCGACGGGCTGGTCGCACAGGACGGTGATCTTGTGGCTCACGCGACGTAGGAGCCTCCGGTGCCCGCTTCTCTCGCGAGCCGCGATCGCACCGATCACCGCTGCCCAGCCGAAAACGCCGCGGGGCGACATGACGACCGCGTCCAGCTTCCCGTCGTCGAGGCGGGCATCCGGCATCAGCTCAATCCCGCCGGTCAGGGTGCCACAGTTGCCCACGATCACCGAGGCCGCGTGCTGGATGACCGGCCGCTGGTCAGGCGTCGACAGCGCGACGCCGAAGCCCGCGCGGAACATTCCCGCTACTCCGGACAGCACGTACGCCGGCCATCCCAGCGTGGATTTCACCGTCTTGTTCGCCTTGGACATGGTGTCCCCATCGAGGCCCATCCCGGCCATCACCAGGAACATCTCCGTGTCGTCGTCGTCGAACCGCACCCGCCCGACATCTATCTGATGATCGAGACCCTCGATCACGATCCGCAAGGCCCCCGCCAGATCGTCCACAGGAATCTTGAGGTTCCGGGCCAGGAGGTTCCCGGTGCCGCCCGGCAGGATTCCGAGAGCCACGTCACTGCCGACCAGGGCGGACGCGACGCCGCGTACAGTGCCGTCGCCCCCCAAAGCCGCCACCACCGTGGCGCCCTGCTTCATCGCCCTCTTCGCCTTACTGCGGCCCTGATCCTCCTTGTCGGACTCGAACCAGAGCGGCTCGTCCAGTCCGGCCTTCTCGCACTGCAGAAGGATCTGCGCGCGGGGAACGTCCAAATCGTCGAACTTCCGCGGGTTGGCCACCACCGCCAATCGAAGGTCAGCCATACGGCCAGGCTAAGCAAGCCATACAAAACTCCGTGCCTCCGAGGAAGGTGACTTCATGCAAAGTCGTCGGCCGGAGCCATCTTTCCGCCGAGAGTCTTGCGCTGTCGGGAGCGGTTCTTCGAGAACGACTCGTTGTCGTATGGACTACAGCTCAACGGCGGGTGGACGCGGCGATGCTGTGAGCGAAGTCGTTGATCGTCGGTAGTTCCGGGTGCGCTCATGGGGATGCCGTGCCACCCAGCCAACACCTGGGGTTTGAGTGCAGCGCGTCGCATGGAGTCGTCCGCAATCGGTGCAGCGGTCATGTGGCTGGAACTGCAGTCGCCGGTACGCCGCTCCCCCTCCCCGGGCCCCACTCCGGTGCCGGGCCAGTCCGGATGGGGGTGACCTTCCCCTCGCCGCTCGCATAACCCCGGCCTCACAAGGGATGACTCGACAGTTCAGGCTAGGCACGCTGCTCTGACTGGACGCACTTCACTCGGGATGAGCTGTCGTTCCGAGCCCAAGGCCTCGCGCAAGACGGTCTCTGTCCGCACATTGGGGAACTTGGCAAGGAGATCGCCAGACCGTCCCTGGCGCTGCCCTCGATGAGGCTGAGGTGCCCCCACCGCAGATCAAGGACAGCATTCAGCCTGCGCCAGACCAATGACGACGGTCGCCAACTCCGCAAGTCCTCGGAGGCCCGGTAGTCGCGCCGGTTGAACAGGTTCTCCTCTGGCCCGCGCATCATTCGCAGGGTGTTCTCGAAGTCGGCCCGCAGCATCTGGGCGGCCCGGGAATCGTCTCCTTCGATCATGGCCAAGCCATGCTCAACGCAACAGCCGTAGTCCTTGATCACACGAACATCAGGGTCTGCGCAAGGGCCCACAACTGGCAAGGACGAAAGTCCTTGCCAGAAGAGATTTGCCGTAGTCAGCAAGCCATACATCACTGTGCGCGAGAGAGGAGTTGAACCTCCACGCCCTTGCGGGCACTGGCACCTGAAGCCAGCGCGTCTGCCATTCCGCCACTCGCGCATGCTGCCGGTCTCCCGGCAGCCACAAGAGATTATCACAGGGGGACCGGCCGATTTCGTGGTATGGAGGCCCGCCCTCGTGGCCGATAGACCGGCTTCGCCGCCCAACTCCCCAGGGATCGGCCCCGCGTGGCAACGGGAGCGCAGGGACCGGGGCGGGCAACACCCGATCCCTCGGGAACGTCCGCGAGGCACCACCACCCCGTACAGTCCTGGTCATGTCCGACGAGACCATCCCCGCTGTCGACGATCCCGAGCGCCCCGCATCGCAGGAGGAGCTGCTCGGGATGCTCGAGGAGCTGCGCGAGCTGTGGTGGCAGGTCGAGAAGGACCGCCGGCGCGTACGGGCAGGTGAGATCACCCGGCTCGAGGGACTGGTCTCCCAGGTGGACGACACGGAGCGCGCCGAGATCGAGGCCGCCCTCGCCGAGCTGCGCACCGAGCAGGCGATCGAGCCCAAGCTGCCCTTCTGAGAACGCCCTGCGAGAGCTCACGAGGTTCTTCCTCCGAAGTTGTCGCCATTTCGACCCGAACGCACGTGTCCACGACCGCGTATTGCGAAGTTGTCGCCATCGGGCTCACCAGGCCTTGAGCGACAACTTCGGGGCATGGTCCGAACCGCGACTGCCGGCGGCGAAGTGACGACAACTTCCGAGGACTGGCGGCCCAAAATCCCATGCGAGAGAGGAATCTCATAGGGATTCGCGGCGCGCTCAGCGAGGCCTAGCCTGCGAGCATGGTCGCGTCCGTACGTGCAAGGGTTCAGCCCAACGACGTGCGCAGCGGTGCAATCCTCTCCACCATCGCGGTCATCGCGGTCGCAGCCGGTTGGATCCTCGCCACGTTCTGGTCCGTGATGGTCGCCTCGACCCAGATCGACCGCGCGTCCCACGTCGACCACAGCTTCATCATCGAGGACCCGCTGCCCTTCATCTCGACGCTGATCTTCTTCCCGCTGTGGGCCGGCTTCCTTCTGTCGGGCCTTCTGTGGGCCGTCTGGCAGCGCAGCGTTGCGCTCGTCGCCGCCGCAGGCGAGGGTGTCCGCGACCCCGAGTGGCACGCGCGCGCCTGGTTCTCGTCGATCGTCATGTGGTGGGAGCCGCTGCGGAACATGCGCGAGCTGACCTCGTACTTCCTGCCCGGCCGGCGGCGCTGGCTCGTACCGGCCTGGTGGGCCGCGTGGGTTGCTTTCCGCATCACCTGCTGGCTCGTGATCTGGCAGATCTCGATGCCGGCGTCGGGCCTTCTCCAGCCCGTCCCAGTCGCGGTGGTGTCGGTTCTCGCCACACTCTTCAGCACCACTCTCGCGGTAATGGTGATCTGGACCGTGACATCGGCCGTACACCGACGGGTGAAGGCGCCGTTCACCCTCCAGTACGTCCCGAAGCCGGTCCGGTTCTCACTGGGCCTGTTCATCATCGGCATCATCTGCCGATTCGGAACCCCGGTCGCCGTGATGGTGTTCTTCAGCACCGGAGGGACCCTCCTGCTGAAGGCCATCGGCTGACCGCCGCCACCCTCCCCCTGGCAACCGTCCGCGGCTAGACTCCAGAATCGTCTGCACCCCTTGCGGGATGGACGAATCGGGGTCGGTATGGTCGCTGAGCTCACGCGGGCCGGCGTAGCGCCGGAGAGCCGCAGAACGCCCGCTGGCCGCGACGACCGTACGTCCCTGGACACCCTCACCGAGCTGGCCAACGACCTGGCGGGTGAGTTCCGGCTGCGGCCCCTGCTCGAACGTGTACTCGAGAGCGCCGTCGAGCTGCTCGACTGTACGAGCGGGTCGATCTGCCTCATCGACCAGGCCGCCCACACCTACCGCAAGGAGATCGACCTCGACGAGGGCTGCCAGACGGGCCTCGTGTTCTCGCTCGACGAGGGCATGACCGGCTGCGTCGCGCGCGAGGGGCGGCCCATGATCTTCGACCGGTACGGAGAGGTGCCGCACGGTCACATCGACCCCGGCGAGGCCAGGTACGGACGGGCCGTCATCGGCGTACCGATCCGCCGCCGCAACGACCTCATCGGCGCGGTCATCGTCTTCGCGTCGACCAGCCATCCCTCGTTCGACGCCGAGGACGCCCAGCTCCTCCAGCGCTTTGCCACCCATGCCGCCATCGCCATCGCGAACTCCCGGCTCCACGCCGAAGCCGCCGAGCGCGAGCAGCAGGCGGCCGTCTCCGCGGAACGCGAGCGCTCGATGCTCGAGATCCACGACACGATCGGCCGCGGGCTCGTCTCGGTGATGCTCACGTTGCGCAGCGCGCAGCACGCCGCCGCCGACGGCGGTGACATCACCGCGACCCTGCTGCGCGCCCAGCGGATGATCCAGTCGACGCTCGACGAGGGCCGCCAGGCCGCGCTGGGCCTCGGGCCGACGAAGCTCGACGGTCGGCCGCTCGACGAGGTGATCGAGCTGGAGCTCGCCTGGGTACGTGCGACATCGTCCGTGACCACCGGCCTCCGCGTGTTCGGGGACCGGCGAGAGATCGCCCACGACGTACGGGTCCAGCTGATCCGCATCGTCCAGGAGTCGCTCACGAACGTGGCCCAGCACGCCGCGGCCACTTCCGTACGCGTCGGGCTGGTCTACGGCTCCGATGGCGTCTCGGTCATCGTCGAGGACGACGGCCGCGGCTTCGACCTCACCGCGCAGGACGCCCGGCCGCACGCCGGCATGGGTCTCGCTGGTCTCGTCCGGCGCGCCTCGCAGGTGGGCGGCCGCGTACAGATCGACTCGACCCTCGGGTGGGGCACGCGGATCCGGGCAGACCTCCCGTACGAGCACCAGCTGAGCCTCTTCGCCGACCGCTCGCGGCTCCGGGTGATCGTGGCCCACGACCAGCCGGCGATGCGGGCGGGGATCGTGAAGCTGCTCGACACGAGCGAGCCCGGCGTACAGGTCGTCGCGGAGACGGGCGACGTGACCGCAGCCGTGGACGCCGCCGCGCTGCTGCACCCGGACGTCATCATCGCCAACCTGCGCCTACCTGGAGACCCCGGCCTGCTGGCCGCTCTGCGCGAGGTCGACCCCGATGTCCCCGTCATCGGACTCATCGACGACCCCGCCGCCGAGGCCGAGGTGCGCGCGTGGGCTGCGGACGGGGTGCGCGGACTCGTACCCCGCGACGTCGACGCCACCTCCCTGGGACGCGCCGTGCTCGCGGCTGCGCGGGGCGAGGTGCTCGTCTTCGGGGGCCTTCTCGAGCAGCTGAGCCTGACGCCGACAGGCAGCACACTCACGCAGCGCGAGAGCGAGGTGCGGACACTGCTCGAGCAGGGCCTCGCCGACAAGCAGATCGCGACCCGGCTGGGCATCTCGGTGAAGACCGTCGAGAAGCACGTGGGCGCAGTGCTCCGCAAGGAGAACGTGCGCAGCCGCACCGAACTGGTGGCCCGTCAGCTCTGAGGCAGGCCTGGAGAAGGTGCTACCAACCTGGCTCCACGGCCCGACACGTGCCCGCTGATTCCCGTGCAGGGAGCGTTATGAGCGATGAGATCGAGGTGCCGTCCGGTGACTCCCGTGATCGGCGGGTTATCGCCGGGACAGAGCGCCCCGTAACCCGCCATGCGCGGAAGTGACCGCTCCCGCTCCCGGGAATCGCCCTGACAACCCACCTTTCACGGAACTCAGCCTGGCCCGCCCGTCAGCAGTGTGGAGGCGGCGGCGCCACGACGTGCCGTCGACACCAACCACAACCCGCGACACCTGGACCCGTGAGCTCACGCCGCTTCCGGCCTCATCCCCCATACCGACCCGTAGGTGCCCGTGCGGGTAATCCCCCATGGCCCCAGCGACGCCTGCTCCTTAGGGTCACCAGCAGACGTCGGTCGCCGCCACCACCCATGGGCGCCCGGCGACGACCGCTCAACGACGAGAGGAAGCCATGGCTGTCACGCCCTTGCGAGACATCCTCAAGCCCGCCTTCGAGGCGAGGTACGGGGTGCCGGCGATCAACATCGTCAACGACCTCAGCATGGAGAGCGTCCTCGCGGGCGCTGTCGAGGCGAGGTCGCCGATCATCCTGCAGACCTCGGTGAAGACCGTGAGGTCGATCACCGCGCCCGTCCTGTACGCGATGTGGAAGGCGATGACGGCCGGCATCGACGTGCCCGTCGCCCTCCACCTCGACCACTGCCCCGACCGCGACGTCATCTCGACCTGCCTCGCGGAGGGCTGGAACTCCGTCCTGTTCGACGCGTCCACCCTCCCGGTCGCGGAGAACCAGCGCCAGACCATCGAGGTCGTCGCCGAGGCCCGCCGGTACGGAGCCGATGTGGAAGGCGAGATCGAGTCCATCACCGGCCAGGAGGACGGCATCGGCAGCGACGCCGAGTCGCACCGGCAGACGCTCGAGATCAGCCTCGCCTACCTCGAGGCGACCGGCGTCGACTGCTTCGCCCCCGCGATCGGGAACGCCCACGGCACGTACAAGCGCGCTCCCGTGCTCGACTTCCAGCGCGTCAGCGACCTGGTCGCGGCCCATCCCGTACCGATCGCCCTCCACGGCGGCAGCGGCCTGACCGATGCCCAGTTCCAGGACTGCATCGCCCGCGGCTGCGCGAAGGTCAACATCTCGACGGCGCTCAAAGAGACGTTCATGAAGTCGAGCCTGGACTACCTCAAGACAGCCGAGGCGGCAAACAAGTGGGACCCGCCGAGCCTGTTCGCCCCCGTGTCGAAGGCCCTGCGCGAGATGACCATCGCGTACATCACCATCTTCGGCAGTGCGGGGAAGGCCTGAGCGATGCCCGCCTTGATCTTCGACTGCGACGGTGTCCTTGCCGACACCGAGCGAGACGGACACCTGCCGGCGTTCAACCTCGCGTTCGCCGAGTTCGGGCTTCCGATCGCGTGGGACGACGCGACGTACGCGAAGAAGCTGCGCATCGGCGGAGGCAAGGAGCGGATCGCCAGCGCGTTCACGCCCGAGGTCATCGCCAACGCCGGCCTCAGCGACTACGCGGATGACCAGGCAGCGCTCATCAAGCGACTGCACGCCCGGAAGACAGAGCTGTTCACCGAGCGTGTCCAGGCGGGCCTGCTGCCCGGCCGGCCGGGCATCCAGCGCCTCATCGCCGCGGCGCTGGATGCCGGTTGGACGGTCGCGGTCGCGTCCACGTCCGCCGAGCCGTCCGTACGGGCGGTGCTGCGTCACGCGGTCGGCGACAACTCGTACAGCCAGGTCCACGTCTTCGCGGGCGACATCGTGGCCCAGAAGAAGCCGGCCCCCGACATCTACCTCAAGGTGCTGGCCGACCTCGGCCTCGACCCGGCTGACTGTGTCGTGGTCGAGGACAGCGGGATCGGCGTCGACGCCGCCGCCACCGCCGGACTGACCGTGCTGGTCACGGTGAGCAGCTACACCGCCGAGGACGACTTCTCCCGCGCCGCGATCGTCCTGCCGAGCCTCGGCGACCCGGGACGCCCGTTCGCGGGAGGTCCGCTACGCAAGCCGCCAACGTTCGCCCAGCAGGGCTACGTCTCCCTGTCCGACATCGCACAACTCATCCACCACTAGGAGAAACACATGACGGGAACCCTCAAGGACGTCGAGTTCGTCATGTCGACGGTCACCCAGTGCATCCTCGACAACGAGAAGTACTTCGGCGACCTGGACGCCGTCGTCGGAGACGGCGACTTCGGCTACTCCCTGGCGCGCGGCTTCGAGATCGTGCTCGAGGACTGGGACAACATCGACAGGTCCGACCCCGGCACGTTCCTCATCAAGATCGCCGGCGCCGTGTCCGCCCGGATCGGCGGCACGTCGGGACCCATCTGGGGTACGGCGATGCTGCGAGCCGGCACGCAGCTCCGCGGCAAGGACGAGTTCGACCACGAGGACGTGGTGCGGGCGCTGCGGGCATCCGTCGAGGGCATCAAGGCCCGTGGCAAGGCGGAGCTCGGGGAGAAGACGCTGATGGACTCCCTCGTACCGGCGATCGACACGCTCGAAGCCGAGTCCGCAGCGGAGAAGCCCCCGGCCGAGGTCGTACGCGCCATGGCGACCACCGCCCGTGAAGCCGCTGAGAACACGAAGACCATGCAGGCCCGGCGCGGCAGGGCCTCGTACACCGGAGAGCGGAGCATCGGGTCGGTCGACGCCGGCGCGATGGCCATCGCCGTCCTCCTCGAGAAGCTGGCCGACGTCTGGCCCACTGACTGACCCGCGGTCCCTACACACCAACAAGGAGCACGTCCATGAAGAAGTTCGTCAACGATCCCAAGCAGTTCGTCCCGGAGATGCTCAAGGGCATCGCGGCGGCCAACCCGGACACCATCAAGTACGTGCCGGCGTACAACCTGATCATGCGGGCCGATGCGCCCAACAACAACAAGGTCAGCATCGTCCAGGGATCCGGCTCAGGCCACGAGCCCGCCCACGTCATGGTGGTCGGCCCCGGCATGCTCGACGCCGCCTGCCCGGGCGACGTGTTCGCCGCACCTCCGTCCGACTACGTGTACCAGACGGCCAAGCTCGTCGCGTCCGACAAGGGCGTCCTGCTGCTCGTGAACAACTACACGGGCGATCGCATGGCGTTCGAGATGGCGCAGGAGCTCGCCGAAGCCGACGGCCTCAAGGTGACCACGCTGTTCATCGACGACGACGTCGCGGTGAAGGACTCCACCTGGACGGTCGGCCGTCGCGGCGTGGCAGGCAACTTCTTCGTCATGAAGGCCTGCGGGGCCAAGGCCGAGGAGGGTGCGGAGCTCGAGGAGGTCGTACGCGTCGGCGAGAAGGTCAACTCGGTCGCCCGCACGATGGGCATCGCGCTCACCGCGTGCACGCCGCCGGCCAAGGGTTCCCCGCTGTTCGAGCTCGGTGACGACGAGATGGAGGTCGGCGTCGGCATCCACGGCGAGCCGGGTCGACGTCGCGCCAAGATCGTGTCCGCGAACGAGATCGTCGACATCCTGCTCGACGCCGTCGTGCCGGACCTGCCCTTCGAGTCTGGCGACAAGGTCGCCCTGATGATCAACGGCCTGGGCGGTACGCCGATCAGCGAGCTGTACCTGCTGTACGGCATCGCCGCCGAGAAGCTCGCCGCGATGGGCATCACCGCGACCCGCAGCTACGTCGGCGAGTACTGCACGTCGCTCGAGATGGCCGGCGCCTCCCTGACACTCGTCAAGCTCGACGACGAGATCGACGCCCTGCTCGCCGCACCGGCCAGCGTGGTCAACCGGATCTTCTGACGCACGAGCGCACGAGCGCCCGGCACCGGACTACCTCCCGGTGCCGGGCGTTCGTCGCGTACGGGTCCAGGCTGCCTCGCTGGGCAGTGAGCCCGGGCCGCCAAGGGTGTCCCGCAGCCGCGGGGTATGGCGTCCGTCCGGCCAGGACCATACGATCAGGCCACGGTCACATGAGGATGTCGACCCTACGCGAATTCCCTGGTTCGCCGCCGTTCAGCTCGATGAGTACCGGATGGAGGCACAGCATGAGGTTCACGTCGCGGCGCTCGATCTGCGTCCTGGCCCAGGACGTACGCCCGACCTCGTGCGCACCATGAACGCCCCGGCACGCTCCAGCGGGGCCCTCCTCCGGATGGCTGGGCGCATCGCACGGTTCGGCGGATGGACCATCGAACTGCCTGAGCGCAAGCTGAGCTGGTCGGACGAGGTCTACGAGATGCTCGGGTACGTGATCGGTGAAGCCCCCGGCTCGCTGCAGGCAAGGCTGGACCTGTACGCGGCGGGCGACCGCGACCGCGTCGTCGAGGCGCTTGATCGCTGCATCAAGGACGGCACGCCCTTCGATGAGCGCGGGACGATCCTGGACGCACACGGTCGTCGGCTTCGCACACGCACGATCGGCGAGGCGGTGTGGGCCGACGGCGAGATCGTCGCGGTGCAGGGCGCGATGCTCGACGAGACCGACTCGTACACGCAGGCCACCGAACGGCAGGTCATGAGTCGGCTCGCGGCGACGATGGACGAGATGAACGAAGCGATCATCATCTTCGACCCCGACTGGCGCATCACGTACGTGAACACCGTGGCGGAGCGCACGTTGCGGCGCGCCTCGACGCCGCTGCTCGGAGCATCGGGCTGGACGATCATCCGCGACGACGGCACCTCGGTACCGGCCGCGATGCGGGCCGCCAGCGAGACTCGTTCCCCCTCGATCGTCCGGGACTTCCTGCCGGCGTTCGGCCACTGGTACGAGGTGAGGTCGTACCCCGTCGAAGAGGGCCTGGCGGTCTTCTTCCGCGACGTGGATCTGGAGGAGCACGCCCGGAGAGCCCTCAGGGAGGCGGAGCGTCACCTGCGTGAGCAGGCAGGACTACTGGACGCCGCCCGGGATGCGATCGTCGTGCGCGGCCTCGACCACGTGATCAGGTTCTGGAACCGGGCCGCGACGGAGATGTGGGGGTGGACCGCCAAGGAGGCGGTCGGACAGTCGATCCGAGAGCTGCTCTATCTCGACCCGGCGGCGTTCGACCTGGCCACCGACACCGCGATCCGTACGGGACAGTGGTCCGGCGAGGTCGAGCAGGGCACGCGCGACGGCCGCACCATCATCGCGAACTGTCGCTGGACCCTGATCCTCGACGCCGACGGGAGCCCTGACGCGATCTTCTCGGTCAACTCGGATGTCACCGAAGCACGCAAGCACGAGGCGGACCAGCGCAGGAACGAGCGGCTCGAGAGCCTGGGGTCCCTCGCCAGCGGAGTCGCCCACGACCTCAACAACGTGCTGACGCCGATCCTCATGGCCGTCGAGTTCATCCAGATGCCGGATGCCGACCCGGCGGAGCAGGATCACCTGCTCGACTCGATCACCGCCAGTGTGCGTCGGGGCGCCGACATGGTGACCCAGGTACTCGCGTTCGCCAGTGGGGTGGTGAGCGCGCACGGGGTCGTGGACATCGGTCAGGTGCTCCACGAGGCCACCGACTACGCCCACAGAGTCGTCCCGGCCCTGTCTCGCTTCACGGCGCACCTTCCGCCCGGGCTCGGTTTCGTGCTCGGCGACGAGACGCAGCTGCTGGAGGTCCTGCACAACCTGCTGAGCAACGCTCGGGACGCGGTGGCAAGCGGCGGTGACATCGAGCTGCGCGCGGGCATCGTGGGGATCGCCGGTGAGTCCCCACGACTTGACGTGTCCGTCCGCGACTCGGGCAACGGCATCGATCCCGAGGACCTCGCCTGGATCTTCCAGCCGTTCATGACGACCAAGCCGGTGGGGAAAGGCACGGGCCTCGGTCTCTCGACCTCACGTGCGATCGCCATCGCGCACGGCGGCTCGCTCGACGTGACCTCGACCCCAGGGGTGGGCACGACGTTCACGCTGTCGCTGCCGTGGCTGGGCGATTTCGCGCCAGAGGCACAGGAGGAGGCGCTGTCATCCTCGACTCGGCTTGAGGCTCGGGGGGAGCTGGTGCTCATCGTGGACGACGAAGGCGCTGTCCGGGAGCTGGCGCGGCACGCGCTCGAGACGTTCGGGTACGCGACGGCGCTGGCCGAGAACGGGCGGGACGCGCTCGACGTCGTGGAGCGGCTTGGCTCGACCCTCGACCTGGTGCTGACCGACAACACCATGCCGTTCCTCAGCGGGCGTGAGCTCGCGGATCGGCTCGCCGCATCCCGCCCCGACCTTCCGGTGATCATCATGAGCGGTTCTCCCTCAGGAGCACTGGAAACGGGTGCTCACGTGCTGCGCAAGCCTTTCACGGCCGAGCGACTGCTGGGCCTCGTCCGGGCACGCCTCGACAGGAGAGGGTCCTGAACGCTCCCGTTACCGATGAATCCACGAGACGCATTCGTCACACACACGGTGGAGGGCCTGCCATGCTGCATTTCGTTGGCACGCTCCGGGTAGAAACGGACCTTCAGCGTGGACACCATGGGCACCTGCGTCAGCGAATCACGGTCCCGTCCTCCACGTGGCCGCCCTCAGCGCCCAGGGGTGACGTCGGCCACGACCTCCACATCGGCGCCAAACGTCCGGTCACCCTCGTCAGTGAGCGATGCCGCTCGCTGAACCCCAGCGGGGACGGACCGCGGCGGCCCCGAATGACGACAGCTCCTGGGGTCGGATCGAAGGTCTCAGAACAGCCACAGAACTGACGGACGACAGCGGCGCCGTGCCACCGCTCGTAGGTTTCCTTCATGCCGATATTCGGCCGTACCGTGGTGAACCCCGACGTGATCCCCAGCGCATCCTTCCTGGCGACCATCACCACCACCCGCTCGGTCTCGGCTCGACGCTCTGGGCGGGCTGGAGAGTGATCGCCTCCTCCACGGGGATCACGCCCGGATCTTCTGACCCTGCAACGCAGGGGGGCATCGGCACGAGTCGTCTGCAGTCGACTGGTCGGGCACCCATTGATCCCCGGTTACACACCACTCATAGCAAGGAGCAAGCATGACCGGAGAGAAGATCAAAGACAGCCTGACATTGGACGATGCCCGTCGGGTGATCGATGCCGCGATGGCCAGAGCCACGGAGATCGGCCAGCCGATGGACATCGCGGTCGTCGACGCTGGCGGCAATCTCAAGGCGCACGTACGTATGGACACCGCCCTCATCGGCAGCATCCACATCTCGATCAACAAGGCGTACACGGCGATCGCCTTCCAGTGCCCGACCAAGGACCTCACGGACATCACCCGCCCCGACGGCGACCTGTACGGGTTGAGCGACTCTCATGGCGGACGGATCGTGGTGTTCCCCGGTGGCATCCCGCTCGTACGTGACGGCTACATCGTCGGAGCCATCGGCGTTTCCACCGGCTCGATCGAGCAGGACCAGACCGTGGCCGAAGCCGGAGCGGCTGCCTTCTAGTCGTCAGGCTCCAACCCTTTGGAGCGCTCGGTGCCGGGCTGTCTCTGGTACCGAGCGCTTCGCTGCATCTTGCGAGAACGAGGGCGGAGCCGGCCTCACCGGAGCTTTGCAGCGTCCGGCACGTGGCCGCCCTCATCACCCAGCGTCACATCTCCGACGACGGAGACATCGGCGCCAAACGTCCAGTCACCCGTGACGGTCAGGGAGGTCGCGTCGCGGAGCTCGAGCGGTGACGGCATGCGCGCGTCGAGGTCGCCGATCTTCTTGTACGTGTGGCCGAGGCTCACGACCGGCAACGTGTCGACCGTCGCGCGCGGGATGTCGTCGTCGCCCCACTCGTACACGTCGCTGCGCAGCAGCACCAGCTCGTTCGTCGTCTTGACGGGCAGGAACCGGCTGCGCGGTACGACGATGGCGGTTGCGCCCTCGAAGACCTCGATCGCCGCGCCCATCGCCGACTCGATCTGGATGACCGCCGGGCTGGACGGGTCCTTGGGGTCGACGGTCTTGTCGTTGCGGATGATGGGCAGCCCGAGCACGCCGCCGCGCTCGCGCAGCACGTCGCGCAGCACCTGCAGGTCGAACCAGAGGTTGTTCGTCGAGGCGTACGGGTGGATCTCCGCGTCGGTGAAGTACTGCATGTCCTCAGCAGTGGTCTGCGCCGACTCGCGCAGGATCAGCTGACCGTCCGAGCGTCGCTGGGCCAGGTGGCCGCCCTTGACGTCCATCGGCGTACGTGGCGTGATCTCGGCGGCGAACGGCGCCCCGCTGCGGGCGAACCAGCCGGCCAGTACGGGGCTGGGCGAGGCTCCGAGGTTGTCCGAGTTGGAGACGTTCGCGTAGCGGAACCCGGCGTCGAGCAGGGCGTCCAGGACTCCCGAGTCGAGCAACGTCGGGTAGATGTCACCGTGGCCTGGCGGGCACCATTCGAGCTTCGGGTCCGCGGGCCACGACACAGGCGTCAGATCGCTGGCCAGCAGCTTCGGCTCCTGCGACTGCACCATGTCGAGCGGCAGACCGTCGACAACGAGCTCTGGGTAGGCGGCCAGCGCGGCCAGGCAGTCGTCACGCGTGTTGAACGAGTGCAGGAACAGCAGCGGGAGCCGTACACGAAAGTGGGCGCGCGCCGCGAGCACCTGGCGGGCGATGAGGTCGAGGAACGTGAGCCCGTCCCGCACCGGCAGCAAGGACTTCGCCTTGCTGAGCCCCATCGACGTGCCCAAGCCGCCGTTCAGCCGGATCATCACGGTCTTGGCGAAGGCGTCGATGTCGTCGGGTGAGCTGGCGACGTCCTCGAGGCGGACCACGTCGCCGATCGGTGCGATCGACTCCTCGGGGACAAGGCCCGTCGTGCCCGCGACGAGCTGCGCGTAGTAGTCGGCGAAGATCGCGATCGCCGTGTCCGTGACGCCGGCCGCCTGCATCTTCTCGGTGGCCATTCTGAGTCCGTCGGTCATGGCTCGACTCTATCCGCGGGAGGATTTGACCCGAGGAGAGTTCCATCGACCCACAGAAGGGCTGCCTGCAGCATCCTTGAGCAGATTCCTCCCAGCCCTCGATGAGGGCACCTCGCACGCACCCCCAGCCCGACCCGTACAGTGACCTGAAGTAGATCGAAGGGGCACTCATGAGCGCAGTCACCGACCATTTCCGCAGCGTCTTCGGCGAGGAGCCGGAGGGCGTCTGGGAGTCGCCGGGTCGCGTGAACCTCATCGGCGAGCACACCGACTACAACAACGGTCTCGTGCTGCCGATCGCACTGCCGCAACGTACGTACGCTGCCGCCCGGCGTCGCGCCGACGGGATCCTGCGGCTGACAACGACCGCTGATCCCGATGTCGTCGAGGTCGCCCTGCACGACGTCGCGCCGGGCGTNNCTCGTCGGCGGCCTGGACATCGCCATCGACTCCTCGGTGCCGATCGGTGCGGGGCTGTCGAGCTCCGCCGCGCTCGAGGGTGCTGTCGGCGCGGCCGCCAGCGACCTGTTCGGACTCGGGCTGCTGGCCGACGACACCACACGGACCACGCTGGCGGCGATCTGCCAGAAGGCCGAGAACGTCATCGCCGAGGCGCCGACCGGCGGCATGGACCAGGCGGCCAGCCTGCGCTGTACGGAGGGGCACGCGATCCTCCTCGACTGCCGCAGCGGCCACGTCTCGCAGATCGTGTTCGAGCCTGAGAAGCACGGTCTCGTCGTGCTCGTCATCGACACCCGCGCTGCGCACGAGCTCAGCGACGGTCAGTACGGGAACCGCCGCGCGGCGTGCGAGCGGGCGGCCAAGGAGCTGGGCGTCCCGAGCCTCCGCGACGTTCCCTACTCGCACCTCGCCGACGCGCTCCACAAGCTCGAGCACGACCCGGAGCTGTTCAAGCGCACCCAGCACGTGGTGAGCGAGATCCAGCGGGTACGGGACACGGTAGAGGCGCTCCAGCAGGGCGAGCTGGCCGAGGTCGGGCTCCTGTTCACGTCCTCTCACCTCTCGCTGCGCGACGACTTCGAGGTCTCCTGCGACGAGCTCGACGTGGCCGTGGACGCGGCGATCGCGGCCGGCGCTCTCGGGGCGCGCATGACCGGCGGCGGCTTCGGCGGCTCGGCGATCGCCCTGGTTCCCGAGCGCCTCGTGCCTGGCGTCGAGATGGCGATCTACGCCGCGTACGAGCACCACGGCTTCACCAAGCCGCTGTTCTTCCGCGCGACCCCGGCCGGGGGCGCGCGCCGTACCGAGTGACTCGGCCCGAGACAGACGTACCCATCGCGCTCCGCAGAGCGTTGGTCCCGCGAGGACGGAGTCCCCGCGACGCCTTAGGTACGTCCTTAGGCACGCACCAGCTCGGACATCGCGTCACGTAGGGCCTCGCGCACGGTTCGCACGCCAGGACGACTCGTCGCTGCCGCGCGCACCGCGGTAAAGAGGTCGCGCGCGGGATTGCCGGGGAGCGGTACGAGCCGTACAGGCGGCGACGTCTCGGTCCAGAGCAGGTCGGGGAGCATCGCCACCGCGTGGCCGGCAGCCACCAGGTGGACCTGCGCGTTGAGGTCCGCCAGCTCGTAGCGGACGTCGGGCTCGAAACCCGCGGCCCGGCACTGCTGGACTGCCCACTGCCTCGCGGCGGTCCCCTCAGGCTCCATGACCCACGCACGCTCGCGAAGGTCGCGGAGCTCGGCCTCTGGATCGTCGGGCGGCAGCGCGAGACGCACGGGGTCGCTGCCCAGCGGCTCGCGGTGGACGGTCGGAGCGTGTGCGCGGGTCTGGCCCGGATACTGCTCCGCCACGACAAGGTCGAACGTTCGCGCGTTCAGCTCGAACAGGCCCAGCTCCGGCGGCACCTCGGCGACCTCCACCCGCAGCGCCGGCTCCCGCTGGGCGATCAGGTCCAGCGCACGGGGCAGGATCGCCTGGGCGGCCGTCTGCATGACCGCGACCCGCACCGGAGTCAGGCCGGGCTGTACGGAGGCGAGCTCGGCACGTACCGCCTCGTCGAGGTCGAGCACTCGCGCCGCGTGCGCCGCGAGCACCTCCCCGTAGGGCGTGAGCCGTACCCGCCGTCCGTCCGGCTCCAGCAGGGCCACGCCCGCGTCCTTCTCGAGCTGGGCGAGCTGCTGCGAGATGGTCGAGGGGCTGTACGAGAGTGCCTGCGCCACCGCTGCCAACGTGCCACGGAGCTGAAGCTCACGGAGCAGCCGCAACCTCCGCACTTCGAACACTCCCCTGCCTCCTTCACGCGCATGCAACCCATCGCTTCTTTCGAATGGTAATGGTCATCATTGCTCGCTACTCCTGAATGGTTCCAGGGACGGACACTGGGAGTAGGAACGGAGGCGCTATGACTACACAGCAGACCGGATACACGCCAGCGACCGACGAGATCGCGGGCCTCGCCGATGCGGCGATCGCCCAGGTACGGACGTGGCTGGCCGCCAGTCGCGACATCGAGCCCGACTCGTCCGCGAAGCTGCTCGCCGACGTGCTCCGCGACCCGAACGGGCTCGAGTTCACGGTCGGGTTCGTCGACCGGGTCGTACGCCCTGAGGACCTGCACGTTGCGGCCCGCGCGCTGCGTGAGCTGACGCCTCTCATGCCGCGGTTCCTACCGTCCTGGATGAAGGCGGGGTTCCGAGTGGGCGCGGCGGTGGGTCCGACCCTCCCGTGGGTCGTCGTGCCCGCGGCCCGGCGGGTGCTGCGCCACCTGGTACGTCACCTCGTCATCGACGCGAGCGACGCCCGGCTGGGCGGAGCGATCGCGCGACTGAAGGGCGACGGCGGCGCCGTTCAGCTCAACATCAACCTCCTCGGCGAGGCGATCCTCGGCGAGGGCGAAGCGGCGAAGCGCCTGGCCGGCACGCGCGCGCTCCTCGAGCGCAAGGACGTCGACTACATCTCCGTGAAGGTCTCCGCCGTTGTCGCGCCGCACACGCCGTGGGCGTTCGACGAGGCGGTGTCGCATGCGGTTGAGACGCTGGTGCCGCTGTACGAGCTGGCGGCCGCCTCGTCCCCTGCGACGTTCATCAACCTCGACATGGAGGAGTACAAGGACCTCGACCTCACGATCGCTGTGTTCACGACGCTGCTCGAGCGCGCATCACTGACCAGCTACTCGGCGGGGATCGTGCTCCAGGCGTACCTCCCCGATGCGCTCGGCGCGATGATCCGCCTGCAGGAGTGGGCCTCCGCGAGGGTCGCCGCGGGCGGCGCACCGATCAAGGTGCGCGTCGTCAAGGGCGCCAACCTGCCGATGGAGAGCGTCGACGCCGAGCTGCACGGCTGGCCGCTGGCGACGTGGGGCACAAAGAGGGACACCGACGCGTCCTACAAGGCGGTCCTCGACTACGCCCTCCGCCCCGAGCACACGCGGGCTGTACGGGTGGGGGTCGCCGGTCACAACCTCTTCGACGTAGCGCTGGCGTTGCTGCTCGCGCGACAGCGCGGCGTCACCGAGGCGGTCGACATCGAGATGCTGCTCGGGATGGCATCGGCGCAGGCCGAGGTCGTACGCCGCGACGTCGGCTCGATCCTGCTGTACACACCGGTCGTGCACCCGGCCGAGTTCGACGTGGCGATCGCCTACCTGATCCGCCGCCTCGAGGAGGGCGCCTCCAGCGAGAACTTCATGTCCGCGGTCTTCGACCTCGACGAGCCAGAGATGTTCGCCCGCGAGCGCGACCGCTTCCTGGCGTCGGTGGCGGACATGCCGGCAGAAGTCCCACCGCCGAACCGCGTCCAGGACCGTACGCAGGTCGCGGACCCCGCGCCGGCCGACCACTTCGAGAACGCGCCCGACACCGATCCTGCGATCGCAGCCAACCGCACCTGGGCGGATGCGATCAGGGGTCGCATGCAATCGTCGACCCTGGGCACTGCAATCACGCACGTGGTTGCGCCCGACGAGCTGGACGCGCTGGTCGCCCGTACGGTCGAGGCCGGCGCGTCGTGGCGCGGGCTGCCGGTGGACGAGCGCGTACGCATCCTTCACGCGGCCGGCGACGCCCTCGAGGCCCATCGCGCGGACCTCCTGGAGATCATGGGCGCGGAGTGCGGCAAGGTGCTGGAGCAGGGCGATCCGGAGGTGTCCGAGGCGATCGACTTCGCGCACTACTACGCCGAGTCGGCGCGTGCGCTGTACGAGGTCGACGGGGCCCGGCCCGACCCCGTACGCCTCACCGTCGTCACGCCGCCCTGGAACTTCCCGGTCGCCATCCCTGCGGGCTCGACGCTCGCGGCGCTGGCCGCAGGGTCGCCGGTCATCATCAAGCCGGCGCACCGGTCACGGCGCAGCGCCCAGGTCATGGTCGAGGCGCTGTGGGAGGCAGGCGTGCCGCGGGACGTCCTCGTGTGCGTGCAGCTCGACGAGAGCTCGTTGGGTGCGCGGCTCATCAGCGATCCGAGGGTCGAGCGCGTGATCCTCACCGGGTCGTACGAGACGGCGTCGCTGTTCCGGACGTTCCGGCCCGATCTCCCGCTCCTGGCCGAGACCAGCGGCAAGAACGCGATCATCGTCACGCCCAGCGCCGATCTGGACCTCGCCGCGAAGGATGTCGTGTACTCGGCGTTCGGGCACGCGGGCCAGAAGTGCTCGGCAGCGTCGTTGGTGGTGCTCGTCGGGTCGGTGGCGACGTCCGAGCGGTTCCGCCGCCAGCTCGTCGACGCGGTCTCCGCGTACACGGTCGGCATGCCGTGGGAGGCGTCCTCGCGTATCGGGCCGCTGATCGGCCCGGCCGACGGCAAGCTCCTGCGCGCACTGACCAGCCTCGAGCCGGGACAGTCGTGGCTCATCGAGCCGAAGCAGCTCGACGACGCCGGCACCCTGTGGCGCCCCGGCATCCGGCTCGGCGTCCAGCCCGGCTCCGAGTTCCACACGGTCGAGTACTTCGGGCCGGTGCTCGGCGTCATGACCGCCGAGACCCTGGACGCGGCGATCGACATCGTCAACGCCGTCGACTACGGGCTGACCACCGGGCTGCACACACTCGACG
>PMBM01000044.1:39548-46376 GCA_003153855.1 Propionibacteriaceae bacterium
TGGAAGGCCGGTGGGCCCAACTACCTGTACGGGCTGACCCGCTGGACCGACACAGGGGTTCTCCTCGACGGCACAGGCTCGCTCCCGACCGGGACAAGTCCTCTCCCGTACCGGCAGGATGCGATCGGAGCGGGCGTACTGGCTGCTGCCGAGACCGCCGGGGTCGGCGACGACGACGTCGCGTGGCTTCGTGGCGCCCTCGCTACGGACAGGGACGTCTGGAACGGCGAGTTCGGGGTCGTACGGGACGTGTCGGGACTGCTGCGGGAGCAGAACGCGTTCCGCTACCAGGCCGTACCAGTGACCGTCCGGTTCTCTGGCGCGCGAGTCGCGGAGCTGCTCCGCGTGGTGGCGGCGGGCCTGCGGGCCGGGTCGCGCGTGTCCGTGAGCGCGCCGCGGTTCGAGCGTGGCGTGGAGACGTACCTCGGCAGCGCCGGCGTCACGTGGTGGGCCGAGGACGACGAGCACTGGGCCGCCCGGCTGCGTCACCTCGCCGGGACAGGCGGTCGGGTCCGGCTCGTCGGCGCGGATCCCGTGTCCGCAGCAGCCGCAACGGGCGGGTCGCCGGACGTGGCGCTCTACGACAACCCCGTCGTGGCGGCCGGACGCGTGGAGCTGCTCACGTTCCTTCGCGAGCAGGCCGTCTGCATCACGGCCCATCGCTTCGGCACGCCGCGGCACTACGAGGTGAAAATCCTTTCCTGAGATTTCCCTGAACGCGGTTCTTATGTAATCATCAGACCGTGCAGATGAGCTACCCGATCAGGCTTGCTCTCGCCGTCGTCGCCTCAGTGGCGTCGGTGGTGGGCGGTACAGCGCCTGCCCCGGTGCCCGTCGTGTCCGACCAGCAGCCCATCATTGCCACCGCACCTCACGCAGATGTCGACCAGTTCGCTGTCGACCTCGTCGACGTCGACGGTGCAGCAGGCGCCCGTACAGCCAAGCTCTCCGCGCAGGCCGACCAGATCTCCAAGGCCGCCGCCGATATCCAAACGGCCAACCAGGCCCAGGCAGCTGCCGCCGCCAAGGCCGCTGCAGCCGCGAAGACCGCCGCAGCAGCCAAGACCCCTGTGTTGTCCGTACCCGCGGTGGCGCCGGGCACCGCCCGCGACATCGCCCAGCAGATGATGCTCAGCATGTACGGCTGGGGCGCCGACCAGTTCGCCTGCTTCGACAAGATCATCACGCAGGAGTCCGGGTGGAACGTGAGCGCGACCAACAAGAGCTCCGGTGCGTACGGGATCCCGCAGGCCCTCCCGGGCAGCAAGATGGCTACCGCCGGGGCCGACTGGCAGACAAACCCCGCGACCCAGATCAAGTGGGCGCTCGGCTACGTACAGGGTCGCTATGGGACCGCCTGCGGCGCCTGGTCGTTCAAGAGCGCGCACGGCTGGTACTGACCGGAGCCCCACCCGAAACGATCGGGTGACCCGTCGGCCCAGCCTGTAACGTCGACGCCATCATGAGCACTCTCGTCGCCCGCAGCCTCGCCGCCGGGCACGGCGACCGCACGCTGTTCGCCGGTCTCGACCTCGTCGTCGCCCCTGGTGACGTGGTCGGTCTGGTCGGCGCGAACGGCGCGGGCAAGTCCACGCTGCTGCGGATCATGGCCGGCCTGGCGCGACCGGAGAGCGGCGAGATCGTACGGTCCCCTGTGTCGTCCGCCGTCGGCTACCTGCCGCAGGAGCCGGAGCGGCGCGCGGGCGAGACGGTGCTCGAGTTCCTGGGTCGACGTACGGGAGTCACCGCGGCGCAGACCGACCTGAACGAAGCCAGTCACGCGCTCGGCACGGGCGAGCCGGTCGACGGGGTGCCCGCCGACGACGCGTACAGCGCAGCCCTCGACCACTGGCTCCACCTCGGCGGAGCGGACCTCGACACCCGCGCTGCGGCCGTGGCCTCCGATCTCGGGCTCACGATCGACCTCGACCGTCCGATGACGGCCCTGTCCGGCGGCCAGGCGGCACGTGCCGGACTGGCATCGCTGCTGCTCAGCCGCTACGACGTGTTCCTGCTCGACGAGCCCACCAACGACCTCGACCTGGACGGACTGGCGCGGCTCGAGGAGTTCGTCACTGGGCTGCGGGCAGGCGTCGTCGTCGTGAGCCACGACCGCGAGTTCCTGGCCCGTACCGTGAACCGCATCGTCGAGCTCGACCTTGCGCAGCAGAAGATCGGCCTGTACGGGGGCGGCTACAGCGCGTACCTCGAGGAGCGCGAGGTCGCGAAGCGGCATGCGCGTGAGGAGTACGAGCAGTACGAGGAGCGGCGGGGCGGTCTGACCGACCGCGCCCGGATGCAGCGTGAGTGGTCGGACAAGGGCGTACGCAACGCTGTACGCAAGGCGAAGGATCCCGACAAGTTCATCCGGCACCACAACAAGGACTCCTCCGAGAAGCAGGCCGCCAAGGCGAAGCAGACCGACCGGATGCTGGAGCGCCTCGAGGTCGTCGAGGAGCCTCGCAAGGAGTGGAAGCTGCAGATGGAGATCGCGGTGGCGCCCCGGGCAGGTGCCATCGTCGCCACGGCCCGCGGCGTCGTCGTACGTCGCGGCTCGTTCACCCTGGGCCCGGTCGACCTGCAGATCGACTGGGCCGACCGCGTCGCGATCACAGGCCCCAACGGGTCGGGAAAGTCGACGCTGCTGGCTGTTCTGCTCGGTCGTCTCGAGCCCGACGAAGGTGCCGTGAACCTCGGCGCGTCGGTCGTCGTGGGCGAGATCGACCAGGCACGGTCGCTCTTCGACGGTACGGAGCCCCTGCGTCGTGCGTTCGCTGCCCAGGTGCCGGACTGGCCGGACGCGGAGGTGCGGACGCTGCTCGCCAAGTACGCCCTCGGTGCGGCTCACGTCGACCGCCCGGCGTCGTCGCTGTCGCCCGGTGAGCGCACGAGGGCCGCCCTGGCGCTGCTCCAGGCCCGCGGCGTGAACCTGCTGGTGCTCGACGAGCCCACCAACCACCTCGACCTGCCGGCCATCGAGCAGCTCGAGGAGGCCCTCGACAGCTACCCCGGCACTCTGCTGCTCGTGACCCACGACCGGCGCCTCCTCGACGCCGTCCACCTCACCCGACGCTTCGCCGTCCACAAGGGTCGCGTCACCGAGGTCGGGGCCTGAACACGTAGGTCAGAGGCTCGTGGACGCCACGTCGGTTTCAGCCGTCCCGATCGCCCGGGCGAGCACTGCCCCGAGCCCTGGGGCCGGATCGAGGCCCCCAAAACCTGTCGTGACGCATGCCAAGGGCCCGCTCCTCCGTACAGTGACGGCATGGACCTGCCCGTTCTCGACGCCCGCGAGCAGCGCGTGCTGGGGAGCCTGCTGGAGAAGCAGACGACCGTGCCTGCCTCGTACCCGATGACGCTCAACGCCGTACGGACGGCCTGCAACCAGTCCTCGAGCCGAGACCCGATCGCCGAGTACAGCGAGCAGGAGGTCGACGAGACCCTACGAGGACTGAAGAAGCGCGAGCTCGTACGGTTCGTGTGGGCCTCCGGGTCGCGCACCGTGAAGTACGCCCAGGCGCTCGACCAGGCGATCGACCTCGACGACGCCGAGCGGGCCCTGCTCACCGTGCTGATGCTCCGAGGGGCGCAGGCGCCCGGCGAGCTGAGGACACGTACGGAGCGGCTGTTCGCGTTCGCGGACCGTTCGGCGACCGAGGTGGCGCTGCGGGCGATGGCCGAGCGGCAGCTGGTCCGTGAGCTCGATCTCCGTCCCCGCGAGCAGGACCGCCGCTGGGTTCACCTGCTGGGGCCGTTGCCGACGGGTGAGGCTGCCCCGGCAGCTGCCGTCGACCGCGAGGCCGCCCTCGCGCACGGCGCTCAGGTGCGCGACGAGGCCGTACAGCGCACGTACGACGTGGTGGCCGACGCGTACGCGGAGCACTACGGCGACGAGCTCAGCCACAAGCCGTTCGACACCTGGCTGCTCGACCGGATCGCGGCAGAGGCCACGGGGCCGGTCGCCGACGTCGGTACAGGTCCTGGCCAGATCGCCGCCCATCTCGCGGCGCAGGGTGCGGACGTGACGGGCATCGACAGCAGCGCCGGCATGATCGCCGAGGCCAAGGTCCGCTACCCCGCGGTCGCTTTCGAGACCGGCGACTTCCGCCGGCTGCTCAGGCCTCGTACGGCGTCCGGATGGTCCGCGATCACCGCGTGGTACGCGCTCGTCCACCTCACCGAGTCGGAGCTGCCGGCCGCGATCGGCGCCCTCGGCGCCACGCTCGCGCACGGCGGCATCCTGGCGCTCGCCACCCACATGGGGCCCGAGACCCGGCACGTCACCGATCTGCTCGGCGTAGAAGTCGACGTCGACTTCGTGCTGCACGACCCCGATGTCGTCCTCGCCGCGGTCACGGCCGCCGGGCTCGAGGTCAGCGAGTGGTACGTACGGTCACCGATCCCCGAGGTCGAGTCCGAGACCAGTCGGCTGTACGTGCTGGCGCGCAAGCCCTGACCCTCGGCGTGACGCCAGCGTGAGGCGCAGAGGGGTTTGACCTTGTCAGGCCACGGTTGCCAACGCGAACGGCAACACCTCCTCGGCACCCGCCTCACGCAGCAGCTTCGTCGCCACCGTGAGCGTCCAGCGTGAGTCGCACAGGTCGTCGACGAGCAGCACGGGTCCGTCGATCGACTGCAGCTCGTCGACGAGGGCGTGGCCCACGGAGAACCTCGGCCACACGTCGGCGAGGCGGAACGCGCTGTTCCCTCCCGGGCCTGACGACTCCTCCCGGAGGAGGTCGACCTGCCCGAGATAGCGCAGCCGGCCGACCTGCGCCAACCCCTGCGCGAGGCTCTCGACCAGCTGCGGCCGGCTGACCGACGGCATCGCGACCACAGCCACCGGTCGCGACTCCCACGGCCACGCCTTGAGCACCTGGACGCACGCGGACGCGATGGTCGCCGGCACGGGGCCGTCGGGCGCCGCGAACACGTCGCGCAGCGCCGACCCCCAGCCGAGGTCGGTCAAGCGTGCGACGGCCCGCCCCGGCGCCGCCGCGATGTCCGCGCCGATCTTCCCCCTGGCGGTCACACCCAGCCGATCCATACCTGTCGGCCACTGCACGCGCGGCTCGATCGGTACGCCGACCTGCGCCAGCTGGTCCTCGGCCAGACGGACGTTGGCGTCATCGACGTACGCGTCGAACCACGACGCCTGTCCGGCCGCCGCCAGGCACGTGTCGCACCGGCCGCAGTCGGCCGCTGTCGGGTCGTCGAGGGACTCCTGGAGGAAGCGCATCCGGCACTCGGTCGTCGTCTCGTACGAGGTCATCAGGCCCTGCTCGCGGTCGCGCGCCGCGGCCACCCTCTCGTACCGCTCCGCGTCGTACGTCCATGGCTGCCCTGTCGCCAGCCAGCCGCCCTGCACCCGTCGTACGGCCCCTTCGACGTCCAGCACCTTCAGCAGGAGCTCGAGCCTGGTGCGGCGGATGTCGACGATCGCCTCGAGGGCGCCAGTCGACAGCGGCCGCTCAGTCTCAGCGAGCGCGTGGATCACCGCCTCCGCGAGCCGCTGCTGCGGCATCGAGCTCGTGGCGAAGTAGTGCCAGATGTCCGCATCCTCGCGCCCGGGCAGCAGGACCACGTCGGCACGCTCGGTGGCGCGACCTGCGCGGCCGACCTGCTGGTAGTAGGCGACCGGTGACGACGGGGCTCCGAGGTGGAGTACGAATCCGAGGTCGGGCTTGTCGAAGCCCATGCCGAGCGCGCTCGTGGCGACCAGCGCCTTCACGTCGTTGGCGCGGAGCCGACCCTCGAGCACCTCGCGGTCGGCCGTGTCCGTACGACCCGTGTACGCCGCGACCTCGTGGCCCGCGGCCCGCAACGCGGACGCCAGGTCCTCGGCGCCGGCCACGGTGAGCGTGTAGATGATGCCGCTGCCCGGGAGGTCGCCGAGGTGGGTGAGCAGCCACGCCAGCCGCTGCACCGGGCTGGCCATCGGCAGCACGCCGAGCCGCAACGAGTCCCGCGCGAGCCCACCGCGCAGGGTGAGCACCTCGTGGACGGAGCCGTTGGCCCCGACGCTCAGCTGCTCGGCGACGTCGGCGACGACGCGTGCGTTCGCGGTGGCCGTGGTCGCGAGCACGGGTGTCGAGACGGGCAGCTCGGCGAGAAGGTCCTTGATGCGGCGGTAGTCGGGCCGGAAGTCGTGGCCCCAGTCGCTGATGCAGTGGGCCTCGTCGATGACCAGCAGCCCGCATCGCTCCGCCAACGCCGGCAGTTGGTGCTCGCGGAAGCTCGGGTTGTTGAGCCGCTCCGGGCTCACGAGGAGCAGGTCGACCGAGTCCGTACGGAGCGCCTCCCGTACGTCGTCCCACTCGGTCGCGTTCGACGAGTTCATGGTCACCGCACGGATCCCGGCCCTCTCGGCGGCGCCGACCTGGTCGCGCATCAGGGCCAGCAGGGGCGACACGATGAGCGTCGGCCCGGCCCCCTGCGCGCGGCGCAGCATGGTCGTGACGAAGTAGACCGCCGACTTTCCCCAGCCCGTGCGCTGGACGACGAGCGCCCGGCGGTGCTCGTTCACCAGCGCGTCGATCGCCTCCGCCTGCCCGTCGCGGAAGTCGGCGTCGGGGTTGCCGACCAGCCGCCGGAGGGCCGTGAGTGCGTCGTCGTTGGTCACACGGCCACCGTAGGAGACGCCGCCGACATTTCTCGGCAAAGGACCCACCCCGGAAGACGCGCACAACCTTTGTGGTTCGACATGCTGGTCACGACGGTTGTGCGGATCGCTCTAAAGGCTGTGCGGCTGTTGCCTGCGGCTCCGCGACAGCGTACGGCCCTCCGCACGCCTGGTACGGAGGGCCGTACGGTGCTGCGTCAGCTCGC
>PMBM01000230.1 GCA_003153855.1 Propionibacteriaceae bacterium
CTGGTCCGGGTGGGTGCCCGACTGAGCGAGCACCTGCGCGACGGAGAGCTGCTCGCCCGCCTCGGCAGTGACGAGTTCGCGGTCCTGATCGACGGCGCGGGCCCCGACGAAGCCGTGGATGGCGCCGCCAGGCTGCGGGCGGCCCTGGACGAGCCGTTCGCTCTCTCGAACATCGCGCTGCACTCGTCCGTCAGCATCGGCATCGCCCTGTTCCCCGACGACGGCCCCGACATCAACGCTCTGCTGAACAAGGCTGACATGGCCATGTACAAGGCCAAGATGTCCTTCCAGGGCATCCACCAGTGCTCCAGAGCCGACGACGATGACGACGCCACCCGGCTGCAGACGGTCGAGGAGCTGCGCACTGCCATGTCCACCCGTCAGCTCGTTGTGTACTACCAGCCGAAGATCGACCTGCAGACCGGCGACGTGAGCGGCGTCGAGGCATTGGTGCGCTGGAACCACCCCACCCGTGGCCTGCTCTACCCCGACGCGTTCCTGGGCCTGGTCGAGGAGTTCGGACTGATGCCCTCGTTGACCCAGCTGGTGCTGGAGATGGCCCTGGACCAGGCGGCGCTCTGGGCCGCCATGGGCCGGCCAATGACCGTCGCGGTGAACCTTTCGGCCAGCTCCTTGGTCGACAACAACCTCCCGGACCGGGTCGCCGCGATGCTCGCCGCGCGAGGAGTCCCGTCGTCAAGGCTGCAGCTGGAGATCACCGAAGAGTTCTTGATGGCGGACCGCGACCGGGCGAGGTCGATCCTGGCCCGGCTGCACGACAGTGGTATTGAGATCTCGGTGGATGACTTCGGTACCGGCTACAGCTCGCTGAGCTACCTGCTCGACCTGCCCATCGACGAGCTGAAGCTCGACCGCTCCTTCGTCTTCCCCATGGCTGATGACGCTCGCAATGCCGCCCTGGTCGCCTCCACGATCGCCCTGGCCCACAGCCTTGGTCTACGCATCGTCGCCGAAGGCGTGGAGACCCGCATCGTCTTCACCGAGCTCAGGCGCCTGGGCTGCGACCACGCCCAGGGCTACTTCATGTCCAGCGCCGTGTCTGCTGTCGAGCTCGACTACTGGCTGAGCAACCGGGCCGAACTCGACCCGTCCGTGGATCTCACCACCCGGCTGCAGGCCTTCGACCGGGTCTTGGTCACACGGACCCGCCTCGGCGTCGCTGGGCAACCAGTCTCTCGCCAGTTTGACCTGGTGCCGTGATGGACCTGGTGCCGTCGTGATGCTCTCAAGATCAGGCTTCGCGTCGCGGACGTGGGCGGTACGCGTCATGGGCCTGCTCGGGGTTGCGTACGTTGCCGCTCTGGCCTTGCGCAGCGTCGGCTGGGGCCCGGCCTCGGAAGGCTGGTTCAGCACTGTCGTTGACGGCTGGTTGGGCATGCTGACTGTGTGGGCGCCTGCGGCGGTGTGCTGGCTGGCGGTCCACCGTGTCGGGCGTCGACGTCCGGAGGTCCTACTCGCGGCAGGAGCCGTGACCTCGTTCGCCGTTGGGGACACCTACTACCTCCTGATGACGATTGGCGGGGGGTCAGTGCCGTTCCCCTCGCCGGCGGATGTCGGGTACTTGCTGGTCTACCCGCTGCTGCTGGCCGCAGTGACCGTCACGGTCAGCGGCCGTGCGCGGGGTCTGGCGCCATCCGTGTGGCTGGACTGCGCAGTGGGGTCCCTTGGTGCAGCCGCAGTGTTGGCAGTGGTGCTGGAGCCGGTTCTGGACTCCGCAACAGCCAGCCCTATGTCCCTGGCGACGGCAGTTGCCCTGGCCCCCCCAGCGTTCGACTTGGTGCTCGTCTCGGCCATCGCCGGAACAGCCGCTCTGCGGGGGGTTCGCATGGGCAGCCGCTGGGCTTTGCTGGTCTGTGGACTGCTCGCCTTCACTGCGGCGGACGTGGTCTACGGGCTGGAGGTGACTGCAGGAACCTATGTCCTGGGCACGCCGCTGGATGCCGGATGGGCGATCGGACTCGCCCTCATGGCGATGTGGGTCGACGGTGTCGCCCAGCGCGGACAGACCGCAACGCGGGCGGCGCGCCCGGCGACCCGTGCGGCGGCCCTGGCGGTCTCGTCGGTGGCCACTATCGCCGGGCTGGGAGTGCTGATCGGCGGCACCCAGGTGCCCGTATCGAGACTGGCTGTGACCCTGGCAGGGGTGACGCTCATGGCGGCGGCGGTCCGCTCCGAGCTGGCCGTTCGCCTACTCGCGCGGATGGCGGACCAACGCCTGCTGACCGCCACCACCGACGAGCTGACGGGGTTGCCGAACCGGCGCGCGCTGTATGCCGAGGCAAACACGCGCTTGGCCGAACCACGGAACTCGCGCCAAGCCTTGCTCATGCTCGACCTGGACAAGTTCAAGGAGGTCAACGACAGCCTGGGACATCGCGCCGGGGACCAGCTGCTTGTCCAGGTCGGTACCCGCCTGCGGGAGAATCTGCGCGACGGGGACCTGCTGGCCCGCCTGGGCGGCGACGAGTTCGCGGTCATGCTCGATGATGCCGGCCAAGCCGAGGCCGTGAACGCCGCCGCCAGGTTGTGTGCAGCGGTGGACGAACCGTTCCTCGTGGACGGCATCTCGCTACGCACCGGCGTCAGCATCGGAATCGCGCTGTTCCCCGATGACGACCTTGACCTGAGTGGGTTGTTACGCAAGGCGGACATCGCCATGTACAGGGCCAAGACCTTGTCCACGGGCCACCACGTCTACTGCATCGCTGACGATCCCGACGACGCGGCGAGGCTACTCATGGTGGACTCACTACGAATCGCAATGACCGGTGACCAGCTCGTCGTGCCCTGTCAACCCACGATCCAGCCTGTCACCAGTGAAGTCCACAGCCTGGAGGCTTTGATCCACTGAAGAGCCGCCTCATGCGCTGCAGCTTCGGGTCGGTGGTCGGGTGGCATCGGGTGCCAGCGTGTTCATACTGGGCGACGCGCGCAGTGACTGGGCTGACCGTGAAGGCGGTCGAAGACCTCCAACCTCCACCTTGTACTGTGAGCGGGTGACGCGCAACGTTGTCGGCACGAACGGGAACTCCGTACGACATGCCCCTGGTCTTCAGAGTCATGCCGCTGACGGCCGTTTGCACGATGGGTTCGGGAGAGTCGGGACCGACCTTCGGGTCAGTCTGACCGATCGCTGCCAGCTGCGGTGCTCGTACTGCATGCCGCGTGAGGGTCTCGAATGGCTCCCCAACGGGAACCTGTTGACCGACGAGGAAGTGGTTCGGCTGATCACGATCGCCGTCTGCGATCTCGGCGTCGAGCAGATCCGGTTCACCGGTGGAGAACCCCTCCTGCGCAGGGGGCTCGAAGACATCATGGCGGCCACGACTCGACTGCGAACTGTGTCGGGCAGGAGCCCTGAAACAGCCCTGACAACCAACGGCATCAACCTGGCGAAGTCCGCCGTTGCGCTGAAGGCGGCCGGGTTGCAGCGGATCAACGTCTCCCTGGACACCCTGGATCCGGATCGGTATGCCCGCCTGACCGGCCGGCATCGGCTCGGTGACGTGATCGAGGGTTTGGGCGCAGCCGCTCGGGCCGGTCTGAACCCGATCAAGATCAACACCGTGTTGATGCGCGGGGTGAACGACGACGAGGCGTTGGCGCTGGTCCGATGGGCGTTGAAGCGCGGCTACCAGCCCAGGTTCATCGAGCAGATGCCATTGGGGCCGCAGGACACCTGGCAGCGAGACGGCATGGTCACCGCAGCCCACATACTGGCCATGCTCCGCAAGGAGCTGACCCTCGTTCCGGCCCACCCCAACGCTCGCGGCTCAGCGCCAGCGGAGACCTGGATCGCGTCGGGAGCAGAAGTCGCCGACGGCGTGGTGCCTCTCATCGGCATTGTCGGGTCGGTCACCCGGGCCTTCTGCGAGACCTGCAATCGGACCCGCCTGACCGCAGACGGGCAGCTGCGAAGCTGTCTGTTCGCGCGCGACGAGACCGACCTTCGATCCCTTCTTCGCGGAGGAGCCAGTGATCGGGAGATCGCTGATACCTGGCGGGTCGCGATGGCTGCCAAGCAGGCCTCACATGGGATCGACCAGGTGTCGTTCCTCCAGCCTGCACGCGCGATGAGCGCTATCGGGGGATGACCCCGCGGGCAGACAGGATCACTGCTGGAGCCCGATCAGATGTACGGCCGTGGCCTTGAACGTCGCCTCGACCAGCTGCCCCTCCCGAAGACCCATCTCGGTGGCTGAGGCTCGCGTGACGTCAGCGACGATGATGGGCCCACACGCGACGGTCACCTGAACGAACGGTCCCTTGACGACGATCTTCACGATGCTTCCCGTCAGACGGTTGCGAGCGCTGGTCGCCGGACCGGCTTGGCCGCTGACGCGAAGGGTCACATCCTCAGGACGAAGGCAGCACATCACCTGCCGCCCGGGCGCGAGGGTGGAGAGCGCCTCGATCCGGCAGCCGTCGACTTCGATGGCCGCGAGGCCGTCCTGCACCGACTCGATCCGCCCCAGGAGCCGGGTCTGAACGCCGACGAACGCTGCCACGTCCTCGTCGTACGGCGCCGAAAGAACGGTTTGTGGGTCATCGTCTTGTCGAAGCTGCCCATCGATGATGACCGCCATCCGAGTACCGAGTCGGCTGGCCTCGTCAAGATCGTGGGTGACCACCACGCAGGCGCGTGACGTCTCGCGGAGGAGACGCTCGGTGTCGTCGATGAGCTGCGACCGAGCCGCAGCATCCACGGAGGAGAAAGGCTCGTCGAGCAGAAGCACTTCGGGTTCGAGGACGAAGGCCCTGGCAAGGCTGACCCGTTGGGCCTCGCCGCTGGACAGCTCGCGAGCGTGGCGGTCACGCAGCGACAGGATGCCCAAGCGATCGAGCCAGTGGTCGACCCGGGTGCTCACCTGCTGCCCACGGATGCCGCGGAAGCGCAGCCCAGCGGCCACGTTCTGGCGGACAGTGGTGTCCAGCAACATGGGTGCCGCGAGAACCAGACCGATCTGACGACGCAGGTGAAGGGCCAGTCGCGGCGTCACGACCTCTCCATGAAGGAGCAGCCTGCCTTCTTGCTGACCGATCAGAAGGGAGAGGGCAAGCAGGAGGGTGCTCTTGCCCGCCCCGTTCGGACCGACCACGGCCACAGTCTCGTGCGCGTCGACGGCGAACTGCTGGATCCCCAGTACTTGACGCCCTCCCCGGACCACACGGAGGTCCCGGATCTCCAGTACGGGCGGAGAGGTCCGAGCATTCGGGTCGACGGGCCCCTCGGACGCCGCCAGTGGTTGATCGAGCCTCACGTCAGCCTCGCCGTCCGCTTTGCTGGGCCCAGGTCAAGACGCCGTTCACGATGAAGGCCAAGGCAAGCAGAATGCCGGCCAGCTCAATGGCGGTGCCGAAGTCCCCGCGGCCCACATCGAGCACGATGGCGGTCGTCAACACCCGGGTCTGGCCGCTGATGTTTCCACCGACCATCATCGCTGCGCCGACCTCCGAGATCACGCTGCCGAAGCCGGCCATCAGGGCTGCGAGCAGCGAAAGCCGAGCTTCGCGCCACAACCACCACACCGTCTGGTAGCGGGACGCCCCCAGTCCTTGAAGCTGCACCTGGAGGCGAGGGTCGAGCTGACCGATCCCTGCGGCGGACAGCCCCAAGATGACCGGCGTTGCGATGACCACCTCGGCGACGATGATCGCTGTCGGGGTGTAGATCAGGTTGAGATCACCCAACGGGCCACTACGCCACAGCAGCAGCGCGATGGCAAGACCCGCGACGACGGGTGGCAACGCCATGCCGGTGTTCACCACGCTGAGGACCACACCGCGGGAACGGAACACGGACAGCGCCAGCACCGTTCCCAGCGGCAGCCCGATCAGAAGGCTGATCGACGTCGCCACGCCCGACACAGCGAGCGAGAGCAGGGTGATCTGCAGCAGGTCGTCCATGACGTTCCCCGCCCGCCTCCGTCGCTACTTCAGGTCGGCCTCGTTCTTGCCAGCATCGGCGACGAAGAGCGCCTGTCCGTACTTAGCCTTGCCGAACCCGCCGATCAGGTCCTGACCAGCCGCCGAGGTGACGTAGTCGGCGAACGCCTTGGCTCCGACGCTGTTCACCTTGGGCCACTTGACCGGGTTGACGCTGATCACGTGGTAGATGTTCAGGAGCGACGGGTCGCCCTGGACGAGCGAGGTCAGCTGAAGCTTGGACGTGTTCGCGATGAACGTAGCGTTGTCCGTGATGGTGTAGCCATTCTTCTCCGAGGCGATCTGCAAGGTTGCGCCCATCCCCTGGCCGGACTGGACGTACCACGACTGGCCCTTCGGGGTGATGTTGTTCGCCTTCCAGATCGCGAGCTCCTTCGTCTCGGTGCCGGATCCGTCGCCCCGGGAGACGAACGTCGCCTTGGCAGCGGCGATCTTGGTGAAGGCCTCAGTAGCGGTCTTGGCGCTGCCGATCCCCGCCGGGTCGGCACTGGGACCGACGACGAGGAAG
This sequence comes from Propionibacteriaceae bacterium, assembly GCA_003153855.1. GTDB lineage: Bacteria > Actinomycetota > Actinomycetes > Propionibacteriales > Propionibacteriaceae > Fen-668. Next base: position 6,476 of record PMBM01000230.1, read on the forward strand.
TAGTTGTGCGCCACGAGCCGGCGATCCACGCCGTACCCGGCGTCCATGAACGTCTTCTCCGAGGCGGGAGCATGGACGAGCAGGACGTCCGCGTTCCCTTGCTGGCCCATCGTCAACGCTTGGCCTGTGCCGACCGCGACGGTCTTCACCTGGTAGCCGGTGGCCTTCTCGAACGCAGGCACCAAAGCGTCCAGCAGACCGGAGTCCTGGGTGGACGTCGTGGTGGCCAGGATGAGGGCCGGAGTCGCTGGGACGGGCACGGGGGTGGCCGTGGTGCTGCTGGCAGAGGGCGACGAGGTCGCGCTGGAGCAGGCCGAGAGTGCGAGGGCTGCGGCGAGCGAGACCACCGCCCAACGCGCCGCACGGAGCCGAGGAGTGGTGAGCGTGAAGGACATGACGTGTCTCCCCAAGAATGGTGCGAGGTGATCGGGCGATCCCCCCGCATTTTAGGCACGCCCGTGGCGGATTCGGGATTCACAGCTTCGCGGCGGCCGACCAGTCGTCGTCGGGCCCTGCTTCCGATATCGATACCGTCGCCCGTGCGTCGGCATTGTTTGCAGAAATGAGGAGCCCGACGGGTCGCCCGGGCGCGAGCGGTATGGCTGCGCGATTCGCTGACGCAGACCAAGGTCCCTTGACCCGCTGTCGGTCGCGGTCAAGGATAATCAGCAATGAGTGTCCGCATCCACTGGGTTTCGGTGATTCGTGTCTTGCGCTGGTTCTGCCAGTCGGCCCCCGCTGACAGCTGCCGCTGAGACGCGGCCCGCCACGCGGGTCACGGATTGGGCGGCTTTGTGGAGCGAGCTCGTGGAGAGCTCATCGAGAGCCGCGCCGGCGGGGTCCGACGGCGATTTCTGGGCGGGCCGTGCTCAGGACTTCAACGAGCGGGCGCACCGACGCCGGAATCGGCCCGATTCCGCTCGCGACTTCGTCCTCGAGGCGGTGCGTCCAGGTAGCACCGTCCT
>PMBM01000176.1 GCA_003153855.1 Propionibacteriaceae bacterium
GCCCCAGACGACGACGCCTACGACCTCGTCATCGCCATCGCGACCGGTGCAACGCCGTTCGAGGAGGCCGCCTCACACCTGGCGAAGTGGCACTAACTCCCCGCGGCATGTGCGTGCGTTGGTCGAGGTCGAAATGGACCCGCCGCTGAGCGCCCGGTTCACTCCAAGTGATCAAGGACGTTGGTTCGCGGCAAGTAGGCCACGCAGCGCAGTGGGGCGTCGGCCTCCCTCTGCAGGAGGAAGTCGCTGACCAGCGTGGCGGTGCTGTCGCCAATGCTGAAGGTCCAGCTGATGGTGGCCAGCACCATCCGGTCCCCAAGCGACTGAGCGCTCGCACCGGCGAGTGTCGTCCTCGAGTGGACACTGTCTTCGACGGCCTTGGCGCGCGCGGTGACTGCGGCCAAGAATGACGAGCGCGGTACGGGTGTGGTGCCGTCGGGGCCGAGGACTAGGACCGGGTCGGCGACGATCTGTGTGGCGAGTTGTGAGTCACCCAGGCGGAGCCATTCGGTGGCGAAGGTGTCGACGAGCGCGTCTAGGTCGATCTGTTCAGGGTTCACCGATACCTAATACACCCCGCGGCCGCCAACTCGAAATCACCCACCCTCTCCTCGCGGCATGTGAGTGCGTTCATCGCCAGCCCGTGAGTGAGTTCATGGGCCACGCGGGCCTCGCTGCGGCAAGCAGTGAAGGTGGCCATCCCGGAGTGGTGAACGGACCTGGGTCCTGAGCTCACTCACCAGGCGTCGACGAACGCTCTGGTCCCCATGAGAAGCCCGATCCCCAGGAGGAATCCTCCGAAGGCTCCGTATTTCACCATCAGCTCTAGGCCATGGCCATCTCCGGTCCAGCCATGTGTCTGCTGGAAGGCCGCAAACTGGCACGGAAGGGTGATCGTGAGGGGAAGCATCATGAGGGCTGCAAACCTCGTGGAGATGGCGATGCGTATCTGCCCACGGTTGAAGCGACGCGCTGTCAGGTACCCGAACGCCGCCAAAGCGACGATCAGCACCATCGCGACGCACGCGACCACTACGGCCACCGACGTCGGGAGGTAGTTGTCGTAGAAGACGTCACCGGTGCCACGCGTGGGGGCCCACAGTTCCCAGCGCACCTCCGCCACGGGCGACTGGACCGTGGCGACACCGAGCCATGCCAGCGACCACACGGCCAGCGCCACCGACTCGATAAGCACGATGAGCTCGACGACCCTGGACGGAGTGGACCCGGCCTGTGCCTCGACTTGCTCCCCGGCGCTCGCTGTGCCCTCCACGAACCAAAGGCTACGGCTCGACGCGGCGCCGCAATCGAGGGGGTCGGCACCTCACCGATCACCCCCCTGGCAGGCCAAGGAGCCGCGCAGCGCCAGACCTGCTGGAGATCCGTAGCCCCCGCTCCCGGCACGCCGACCGCGTCGCTGCAAGGCACTAACCCGCTGCGGCAGATGTGTGCGTTTGTCGTCCAGGCGAGCATCACTGACCGTAGGAGTACCGGAGGTCAGCGAAGAGCAGATGGTTGAGTCGATATCGAAGGTGGCCGCTCGTGCTCTGGTCGGGTGGCTCATCGGGTGTGAGCAAGGTGAACTTCAGCGACGTTTCGCTGCCGATGGCTGCGAGTTCGAAGTGCACCTCATCGTTGGGTCTGCCGGGCCACAGCGACGACCACACGACGCGATGGGGCTCTTCGGCGGCAAGGATCTTAGGGGCAACTTCATCAGCGGTGAGGCTGAGCCACGGCCGAGTTCCCTCTCGTTCAGGCCGTACCAAGGAGTTCCAGACCACTGACGGAGGCGCCGGCAACTTCTGCGCCCGCGAACCAATCTCGATCATTCTGGGAGCCTAGGGGAGTCTCTGCGACACGGCTGGCATCAAAAGGATGGACCACGCTGGCCGCGGCAGAAGCGGGCGTTTCGACCCCTGTCGCCTGGCGGAGCTGCAGACTGAGTTGAGACTGCTACTCGTGGGATGGGGTGGCCGAAGTGAGAGAGCAAGGTCGAGCGAGTTGGCAGATCGGGATCGACCAGCCTGAGAGCCTGGTCATCGGGCTGTTCGTGCGCGATGTTGCGGGGCTGAAGACCAGGCACACCTGGCTGCCGCGCTGCGTGCCGGACATTGTTCGTGACAAGCTCGAAGGGTCCGCAGCGGCCGCTCACGAGTGGGACCTGTGGTGGGACCGCTCCGTCTCCGACACGTGGAACGGACCGGACCATGGCCTGGACCGGCTCGCTGAGATGCGGTGGCTCACGCCCGGCTTCGACGCGCCTGCGCTGCAGGAGCTCGTCGCCACGCATTTCGACGAGGCACGAGACTGGGCCGCTGACCGCAAGCAGGAGCACTTCGAGCTCATGATGGGAGCCCCGGATCCGAGACTGTTTCATCGCGGGAGACGTGGCGGGCGTGGCCTCTATGAGACGAGGCTCGTTGCTGGTTTGGAACAAGATCTCGGCCGGCGAGCTCAGCCTTTCCGGCTATGGATCACTGTGATCCCCGTCGCTGGAAAGGAACTGTGGCAGCTCGACCCCCACCACGTCTTGCTGACCGATGAGCTCCTCAGGGACTCCGCTGAGTACGGGAGGCGCATCACACCCGTCGTGAAGGCTCTGCTGTAGTCGAAGAACCACACAGGGCTGAGCACGTCCTACGTCTCGATCTGCGGGAACGCCCTCGTCGGCACAATCGCCGTCAGCGGCATAGAAAGTAGCGCGACCAGCCGGTGTCTAGTCGGCGGGTTTCCCTTGTTTGCGAAGCCGGAAGACCTGCCCAAGGATGACAAGGCCCATTGCGACAGCCGCCAGGACGGAGCCGATCGCGTACGGCGCACTGCCGGCGGCGACCGCCGAGATCGCGATCGCGAGACTCACAGTCCCGAGCACCGTTGCTGCGAGAATCAGCCAAATCGATCGTTTCCGCTGCATTCCTGCAGCATGTCATGTGGTACTTCGGTGCACTCATACCGACCCTCTGAACCTTGGCGCCACCGCGCACCCACCGCGGCATGAGAGTGAGTGGACCAGGGGACCATTTGGCTGAAGTCTGGTCAGAGGCTCGCCCTAGGCTGCCTGCATGACCGCAGTCAGCTCGCTACCCGTGCGTGAGGTGGTCGGCGAGCCTGATGCCACTGATTATGGGTGGCCGTACACCATGGGCCCCGTCGCCCAGCTGTTGCGGGACGGGCTCGAGCTGTCGGAGCTAACGATCTTGGTGGGCGAGAACGGGGTCGGGAAGTCGACCATCATCGAGGCCGTCGCGATGGCCTTCGGGCTGAGCGCAGAGGGTGGCAGCAAGAACAGTCGACAGTCAGACCGGCCGACAGAGTCGGCGCTCCACGAACGGATCCGGCTAGTT
>PMBM01000220.1:0-2083 GCA_003153855.1 Propionibacteriaceae bacterium
ACGATCGGGCCGGAGCCGATGACGAGGATCGAATGGATGTCGGTGCGGCGTGGCATCAGGACACTCCCCCGGACCGGACACCGGACATGACGTCGGCGAACCGCTGGAACAGATAGGCGGCATCGTGCGGGCCGGCCGCGGCCTCCGGGTGGTACTGGACCGAGAAGCCCTTCACCATCCCGTCGTCACCGGTCAGCTCGAGACCCTCGACGACGTCGTCGTTGAGACAGACGTGGGAGACGGTCACCGTGCCGTACGGGGTCACCGTCGGCACGTCAATGGGCGCGTCGACCGCGAAGCCGTGGTTGTGGGCGGTGATCTCCACCTTGCCGGTCGTACGGTCCTGGACGGGCTGGTTGATGCCGCGGTGACCGTACTTGAGCTTGTACGTGCCGAAGCCGAGCGCGCGACCGAAGATCTGATTGCCGAAGCAGATGCCGAAGAACGGCACCCCACGGGAGAGGGCCTCGCGGACCAGCTCGGCCTGGATCTCGGCGGTCGCCGGGTCCCCCGGGCCGTTCGAGAGGAACAGCCCGTCGGGCTTCAGCGCCATGATCTGGTCGATCGTCGAGTCAGCCGGTACGACGTGGACCGTCATGTGGTGAGCGGCCATGAGCTTGGGCGTCATCGTCTTGATGCCGAGGTCGAGAGCGACGACCGTGTACTGGCTGTCGCCGGAGGCCTCCACCGTGTACGGCTCGGTGACCGTGACGTCCCCGACGAGGTTGGCGCCCTCCATCTCCGGGGACTCGAGCACCTTGGCCAGCAGGACCTCCGGGTCGAGGATCTCCGTCGAGATGCCGACCCGCATCGCACCGCGTTCGCGGAGGTGTCGGGTGAGCGCGCGGGTGTCGATGTCGCAGATCCCCACCACCGACTGAGCACGCAGCTCGTCGTCCAGCGATCTCACGGCGCGCCAGTTCGAGGGGACCCGAGCAGGGTCGCGCACGACGTAGCCAGCGACCCAGATCCGGCCGGACTCGTCGTCCTCGTCGTTCCAACCGGTGTTCCCGATGTGGGGGGCGGTGGCAACGACGACCTGACGGTGGTAGCTGGGGTCGGTGAGCGTCTCCTGGTATCCGGACATGCCGGTCGCGAAGACTGCTTCCCCGAAGGTCTCACCCGTCGCGCCGAAGGATCTGCCAATGAAGGCGCGTCCGTCCTCGAGAACGAGGATCGCGGGGACTGGGCGAAGGTCCTGGGCGTTCATCGCGGGCAACCGTATCAGGACCCGCGGGCCCAACGGGCCCGCGCCCACCCGCCGGTCAGCGGGTGGGGGAACAGGTCGGTGTCAGTCGGTCCTGCGCGAGGGTGTGAGACCGCTGAGCACCGCGTTGAGGAACGCGGGCGACTCGTCGGTGGAGAGCTCGGAGGCCAGGGTCACGGCCTCGCTGACGACCACGTTCGGTTCCGTCTCGGTGAACAACAGCTCGTACGCGGCGATGCGGGCGATCACTCGGTCGACACGGGGCATCCGCTCAAGCGTCCATCCCTCAGCGAGCCGGTCGGACACGGCGTCGTTGATGTAGCCCCAGTGCTCGCGCACGCCACGGACGATGTCCGACGTGAGCTCGCGAACGGTCACGTCGATCGTCAGCCGCTCCTCGAGGGTCACCAACGGGTCGGTCTCCCGGATGTCCGACTCGAACAGGATGTCCAGCGCGTGCTTGCGCGCCTTGTGCCGGGCGGAGGTGCGAGGTCGCGGGCTCTCGTGAGGCCCACTCACTCAGACGCGGCCGAGGTAGCTGCCATCGCGCGTGTCGACCTTCACCTTCTCGCCCGTGACGATGAACAGCGGAACCTGGATCTGCAGGCCGGTCTCGACGGTCGCCGGCTTGGTGCCGCCCGTCGAGCGGTCGCCCTGAAGGCCGGGCTCGGTGTACGTCACCTCGAGCTCCACGGAGGTCGGCATGTCGACGAACAGCGGGATCCCCTCGTGCAGGGCCACGTTGACCATGCCGTTCTCGAGGAGGTAGTTCTTCGCGTCGCCCATCGTCTCTTCGCTGATGTTGATCTGCGAGAAGTCGGCGGTGTCCATGAACACGTACGCGTCGCCGTCGTGGTAGAGGTACTGCATCTCCCG
>PMBM01000220.1:2167-20433 GCA_003153855.1 Propionibacteriaceae bacterium
CGGACGAGGGCCGGGTGAACGCCGTCACGGCGACGGCGGCCAGATTCTACCCGAGACGATGCGCGGGCTCCCAATCCGTCGGCTACTCCTCCGGAGTCGAGAAGGTCGTACGTCCCTGCAGCGTCGCCGCGAGGTGGTCGTCGATGCTGTCCGCGACCGAGGCGACCTCGTGGATGACCTGCTGGAAGTGGGCCGGTACGAACGGCTGCGCGAGCGCCGACATGGAGACGAAGACCTTGTCCCGCACGAGCCAGAACCTCACCCAGCGGCTCTCCGAGTTCAGGTCGTTGAGCACCTCCGCGGCACGCGACCGGCCGCTGACGTCGTGGACCACCGCCGAGAAGGCGATGACCTCCTTCGCGTCGGACGGGATCCGTACGAACACCATCGTCGAGCCGACCCGGATCGCGTAGTCGCCCTCGGAGTCGTGGAACGGCTCGGAGCCGTAGATGCGCGCGAGCTCCACTCCGACCATCCGGTCGAGCCCGGCGGCGTCGGTCGGCATGACGGCGTGTGTGTCGGGAGTGTCCGCGAGCGCGGCGGCGCGGTACGGGGGCTCGCTCGGGCCGGGTGGCTGCAGCACGTCCGCGAGCTGGTCGGCGGTGAGGAAGACCGGGTGCAGGACCCCGTACACGTCGCGCATCGTGGCGACCGACAGGCCGGCGAGCTCGTCGGTCTGGTCCTGGGACCACTCGCCCGAGAAGTTCTCGCTGCCGTCGGCGGTCGGCGAGGACCAGCCGAGCTCTTCCATCTGGGCGAGCTGGGACGCCGCGAGCTGGTAGTCGTCGGCCAGGACGGCGTTCGAGGAGGCGTGGGCCACGAGGCGCCCGAGCGCAGGGCAGTCGTACGCGATGAAAGGGGACTCGTCGTCGTCCGGGGCGAGCATCCCGAGCCTCAGCTCGGCACCGCTGTCCATCATCGACAGCACCTCGGACAGCCGNNCCGCCGAAGGCGTCCCACGCCTGGCGCGTACTGCGGTCGATGTCGAAGTCGTCGATGTCCACGTGTCCTCCCGCTTGGCAACCTACAACAGCGCGGCCAGCAGGAGGATCACGACGGCGGAGACGATGGTGGTACGGAAGATGGTGTCGCGAGCGAAGAGCTCCCTGACGCCGTATCGCATGCCGAACACGTAGATGTTCTGCGCGGGCGGCAGCGCGGCGATCACCGTCACGGCGCGGACGCTGTGCTCGGGAAGGTGCAGCGCGTACCTGGCGAGCAGGAAAGCGCTCAGCGGCTGGATGACGACCTTGATGACGCTGATGACGTACGACTCGACACTCTCCGCACCTCGCTTCGGCCGGGGGTCGAGCCGCAACGAGATGCCGAACGCCAGGAGCATCGTGGGGACCGCGACGCCGCCCAACATCTCCAGCGGGGTCTCGAGGAGGCCCGGCAGCGAGATGTGCGCGAGGTTGAGCGCCAGGCCGATGAGGCATCCGACCGTGAGCGGGTTACGGATCGGCAGCGTGACGAGACGGGCGACCGGCACCTTGCCACCGTTCTCGAGGGAGCGCCGGTAGTCGAGATGGGCCAGCGCCAGCGGCTGGAGGAAGGCGACCTGCACGAGGAGGACCGGCGCGATCCACGTGGCGTCGCCGAGCGCGTACGCGGCCACCGGGAGGCCCAGGTTCCCCGCGTTGGTGTAGCAGGACAGCAGCATGCCCATCGTCCGCTCCGCCGGAGGGGGCCGGAAGATCGTGAACGCCAGGACCGTGTACACGAGGGCCGCCACGGCGATGGCTCCCGCGTTCGCGATGAAGCTGCGGGCGAAGACCTTGGACAGGTCGGCCTTCTCCATCATCGTCAGGAGCAGGGCTGGAGAGGCGACGAGCAGCGCGAGCTTGGACATCATCTGCTGGTGCTGTGTTGTCAGGACGCCGAAGTGTCCGCACCCGACGCCGACGAGGATGAGGATGCCGATCGTCACATACCCGCTCAGCGCCTGCACCTGGTCAGGCTACGGGAGCCTTCCCCACCCGAGCGGTTGTGGCCAGTGGTTGTCGCCGCTGACCGGTCGCCCCTGTACAGCCCGTACGCGTACCCTTACCCCCTGATGGCCCGACGGACGAGGAGATGACGTGGATCCCACGAAATGGGGCGCGCCCTACCCGCTCGTCGTCGCGGCGCTGTTCGTCATCGTGATGGCGCGCGCGAACGGGACGTACTGGCTGGGCCGCGCGGCGGCGGCCGGCACCGAGCGCACCCGGATGCGTCGCCTGCTTCACGCTCCCGGCTACCTGCGGGCCGTGCGCTGGATCGACCGCTGGGGCGCACCCGCGGTCTCCGTGAGCTTCCTCACCGTGGGCTTCCAGACGCTCATCAACCTCGCGGCGGGCGTGACCCGCATGTCGATGCGCCACTACCTGCCGGCAGTGGTCGTCGGCAGCGTGATGTGGGCCTTCGTGTACGCGACCATCGGCTTCGTCGGTGTCAGCGCGGTCGTGGCGCTGTACGGACGGTCGCCGATCCTCGCCGTCGGGCTCGCGGTCTTCGCCGCGCTCCTTCTGGCCTGGTGGATCGTCGCCCAGGTACGCGCGGCACACGCCGCAGCGCCCGAGGACGTGCCCGCGGCCTGAGAGCAGCGTTCCGCGGCCACCCGTCAGGACAGGAGAGTCCTGGCCGTCTCGACGTCGGTCACGAGGACGTTGACCCAGCCACCGAGCACGGCCGCACGGATCGCGGAGTGCTTCCGCGACCCCCCGGCGACCCCGATCCGTCTCGGTACGGCGAGCAGCGTCTCGGGCTCGATCCCGAGGACGCGCCCGTCGAGCGCCGAGTCCACGTGGCGGCCGTCGGCGTCGAAGAACCGGAGGCAGATGTCGCCGACGGCCCCGAGCGCGCGCAGCAGCTCCTGGTCCGACTCGGCGATCGCGTTGCCCGACTCACGGAGAAGGGGCGAGGGGTCCAGGCTGCCGATCCCGGCGAGCAGCACGGTGAGCTCGCTCCACGCCTCGACGACGTGCGCCACGTACGGCTCGGCGAGCATCGCGTCGCGCAGCGCCGAACCCGACACGACGCCGGGGGTCGGCAGGAAGTGCGGCTGCCCGCCGGTCAGGCTGGCCAGCTGCTCGGTGAGCCGAGTGGCCTGTACCTGCGCGGCCGGGATCCCCACTCCCCCGATCACCTGGGTGACGCTGTCCGCGACGGCCTGCGGCCTCTTGCCCAGCACCGTCACCATCGCGAGCAGCGTCTCGCTCCACGACGAGATGCCGATCCGCTCGTGGCCCAGCAGCACGTCCTCGAGGTACGAGGCCGCGGCCGCGCCCACCGCGCCCGTGATCGCCTGCTCGTCGCCCGACGGCGCGTCGGCCACGACCGCGTCGAGCAGCCCGTACCGGGAGACCAGCGCCTCCTCCAGCTCGGAGTGACCGCCGGGCGGCGGCACGATCACCACCCGGACGATGCCCAGCTCCTCGGCCCTCTTGAGCAGCCGTGACACCTTCGCCTGCGACACGTGCAGGAGGTCGGCGATCTGGGGCTGCTTGAGACCCTGCTCGTAGTACATGCGGGCGACCCGCGTGACCAGCCTGAGACGGCTGGCCGGTTGGACGTACGCCATCGTTCGCTCCGCGCTCTCCTCCGCCGCTCAGTCGTCCAGGTCGCCGAACAGGGCGTCCGACGCAAGCCGGGTGGCCAGCACCGCGTCCTGAGCGTCCTGGGCAGCCTGCATGGCGTCGAAGTCGAGCCGCTCCAGGCCCTTCTCCACCCGGCGCAGGAAGCGGATGGCCTGCTTGGCCGCGCCGACCGTGTCCTCGCGGAACGGGAACTGGTCGAGCTGCCACACGCCGTCCCAGTTGTTCTTGGCGAGGACGTAGAAGAACTCGAACAGCTCCATGGGATGTACGGATCCGGCGATCATGTCGTCGTCCCAGCTGCGCAGGTTGTCGTTGACGTCCATGCCGAACAGACGGCCGTAGTCGATCGCCAGCTGCGCTGAGTCGGCGGGCGACTCCCCTCCGTACAGCGCGTGCCCGAAGTCGAGCAGGATGCCGATGTTCGGCAGGTTGATCTTCTCGAGCGCCAGCAGCGTGCGGGACACGGAGTCGTAGCTCATGTGGACGCGCGGCTCCCGCGGCTTGTACTCGATCACGAACTTGAGGTCGGGGTTCTCGCTAGCGAGGTTGGCGACGCCGTCCATCGACATCTGCCACAGCTTGTGGTGGTCGACCTGGAACGGGTAGTCCCAGCCGTCCTGGCCCGGCCACAGCTTCACGTACGACGCCCCGAGCTCGCGGACGACGCCCGCCGCCTCGGTGATGAGGTCGTGGGCCGCACGACGGACACCGGCGTCGGGGTTCGTGAACGCACCTCGCGAGAACTTCCGCGTGTACATCTCGGGCGTGATCCCGATCACGGACAGGTTGTTCTTGGCGAGGCGCTCCTTGACGGCGTCGAGAGGCCCGTCGTAGCCGGGGAACGGGTAGTTGAGGTCGACGACGCTCAGGTCGCCCACTTCGCCTGCCCGATCGATCATGTCGAGCATCCCGATGGGCTCTGCGTAGCCATCCGTGGCGTACCGGTCGACGTAGCTCGCGAAGTGCCAGATGCCGGCTCCGAACTTGACTGTCATGAGCGGTCCTTTCGTGTCAGGCGGGCGCGGACCACCGCGAGGGCCCACCCGTCTCGTGCGGATACTGCGTCGGCCGCGGACACGGCCGGGGAGAACTCGTGACGAGGCCGGTCCATGACCTCGAGATCGGCGACGGACCAGCCGCCCAACGCCACACCGGCGAGGTCGGCGCAGCCGAGCGCCGACAGCTCCGGCTCGTCGGAGACGACCACCGTGGCCTGGGCGATGTCCGCCTGCCACTGCATGAGGAGGTCGCTGGCGGTCGCTCCCCCGTCGGCCAGAACGGTCGTGGCCGGCGTACCGGCGGCGGTGACGGCGGCCAGCACGTCGGTCACCTGGAAGGCGACCGACTCGAGGGCTGCGCGTGCCAGGTCCGCGCGGCCGCTGCCCATGTCGAGGCCGTCCAGTACGCCGACGGCGTGGGCATCCCAGTACGGGGCCCCCAGCCCGCCGAAGGCCGGTACGAGGTGGACCTCCGGCGAACCCGTGACCGCCAGCGTGGACAGCTCGGGCGCGGTGACGCCCAGCAGGTCGCACAGCCAGGTCAGTGTCGCGCCGCTGGAGCGGATGTTGCCCTCCAGGGCGCGGGCCACACCGTCCCGGCCGTCCCAGGCGATCGTGCGGCAGAGCCCGTCGACGCTGGTCGCCTCCGAGATCGCCATGATCGACGAGCCCGTCCCGTACGACGCCTTCACTGATCCGGGGCGCCACCCGGCGTTGGCGAACAACGCGGCGTGCGAGTCGCCGAGGACACCCGCCACGGGGGTGCCGATCGCTGCGGGGCCGAGCGCGACCGTCGTGGGCACCAGAGGCATTGACGAGACGACCTCGGGCAGGCACTCCACCGGGACGTCGAACCCCTCGCACAGCTCGGGATCCCAGGCGACCGTCGCGATGTCCAGCAGCGATGTTCGGCTGGCGTTGCCCGCCTCCGTGAGATGGCGGCCCGTGAGGCGCCACAGCAGCCACGAGTCGATCGTGCCCACCTTGACCCGACCTGTACGAGCGAGGCTCCGGTCGGGGTCGTACGCATCGAGCAGCCAGGAGATCTTGGCCGCGGAGAACATGGGGTCCAGCAGCAGGCCCGTACGCGTCTCCACAACATCGGCGAGGTGCGCCAGACGCTCGCAGATCGCGACCGCACGCTGGTCCTGCCAGGACAACGCCGGCCCCAGCGGCTTGCCGGTCACCGCATCCCAGGCGACGACGGTCTCGCGCTGCGTGGAGAGGGAGATGCCGTCGACGTGCCCGGTGGTCGCCTGCGTGGCGGCGACGACCGAGCTCCAGATCGCCTCGGCGTCCTGCTCGACCCAGCCGGGCTGAGGGAACGTACGGTCCAGCGACGCGGCTCCGCGGCTCGTGACCCTGTGGTCCCGCCCCACGACGAGTGCCTTCGTGGACTGGGTCCCTTGATCGATCGCCAACACAGACGTCACCGTCCGAGCACCTCCTTGAGACTGAATACTGACACCCTAATCGACCCTGACTGTATATGCAGGTCAGGGGTTTAGGGCGCCGGTCGAGGAGCCACGGACTGCGCCCACCCCTCGCAGCATCCGGCGGGTCGTGACCCTCGACCGCCGCACATGCCCGGGTGCTCAGTCGAGGAGCCACCGATCGCTACGACACCCCCACAACAGCCGGCGTGTCGTGACCCCTCAATGCCATGCCGCTCCCGAACCAGCCCCGTCGCTCTTGAGTCCGGGCAAGATTCACTCCCGAGCCCGGCCACGTCACTCCCGAGTCCGGCCAGGTCCCGAGTCCGGTGGAGTCAGCGCTGGACGCGGGCGTTGCCCTTCCAGATCGACCAGACCTGGTCCTCGTCGGCGGGTGCGCCGTAGTCGGTGGTGGACGCGGCAGCGAGCGCCCCGGTGGCCCAGCCGAACTGCATGCAATGCTCGGCCGACCAGCCCTTGAGGATCCCGTACAGCATGCCGCCGACGGAGCCGTCGCCCCCGCCGATGCGGTCGAGGACCCCGATGGAGCGTGGAGGTGCGACGTGGAAGTCGCCGTCCCCGTACACGACCATCCCCCAGATGTGCTCGTTGACGCTGACGACCTCGCGCAGCGTCGTCGCGATGAACTGGGCATGCGGGAAGCGCGTACGGATCCGGCCGATCATCTCCTTGAACGACGCGACCTGGTCGGTGAGGTCCGTGCCGCCGGCCTCCGGCCCCTCGATGCCGAGGCAGAGCTGGAAGTCCTCCTCGTTGCCGATGAGGATGTCGCACTCCTCCGCGATCTCGGTGAACGCCTCGCGCAGCTCGGCCTCACGTCCCTTCCAGAACGTCGCCCGGTAGTTCATGTCCATGGAGATCGCCGTGCCGTGAGCCTTCGCGGCACGTGCGAGCGCGAGGCAGAACTCCTTGGTCCTGGGCGACAGCGCAGCGACCAGCCCGGACATGTGCAGGATCTTCACGCCTTCGGTGCCGAACAGCTGCTCGAGGTCGAAGTGGTCGACGTCGAGGTCGAGGCCGACCTCCCCCGCCCGGTCGTTCCAGACGCGGGGCCCGCGGCTGCCGAAGCCGGAGTCGGCGATGTTGAACTGGTGCCGGTAGCCCCAGGGGCCTCCCTGCGGGAGGTCGGGACCGCGGTACGACATGTTGCGCGCCCGGAGGTCGGCCTTGATGAATGCGGAGATCGGGCTGCCGGCGACGAAGTTCGTGAGCGCCAGCGTGGGCAGTCCGAGGTAGCTGGCCACGCTCGCGACGTTGGTCTCCGCCGAGGTGGCCTGCATCACGTACCGGCTCGAGACGTGTACGGCCTGGCTGTTCTCCGGCGTGATCCGTACGCCCATGGACGTCGGGACGACGAGTGACCAGGTGGCGTCCTCGCGTAGCTGCATCTGCTGTTCCCTCTCCTCGGCGTGCGTCGGGCACACGCGTGGTGACACCTCAGCATCCTGCCGTCACCGTCCGGGGGCGGAGTGTTTCCGAGACTTGTCCCTGGCACGCGGTCGCTCCGACGCCGGTGGCGCCGAGTTGTTAGCGTGGGCCCACAACCCATGAGGAGACCTACATGACCGTCCGAGACGATCTCCGAGCTCGAGTGGAGGCGTTGCGGCCGACCGTGGAAGCCGTCGCGCGCGCCATCCACGCCGATCCGGAGACTGCCGACGAGGAGCAGCATGCGGTCGCCCGGCTGAGCGAGCTGTTCGCCACGCACGGATTCGTGGTCGATCCTGCTCCGGGCGATCCCACGGCTTTCGTCGCCAGCGCCGGGTCGGGCGGTACGAAGGTCGCGGTCTGCCTCGAGTACGACGCGCTTCCCGAGATCGGCCACGCCTGCGGGCACAACCTCATCTCGGGTGCCGGCGCGCTGGCTGCGTTGGCGCTCGCCGACCATGCGCGGGACCTCGGCATCACCGTGCTGGCGGTCGGCTGCCCGGCCGAGGAGCGGGGAGGCGGCAAGATCCCGCTGCTCGCCGAGGGAGTCTTCGCCGACGTGGACCTCGCGATCATGATCCACACGGTGCCGGACGGGATCCGCCTCGACCCGCGCGGTACGTCCAGCCAGGCGATCGGCCAGTTCGTCGCCACGTATACGGGACGCGCCGCACACGCGGCCGCAGCCCCGCACCTCGGGCGGAACACGACCGACGCCGTCGTCATCGCCGAGGTGGCCCTTGCGCTGTTGAGGCAGCAGGTCCCCAGCGACCACCGGCTCAGCGCCAACGTCGTACGGTCCGGTGCCGTGCCGAACGTCATCCCCGACCACGCCACGATCGAGTTCGAGTGTCGCGCCTGGACCACAGAGGAGTACGAAGCCCTCCGGTCCCGCGTCTTCCGGTGCCTCGAGGCCGGAGCGCTCGCCACGGACTGCGAGCTGGTCATCGAGCCGGTCGGACGTCCGTACCAGCCGCTACGGCAGAACGACCTTCTCGGAGGTCTGTGGTGCGAAGCGCTCGTGGAGCTGGGACTGGATCCGGCCGTCGGAGTACCGCTGGCAGGCGGCTCCACCGACATGGGCAACGTGTCGCAGCTGGTCCCGTCTCTTCATCCGTGGGTCAGGCTTCCGGAGGTCACGGGGTCGCTCCACTCGGTCGACTTCGCCGCGGCAGCGGGCGCCGACGAGGCGTACGACGTCATGACGCAGGCGGCGATCGCGATGGCATGGACGGTGGCCGCGGCCACGGGCCCGCAAGCCGTCGCGCTGCTTCGCTCGCGCCGACGCGAGCTCCGCGCCTGAGACGACCTCAGGCGAGGTCCTCCGGAAGGTACGGCTCGTCGTCGTCGGGCATCTCGGGCACGACAGCCGCGTCGTCGATGCTGCCCGCCACGAGGGTCGCGACGAGGGTGGCGACGCAGATCGCGACCACGGCCAGCCACGCCACGTACCGGGACGTGGGCAGCATGGTCAGGGCAGCGAGCACGCTGCCGACCCCCGCGGTCGCCAACACGTACGCGCCGATGCGCGACCCGAAGAAGCGCAAGGCGGCGAGACGTACGACGGCGTGCGCCGGACCCGTCGCGAGCGCGGCCAGAAGGTGCACCAGCCCCACGAGGGCGGCCACGGGGACCGTGGCCCAGATCGAGCCGTGCCACGCGAACAGCCACCACACCGCGGAGAAGCCCAGGAACGCGATCGTGGCCATGGACTCCGGCCAGAGAACGACGAGGGCGAGGAGGATCGCGGCGATGGTCGGCGTCGCACCGGCGAGAACCGCGCCCGTGGCCGCTGCGCAGACCGTGATGAGGGCGGTGCCTGTGAGCGCGAGCACGAGCTTGGTGAGCCATTGGTGGAGGCTGACGGTACGGATGCGGTCGATCAGGCCGGCGACGAGCTCGTCCATCAGACCCTCCTCGCCAGTCGCGGTGCCCGTCGCGACCGCTCCATCGTCGCCAGGACGCCCGCCAGCGACCCGGTGCCGCGCCATGCGACCACGGGCACACCCGCCTGCCGAAGCCTCGCGAACACCTCGTCACGCTCGAGCCGGCGCACGACCCAGGCCTCGTCGAGCCAGCTCCTGTCCCGACGACGACGACGACGCAGCCACCGCGGGGTCCCGAGGTCACCGGGCAGCGTGTCGACCACGACGACCTCGCAGCCGAGCTGGCGGAGCCTCCCGACCTCGGTCGTCGACGACTCGTCGATGAGCGGGGAGCAGAAGAACACGAGCGTGCCAGGAGTGATGCCCCGGATCGGCCTGCCGCGGAACACGGGGTTCGTCCCACGGTCGATCCGCGACAGGGCGTCGATGGTGACGAGCAGCTGCCGGGGGCCGGTCCCCGCCCGTACATGTCGCATCCGTCGTCCGATGTCGTGCACAGCGACTCTGTCGCCGTACCCCAGATAGTGGCGCGAGAGCGCCGCCACCGCCCGTACAGCCAGGTCGAGGGACGTGGCATCCATCGCCGTGAAGCCCGGAACGTCGTGCAGCGTGTCCATGACGAGCAGGACGTCGGTGTCCCTCTCGGTGAGCATCGTCGCCACGTGCAGCCGTCCGGTGCGCGAGGTCACACGCCAGTTGATCCGCTTCAGCCGGTCGCCGAGCCGGAACTCACGCAGCTCGGCCAGCTGGCTGCCCTCCCCCGGCGTCGCCGACGGGTGGCTCCCGGCCATCCCGATCGGGCGGGTGATCCCGCTGGAGCCGACGAGGCTGGCTGCCGCCGGCCTGACGACCACGTACGCGGAGGTGCCTTCGCCGGCGGCGCGCCACGATCCTGACGCGTCCATGACCGCGACCTCGGGCGGGCCGACGAGGTACCGGCCCCAGGTGTGCGGCTCGACGACGACCTTCGCGTCGGTCGTGTCGATGACGGCACCCGATCTCGGGGCCAGTCGCAGCCCGAACCGCAGTGGCCACGACACGGCGATCCACCATCCCGGCCGGTCGGTCACCATCCGTACGGGGACGGAGTCGTCCTCGTGGACCGCGACCAGCCGCGGCTGGGTCCGTACGCGCACGACGTCGGTGCGCGCCCGCGTGAAGAGCCCCCACGCCACGTGGACGATGAACGGTGCCGCCATGACCGCCGCGCCGCGCTGGCCCAGCAAGATCCCGCCCAGGGCGAGCAGCAGCCCGAGGATCAGGGACCGTACGAGCGCGGGCGTCGGCCGGATCGGGAGCTCGGTCACCGCGGCTGCACGTCACTCGCATCGGGGACGGGCGTCCCGTCGAGGGCGGCGTCGACGGCGGCCGCCGCGGTCGCATCGCTGAGCCACAGCTCCGGCCGCAGCGTGATCCGGTGGTCCAGTGCACCGTGCGCGACGGCCTTGACGTCCTCGGGGGCCACGAAGCTGCGGCCGTCCAGAAGGGCCACGGCGCGGGAGCAGGCGACCAGCGCTAACGAGCCTCGAGGGGAGGCGCCGACGAGGACGGACTTGTCGACGCGCGTGGCGGTCACGAGCGCCACGACGTAGCGCAGCACCGACGGCGCGACGTAGATGTCCTCGACTGCGCTCTGTACGGCCAGCAGCCGCTCGGGGTCCAGGACCGCGTCGATGGTCGCCTCCTCCGTACGTCGCGCGATGCGCCGGGCCAGCACGTCGACCTCGTCGGTCGCCGACGGGTAGCCGAAGGAGAGCCGCAGCAGGAACCGGTCGAGCTGCGCCTCGGGCAGCGGGTACGTGCCCTCGTGCTCGATCGGGTTCGCGGTCGCCAGCACGTGGAACGGTCGCGGCAGGTCGAACGTGTGGCCTTCGACGGACACCCGGTGCTCCTGCATCGCCTCGAGCAGTGCCGACTGCGTCTTCGGAGGCGTGCGGTTGATCTCGTCAGCGAGCAGCAGCCCCGTGAAGACCGGCCCGGGCCGGAACACGAACTCGCTGGCCCGCTGGTCGTAGATGTAGCCGCCCGTGAGGTCGCTCGGCAGCAGGTCGGGCGTGAACTGGGCCCGCGTGTACGTCAGGCCCAGCGCCGTCGCGAGGCTGTGTGCCGCGACCGTCTTCCCCAGGCCGGGCAGGTCCTCGATGAGGACGTGTCCTCCCGCGAGGACACCCGCGAGCACCAGCCGGAGGGCGTTGCGCTTGCCGACGACCGCGCGCTCGACCTGGTCGAGGACGTCGGAGGCGAGGGCGGACGCCTCGGCGAGCGTGAGGGAAGGTGGGGTCATAGTCGGCTGATCTCCTCGAGGTATGAATCCAGAACCCGGCGCGTGAGCGGCGGGACCGCTCCGGCGGGACGTGTCAGGTAGGACCGCAGCGGGCGGCTGAGGACCGGGGACGCAAAGGGGTCGGCCGGGTCGGCCTCGTGCAGCCGCACGAGGCGCGAGGCAGTCAGCTCGCTGAGCAGGTCCCTCAGCGATCGCTGGCTCATCCGGTGCACCTCGTCGGACGACGAGATCAGCGACGCGAGGCGTCGGGTCCGGCTGTCCGAGCCCACGTGGAGGCTGGACGAGGGGAAGCGGACGTCCTCCCAGTGCAGCGGCGGTGCCCAGTCCTCGATGACCACGACCAGCCAGAGCACGACGGCGGCGCCCAGCGTGACGAGGATCAGGACGGCAGGGTTGAAGTTGACGCCGAGCAGACCACCGACGACGACGGCCACCACCGTGAGCACGGTTCCCGTGATCCCGTACGAGACCAGCAGACGGCCCGCCGAGGAGGTGACGAGCCTTCCGGAGACCCTCAGACGTCGATCACGAGCCATGTCCGGCCCCCTCGCTCAAGACGGAGGAGAGGTGCTCGAGGCAGTCGATCGCAGTGGCACGCGCAGCCGGGTCCGACGAGAGCCCCGAGAACATCGCCGACCTGTACAGGCGGGCCAGCACGGCCAGATCCGTAGCCGCCTGTGGCACTCCGTTGAGGAGCCGCTCCACGTACTCGGTCGAAGTGTCGCTGTCGCGACGTGGCGCGCCCGCGTGCTCGCCGAGCGCTTCGAGCCGGCGCCAGCACTCGAGGATGACGTCGTCGGTGTCGAGGCCGCCCCGCAGGTCGTCCAAGGACTCGTCGACGGTCTCGGCGATCGACGACATGGGGATCTCGTCGATCTCCGTACCCTCGGTGCTCGCGGCGGCGGCTGCGATCCGGCGGCCGCGCTGCACCTGCCGCGCCACGCGCCAGATGAACCACCCGAGGAGCACGAGCAGCACACCAGCGGCCAGCACCGTGATCGCGCTGTACACCCACGCGGGGACGACGAACCCGTTGGTCGGTTGGGCTGTAGGGGTGGGGAGGGCCGACCCCGGCTGCAGCTGGCCCGCGTTGGAGCTCGGCAGCTGGAGCAGCGGTCCGTGCGGGTCGATGCTGCCAAGGCTCCCGATGCCGGTGCCCGTACCCAGCCCGAGGGTCAGGACGACGACGGCGGCGCCGATCGCAACGCCGTACGTCCGGGCACCCATGCCGCCCACCCTAGCGACGCCGGGTAAGCCAAACGCCGACCCCACGAGCGGGGCCGGCGTCTCTCACGGTGACATGGACCGCCGACAGGCAATAGGTGCACCAGTGACACGACATGCCGGTACGAACGCCCCACCAGCACCCATTGCCTGTCCGCTTGCCTGTCCGCGACGCCTCGTTCCTCACTCCGCGGTGGTGGATCCCGAGGGAGCGCTCGACGGGGCCGCGGCCTTGGTCTGCGCTGCGGTCCGGCGACGTACCAGCCAGAACACCGGGGCACCGATGAGCGCCATCAGCACGAGGAACGGCAGCAGCGTGCCGAGAACGGTCAAGAACCCGGCGCCGAACACCTTCAGGGCGTGCCAGCCGGTCTTCAGCCCGGCGAAGAAGCCGGTCTCGGGCACGGGGGTGGGCTCGACGATGGCCACGCGTGTCAGCGTGACGGTGATGGGACTCTGTGCGACACGCTGAGCGAGCGCCTTCTGCTGCGCGAGCAGCGACTCGAGATTCGACTCACGCGCCGTGAGCTCGGACTCGACCTGAGCGATCTCCGCCACGGAGCCCGCGCGGGTGAGCAGCTCCTGCATGCGGGCGACCGACTCGCGCATGGTCTTGATGCGGGAGTCGACATCCGCGACCTGCGCAGTCACGTCGCTGCTCTCGATGGTGCGGAGCGTGACCTCACCTATCGCCGCGATGTCGGTCAAGGCCCCGTCGAGCTGGTCGGCCGGGACGCTGAGGACGATGGTCGAGGTGGCGTAGTAGGACTTCTCGCCGCCGCTGACGACGTTCTCGGTCGTGACCACACCGCCGTGTCCCGTGGCGATGGCACGGAGCCTGGTCGCCGCCTGGTTCTCGTCAGGGACCACGAGGGTCATCGTCGCGGAGCGGATGATCTCCTTGGTGTCGATGATGACCGGCGACTGGGGAACTACGCCCCCTGTCTTCGTCTCCGTCGTCTGTGCCGGCAGGGCACCGGAGTCCGTGACCTTGCCGTTGCTGCCGGCGGCGGGTTCGCCGGCCGCGGACGAGCCGGCGGTACTTCCGGAGCATCCGCCGAGGAGAGCGCAGGCCAGCGCAAGGGGAAGGAGCGTCCGCGTGAGCAGAGACATGTTCGTCCTTTCAGAATGTGAACACCCAAAGGACGTCCGACCCGCTCAGCCGGTTGACAGGCCAGCCCCAGGGAGCTCCAGCCAGCCGTACCTGGCCTCGATGTGCTGGCCCGCGGCGAGGTGGTCGAGCAGACCGCGCTGGAGCCGCGTGTCCCGGGGCAGGTCCCCACGGGGCGTGGTGGGGGCCCGGAAGACGAAGTCGAGGGCCGACTGGTCCGACTCGTGCGCCGTACGGAAGAGCCGGTAGCGCGCGCCGAACCGGGCGATGTTCGACCCGGGAACGATCTCGGACAGCTGCGGATCGAGCAGCCACGAGTCGCACGTGGCGAACCTGATCGTGCCGAGCTCCGGGAAGTGCGTCGCGAAGAAGCCCTGTACGCGCGCCAAGGATGCGTCGACCGCGTCGGAGTCGAGCGGGCCGACCTCGGGAATGTGCGTCTCGACGACGACCGTCCCGGGCGTCGCGGCGATCCGGGCCTCGTCGAGCTCCGTCTGCCGCAGCTCGAGGCGCCCCAGGTTGAACTGGAGCCGCCCGAGGTCGTACAGCAGCCCCCGGAGGTGAGCCTGCAGCCAGTTCTGCTCGATGCAGGCCCGCACCCCGTACAGTCGGCGCGCGATCCGCACGTGGCGGCCCAGATCGGCGAGCGTGGCGTGCGAGACCGCCTCGGGCACTCCGCGCCGCAGATGTGCCTCGAGGGTCCGGGGCAGGAACTCGGCGAACGCGACCACGTACAGCCAGCGCAGCGCTGCCGAGGCGTCCGGCTCTGCGACCGGGTCGAAGAGCGCTGGGAGATCGAGCAGCTTCCAGGGCTTCAGCTCCTCGAGGTGGTCGCCGAGCTGTCGCACGACATCCGCCACCCTCGCGGACAGCTCCGTATCCGCCGTGATCCGGGCAGCGGCGGCGACCACCTCGTCGGTGTCCTCGTCGTCGAGGTCGAACCACCGACAGGCATCTTCCAGAGTCATGCTCGAAGGCTACTGACCCAGCTCCGGTCGGGACTCCTCACGCAGCATGGGCGGGGTGAACAGGTCCGGCCTGATGCCGCGCTTGTCGGCGTAGAACTCGCGGACCACATCCATGTCCGCCTTGACGTCGCCGGTCAGGGTGATCGCCTTCCCGAACCCCGCGGTATGGGTCGCCGAGTCCACGAACGCGAGGACGACGGGCAACCGCGCATCCGTGGCGATCCGGTAGAAGCCCGACTTCCACAGCTTCCGGCGTCCGCGCGTGCCCTCGGGGGTGATGACCAGGAAGTGCTTCCCGGTGGCCATCTTCGACACCACGTCCTCGACCAGCCTGCCCGGGTTTGTGCGGTTCACCGGGATCCCGCCGAGAGCACGCATGATGCCCCCGAACGGGGCCTTGAACAACGTGTGCTTGCCGAGCCACAAGGGGGCGAACCCGGTCCGCCAGCAGATGGCCAGCATGAACACGAAGTCCCAGTTGGAGGTGTGGGGAGCCCCGATCAACACCGCGGACCCTTCGATCGGCAGTGGCTCTGACCGCAGCTTGTAGCCGGAGGTGGCCCAGAAGGCGCGGGCAATCATGGGGCGAACTATCACGTCTAGAACGTAGTGGTCTTTCCACGGTGCGGCCGACCCCGGGCCTGCGCTGGCCATGAAACACCGTTAAGGCAGGCCCGAACGGAACGCCCGCTACCCCTTCGATACGCTGCGTGGCGAAGCCACTGCCGAGACCCATCGACCCACTATCGGGCCAGTAGCGCGCACAGCGTGCCTTCGCGTCTCGTTCCCATCTCATGCGCCGGCCACGACCGGCAGAAGGCTTCCATGTCTCTCCTGGTCCTCGTCGGCTGGACAGCGACCGCCGTCGGTACGGTCCTCGGCATCCCCCAGCTCGTACGCACGGCTCGTACCCGCAACGTCGAGGGGCTCTCGCTCATAGGGTGGCAGGCGATCCTTGCGATCAACCTCGGCTGGACCGCTCATGGGATCCGGATCGGGCAGGCGCCGCAGATCGTGGCGAGCGCGCTCTCGCTCATCGCGACCGTACCGATCCTCCACATCCTGTCGCGACAGCTCGGACGCCGGACGATCCCCGCCTTCGTGCCCGGCCTTGCTCTAGCGGCCGCGATGATCGGTGTCGACCAGTTCCTCGGGTCGGCCGCGTACGGACTCTTCGCGATCATTCCCGGCGTCATCGCCATCGGCGGACAGAGCGTCGAGCTGGTCCGAGCGCCCCACGTCCGAGGAGTCTCGACGGCTTCCCTCCTTCTCGGCGCCCTGAACCAGACCCTGTGGGCGATCTGGTCCGTGATGCTCCAGGACTCGGGGTCGATGATCGCGATCCTTGCCACGAGCGTCCTCGTCGTGTTCAACGTCGTCTGGTACTTCCTGCGTCGACTCGGCCTGAGGGCGTTCTTCGCCCCCACTCTCGAGTCGATGCCGCTGACGGCCGGGCTCGCCGCTCCTCGCTAGAGCCCAGAGGCCATCCGTGGCTAGAGTCGTCGGGTGAGCAGGGTGCGCAGGCTCGCTGGTCAGTACCGGCCGTACGCCGCGCTGTACCCAGCGATCGCCGAGGCCGCGCGCCGGACCGGCGCCTCGGCCATCGGGCTCATCGAGGTGGGCGGCGCCGCGGGGTTCAACCTCATCACGGACCACGTCGCCATCACGTACAGCGACGGGCAGTGTGTCGGTGACCCGTCCTCGCCCGTCCGGGTGTCCGCGTCGGTCGTCGGTCAGCGCCCCATCCCGCCGCTGGTGATTCCCGAGGTGCTCTCTCGGGTCGCCGTCGCGCCGGATCTGCTGGACGTGACCGACCCGGAGGACGCCCGCTGGTTGCGTGCCTGTCTGTGGGCCGACGACCCGGAGGAGAACGCACGGCTCGACGCGGAGATCCGGCTGACGGCGGCAGCGTCTCCGGTGCTGCTCCGGGGTGACCCGGTCGAGTTCCTGGCCGAGGCCGTCGCTCGTGTTCCCGCCGGCGCACTACCGGTGATCACGACGGCATGGGCCGTGTCGCGCCTGTCGGCGGCCCGACGCGTTCGCCTCGTACAGCGCATGGCCGACGCTGCGGCGGACCGGGCTGTGGCATGGGTGTCCACGGAGGGTGTCGGCGTCGCGCCGACGATACCGACGCTCGGTGACCGCCCCGCCTCGGGCCACAGCATCATCGGTCTCGCGGTGTTCGAGCGGTCGACCTCCCGGCCGGAGGCGATCGGTCGATGCTGGTCGCGGGGTCGCCTGCTCTCGTGGCTCGCGGCCTCCTAGGCGCTGTTTGTCCTGCCATCACAGCGGAGCGGAGCCCCTCCTCGGAAGGAAGGGCCCCGCTGTGATCCGTCGAGCGATCAGCTGCAGCCGGACGTTGCTCCGCAGCCTTCGCAGGCGTAGCAGCTGCCGGCCGGACGCATCTTCGTGCCGCAGGTGAGGCAGAGCGGCGCGTCGATCGCGTGGCCGAACGTCAGCTCCAGCACCTCGGCGCTCGTGTGCGGCGTCGCCTCGACCAGGGCGGGCTGCCGAGGACCGTCACCGTCGACCCGTACGTTGTCTCCGTCGTCGTTGCGGAGCGTCTCGGACTCGAGAAGCTGCGCCTCGTCCTCCTCGGACATGTACGAGCCGGTCGACACGTACCGCGAACGCTCGGCCGCCGTGTAGATGCCGAGCTCGGTGCGCTCCTCGTACGGCAGGTAGTCGAGCGCCAGCCGCCGGAAGATGTAGTCCATGATCGACTGCGCGATCCGNNTGCTTGCCGAGCTTGAGGAAGACCTCACCGAGGCGGCCGTCGTCGTAGACCGATGCCGTCATGTAGCCCTCGGCCCCACCCACGGAGAACGACGTGGTCTGGCTGCGCCGCGACTTGGGCAGACGCTGGCGGCGAGGCTTGTACTCGACCCGCACCTCGGGCACCGCAGCCACGGGCTCGGGATCGGCCTTCTTCTTGCCGTCGGACAAGGGCTGACCGACCTTGCAGTTGTCGCGGTACACGGCCAGCGCCTTGAGGCCGAGCTTCCAGCCCTGCAGGTACACGTCCTCGATCTCGGCGATGGTCGCCGACTCCGGCAGGTTCACCGTCTTCGAGATCGCGCCCGAGAGGAACGGCTGCACCGCGGCCATCATCCGCACGTGGCCCATCGGCCTGATGGCCCGCTCGCCCATCGCGCAGTCGAAGACCGAGTAGTCGGCCTCCTTGAGACCGGGCGCGCCCACGACGTGACCGTGCTCGGCGATGTACTCGACGACAGCCTCGCCCGTCTCGTCGGTGTAGCCGAGGTTCTTCAGCGCACGACGCACCGTGTTGTTGACGATCTGCATCGAGCCGCCGCCGACCAGCTTCTTGAACT
>PMBM01000158.1 GCA_003153855.1 Propionibacteriaceae bacterium
TGACGACGACCCTCGACTGGGTGGCGGGCGACGCAGGGCTGGACGTGACCACCTCGTTCGACTTCTCCGGCGACTGGCCGAACCTGCCCCGCGTCGGGCTGACGCTGCCACTGTCAGCCGCCGCGTGGGATGACGGGCGCGTCACCTGGACGGGCCTGGGCCCTACCGAGAACTACGCGGACATGGCCGAAGGCGTCTGGCTCGGCACGTTCACCGCAGGTATCGGGGAGCTCTGGGGGCCGCAGATCAGGCCACAGGAGTCAGGCCATCGCGGAGGGACGCACGACCTGCTGCTCGAGGGGTCGGGTGGCCGGCTGGAGGTGCGGTCGGCCGCGGGGCTCGGGTTCAGCCTGTGCCGCTGGACGCCCCAGCAGCTCGACGCTGCGGCACACGTCGAGGAGCTCCCTGCCTCCGACGTCTGGTGGCTGACGCTCGACGCGGCCCACGCCGGGATCGGGACTGCCTCGTGCGGCCCCGCCACTGATCCACGGTGGGCGGTGCGTCCCGTGCCGACGGCGTTGACGTTCGAGGTCTGCTCGACTCACGGCTAGGGCACACGGGCGTTCGCCGCCCCTACGCAATGCCTCCGGTCCCTCCGGCCCCGCGTGCCTGCGTGAGTGGCGAAGCGACCGCCCTGAGCAGTCCAGCGAGGACGCGCGGCTGCGTGACCATCGGCCAGTGGCCCGAGTCGATGTCCACCAGATCCAGGTGCTTCGCGAGCGGGAGCTCGGGCACCTGGCCCGCGTCCATCCACTCCTTCGCCTGCTCGGGCGAGAACTCGGGGCAGACGAGCGTGACGGGCACCTCGTAGCGGCGGTCGTCGGTGAGCTGTACGACCGCGCGGCTGACGCCCTCGGGGACGGGGATCATCGCGGCGGCCAGGCGGTCACGCGTGGCCTGGTCGAGGTCGGCGCTGTCCGGCCCCTCGAACGGCTCCCACCCCGGGAAGGGCATGGCGCCGTCGACGACCGGGAAGAAGTCCGCGTACGAGCCACCGTCAGCCACCGGGAACCCGCCGATGAGGACCACGCCGGCGACCTTGTCCGGCCGGGCGTCAGCGGCGATCCACGCGAGGGCCGACGAGGCGGAGTGCCCTACGACGACGGGTTTCCCCTCGCACTCGTCGACGGCCACGAGCACGGCCGTCAGCTGGTCGTCGAGGGTCGCCAAACGGTTCCCGTCGCCCTGTCCCGGCAGCTGCACGGGCACGCCGCGGTGGCCCTCGGCATGCAGCGCCGCCACGACCTCGTCCCACTCCTCGACCGGCAGCCACAGACCGCCCAGCAGCACGATGTCCATCTCCCCGTTCGCCGCGGTGGCTGGAACGCGCTCCGCGCGTGCTGAAGTCATGTCAGCCCTCCTGCTCGATGACGTTGAGGTCGCGCTCCGCGTACAGCCGGTGCTCCCACTCCTCGTTGAGCACGACGCGCAGGCACGTCCGGACCGGTACGGTCTCGGGCGGATGCCCGTTGGCGATCGGCGACACGACGCGATCCAGCTCCTCGGTCGTCAGCCCGTCCAGCACGCCGTGGACGAGCGCCCGGCGCTGCGCCCGTACCTCCAGCACCTCGTCGAGGCTCGGCTGGATCTCGCGGTCCCAGGGCACGTCGTCCCACCCGGGGGCCTCGTCCCAGGGCAAGTCGTACGGGTGCCACGGCTTCGGGTCGCCCAGCGCCATCCCCATCCAGCACGCGGTGGCGAAGCCGAGGTGACGCAGCGTCTGGATGAACGACCATTCACCGTCGACGCTGCGGTGGAGCGCCTCGGGCGGAAACGTACGGGCACGTTCGACNNGGTCGGTCGGCCGCATCAGCACCCGCTCGGGCATCCGGCGGTCGAGCTCCGCCTCCACGTACGGGCCGACGTCGATGCCGTTCACGACCAGGTGGCCGATCTCGCCGGACAGCTCGACGTCCCAGAACTCGACGCCGCGGAGCTTGCCCGTCATCACCGCTCCACGGACGTCGAGATCGCGGAGGTCGACGTCGCGGAAGTGCGCGCCGTTGAGCCGAACCTGGTGGAAGTCGGCACCTACCANNGCGCGAGCACTCCTGGCGCTCGACGTCATCCAGAACCGCCCCGGCGTGAGCGCGGCGGACCTCGCGGAGCGCCTGGGTGTCACCGAGCGCGCCGTGCGGCGCTACGTCGAGATCCTCCGCGACGCGGACATCCCGGTGGTGTCCGTACGAGGTCGCTACGGCGGCTACCGGATCGGCCGCAGTGTCCGCCTGCCCCCCGTCGTCTTCACCGGCCCCGAAGCGTTGGGCCTCGTCATGGCGGTGTTGGACTCGCCCAGCGGCGCGCCCCAGACGGACAGCCTCGTCGGGTCCGGCGTCACGAAGCTCGTACGCGCGCTGCCCGAGTCGGTCGGACGCCCGGCGGCACTGCTGTGGCAGCACACGGCCGCGGCGCCGGCGGACATCCCCCGTCCTGATCCCGCGACCACGAGCGCCCTCGTCGAGGCGGTCGCGACCGGCCATCGCGTACGGCTCGGCTACCGCACCGGTTTGGGCCATGAGTGGACGGGCGAGGTCGACCCGTGGGCCGTCGTCGTGCGGTACGGCCTGTGGTACCTGCTGTGCCGCAACGCCTCCGGCGACATCCGTACGTACCGCATCGACCGTGTGCGCTCCGTCGAGCAGCTGTCCGGCAGATCCGCGCCGCCCGAGGACCTCGACGCCATCCGCGTGCTCGAGCAGAACCTCGGACAGGGGTGGCCGTTGGCGACGCGGGTGAGGTTCCGGGCGCCGGCCGAGACCGTACGTCCCTGGATCCGATCCGCCATGGGCACGCTGGAGGCGGACGGCGACGAGTGCGTGCTCGTGGGGTCGACGAACAACCCCGAGATGTACGCGGGAGAGTGGCTCGCGCAGATTCCTCTGGACTTCTTTGTGGAGGGCGGGGACGAGCTTCGTGCCTCGGTCCTTGCCCTAGCCACCAGGCTCAATGCCTCCGTGCGGGCTACGGTACCGAAACCTACGAGACCGTAGGAATGTTCTTGAAAGTGCATCTTTCCTAGTCCGACGCAGGTACGCTGGGTTCAGCGATCGGCATCCGCCCTTGGCTTGTTGTCCGCCGAAAGGTGGGCCCCAGTGGGTGGTGACTCATGTCCATCGCAACTCCAACTCCCAACGTCAGGCGCCCGTTGTCAGACCGACGCCCGAATCCTCAGTCGTCGTTCCCGAACCTGGCAAAGGCTTTCCTTGAGGTCTCCGCGCAGGCGCGCGACCAGGGTCTGCTGAAGCGGGCCCCCTGGTTCTACCTGGTCGTCGGCGCTGGGCTGGCCATCGCGCTCCTCGGCGCCGGCACCGGGTTCGTCCTCCTCGGGCACAGCTGGTGGCAGCTCGTCATCGCCGCGGTGCTGGGCATCCTGCTCACCCAGGTCGCCTTCATCACGCACGAAGCAGCACACCGCACCATCTTCGTGAGCGGCCCCCGCAACGACCGCCTCGCGCGGCTCCTCGCCAGTGGGGTGGTCGGGATGAGCTACTCGTGGTGGGACTCGAAGCACTCCCGTCACCACGGCAACCCGAACAAGGTGGGCCGCGACCCCGACATCGCGATGGACACGATCTCGTTCATCGAGGAGGACGCGGCGACCGCGACCGGCCTGAAGCGCTGGATCACGCTGCGACAGGGCTGGTTGTTCTTCCCGCTGCTCAGCCTCGAGGGGATCAACCTTCACTACCAGGGGCTCAAGCACCTCATGCAGCGCGGACCCGTACGTGGCCGCTGGCTCGAGCTCGGACTCATCGTTGGCCGGTTCGCCATCTTCCTCGGCCTGCTGTTCTGGCTGCTGCCGGTCGGGATGGCGTTCGCGTTCCTCGGCGTGCAGCTGGTCGTCTTCGGCGTGTACATGGGCGCCTCGTTCGCCCCCAACCACAAGGGCATGCCGAT
>PMBM01000111.1 GCA_003153855.1 Propionibacteriaceae bacterium
CACAGAGACCGGCAACGGTTGCCCGTAGTCAACCAAGTCCCACCTGATGTCGACGTAGTCACCGGTCAGTGGCTGGAACCACAGGAGTTCCCCGTAGTCGAAGGTGACCTCCGGGCTCAGCGTGTGTGGGTCCCTCAGCTCGTGCGGGCCGTGCCACGAAGTCGGTGTATCCAGGTCGTCCGCCAGTGACCATTGAGTGGGCACTACGAGCGCACGCGGTGCACCTCGTACACGCCGGGCAGCGTGTTGAGGCGCTTCATGATGTGCTCGAGGTGGGTCGTCTCGGCCGTCTCGAACGTGATCGTCGAGCGGAACTTGCGGTCCTTGCTCGTCTCGAGCCGGATCGAGAGGATGCTGACCTTCTCCTCGGCGAGCAGGGACGAGATCTCCGCGAGCATCCCCGTACGGTCCAAGCCCTCGACGTAGACCGCGACAACGAACGACGACGCCGCGTTGCTTGACCAGGAGACCTCGACGATGCGCTCCGGCGTGTTGAGCAGGTTGTCCGCGTTCGTACAGTCCTTGCGATGTACGGAGACGCCCTGGCCACGCGTCACGAAGCCGATGATCTCGTCGCCGGGCACCGGCGTGCAGCAGCGTGCGAGCTTGACCCACATCGACGAGTCCCCGTGCACCTCGATGCCGACCTCGCCCCGTGAGGGTGAGCGCGGTGCGCGATGTACGGGATGGTCCTCGAACGCGTCCTCCGCCGCGTCCTCGGGAGTGCCCTGGAGCGCGATGATGTGCTCGACGACGGACTGGGCGCTGACGTGGCCCTCGCCGACCGCCGCGTACAGGCTCGGCACGTCGGCGATCTTGAGGTCGGTCGCAACGGCGGTGAGCGTCTGCAGCGTGAGGAGCCGCTGGAGCGGCATGCCGGCGCGGCGAAGCTGGTGCGCCAGCTCCTCCTTGCCCTGGTCGATCGACTCCTCGCGGCGCTCGCGCGTGAAGTGCTGGCGTATCTTCTGCCGGGCGCGCGGGCTCCGTACGAACTGCAGCCAGTCGCGCGACGGACCAGCATCCTCCGACTTGCTCGTGATGACGTCGACAACGTCACCGTTGGTCAGCTTCGTGTCGAGGCTGACCAGCTTGCCGTTGACGCGGGCGCCGACGCAGCGGTGGCCGACCTCCGTGTGGACTGCGTACGCGAAGTCGACCGGCGTCGAGCCGTCTGGCAACGCCTGTACATCGCCACGCGGCGTGAAGACGAAGACCTCGTCGCTTCCCAGGTCGAACGTCAGCGTGTCGAGGAACTCGCGCGGGTCCGCGCTCTCCTTCTGCCACTTGGACAGCTCATGGACCCAGGACAGCTCCTGCTCGCTCGAGGGCCGCGAGTCCTTCGGACGCTCCTTGTACTTCCAGTGCGCCGCGACGCCGTACTCGGCNNCGACGGTGCATCTCCTTGGAGCGGATCTGGAACTCGATCGGACGTCCACCGGGCCCCATGACCGTCGTGTGCAGCGACTGGTACATGTTGTACTTCGGGATCGCGATGTAGTCCTTCACCCGGCCCGGTACCGGGCGCCAGCGCACGTGGATGACGCCCATCGCCGAGTAGCAGTCGGACGGTTCGTCGACGAGGATGCGCAGGCCCAGCAGGTCGTAGATGTCGGCGAACTCACGCCCTCGTACGACCATCTTCTGGTAGATCGAGTAGTAGTGCTTCGGGCGCCCGTACACGGTGGCGGGGATCTTCGCCGACGCGAGATCCGCCGTGATCTGGTCAATGACCTCCGCGAGGTAGCGCTCACGCCGCGGCTGGTTCTCGGCGACGAGGTGGACGATCTCGTCGTAGACCTTCGGCTGCATCGTCGAGAACGCGAGGTCCTCGAGCTCCCACTTGANNTGGAGCCGGTCGGCGAGCTTGATGACCAGGACGCGGATGTCGCGGCTCATCGCGACGATCATCTTGCGGATCGACTCCGCCTGGGTGTTCTCCCCGAACTGGACCTTGTCCAGCTTGGTGACGCCGTCGACCATCGCGGCGATCTCCGGGCCGAACTCGGCGGTCAGCTGCTCCATCGTGTACGCCGTGTCCTCCACGGTGTCGTGGAGCAGCGCCGCGCACAGGGTGGGCTCCGTCATGCCCAGCTCGGCGAGGATCGTCGTGACCGCCAACGGGTGCGTGATGTACGCGTCGCCCGACTTGCGGGTCTGGCCGGAGTGGTAGTGCTCCGCCGTCCGGTAGGCGCGCTCGATGATTGCGAGGTCGGCCTTGGGATGGTTCTGCCGGACGACGTTGAAGAGTGGTTCGAGGACGGCGTGCTGGGGCTGCCTCGGGGCTGTCCAGCGAGCGATCCGCTGTCGCATCCGGAGTCTCGGCTGCTCAGGTCCGGTGTCGGTCCTGGGCAGGGTCGGAGGCAGCGGAGAGACTTCCGCTGCCGTTTCCGCGTTCGAGACGATGTCTGCGCTCGCGATGCTCTGCTCCGTCACGCCCCTCCTTACCGAGTAGTAAGGACCAGTCTAGGCGCGCTTGGCCAGCGTTGACCGTCAGATCGTTATGAGAGCGCCGACGCTCGAGATGCCCATACCGGCGAGGTTGGCGCGGCCGCCCAGGAAGCCGAGCTCCATGACCACCGAGACGTGGACGAGATCCGCGCCGAGGTGCTTGATGAGCCGTGAGGTCGCCCCGACGGTACCTCCGGTGGCGAGCACGTCGTCGATCACCAGGACCCGTGCGTGGGGCAGGATCGCGTCCTGGTGGACGTTCAGGGTGTCCGAGCCGTACTCGAGCGCGAAGGACTCGCTGAAGACGTTCATCGGGAGCTTGCCCGGCTTGCGCACGGGAACGAAACCGACCCCGAGCGCCAGAGCGACGGGGGCGGCGAAGACGAACCCTCGCGCCTCCATGCCGACCACGACGTCGATCCCATGCGGTGCGGCCTCCACCAGCGCGTCGATGGCGGCCTGGTAGCCGTCATGGTTGGCCAGCAACGGGGTGATGTCCTTGTAGACGACTCCGGGCTTCGGGAAGTCCGGAACGTCGCGGATCAGCGAGGCAACGAGCGCGATGCGCTCTTCCTGAGTCTGTGGGGACACGAGTTCCTCCTACCGCTTGCGGCGGTTACGGGTCTGCTTGGACGTCTGCGTACGCGGGGTGGGCGTGGACGGCGCGCGGGTGGTTCCTGTGGCCGCGCCTTCCTCGTCGACCGACTCGGCAGCGTCTGCGTCGTCGGTGTCGAGCGGCGAGACCTCCGCGTCAGGCGTCCCTTGGGAGGCGGCCGGCGCGGTGACGGTCGTGACCGTGAACGCCGACTTCGTCGCGGGCTTCTCGGCCTCGGCCGGCCTCTCGTCCTCGTCGGCAGAGTCCGTGTCCGGGGACGGCTCCGAGGACGTCGGGACGTCGATGAGCGTGGTGGCCCTGTACGTGGCGCGAGCCTCGGAAGCCTTGCGCCGGCGCTCGACGCGCTCGCGGTGGAGCTTCATCTCCGGCTCGCTCTCGCGCAGCTGCGTGAGGATCGGGGAGGCGATGAAGATCGACGAGTACGCGCCGGCGATCATGCCGACGAACAGGGCGAGACCGAGGTCCTCGAGCGGGCCCGAGCCCAGCACGAAGACGCCGGCGAACAGCAGCGCCGCTACGGGCAGCACGCCGATGATCGTCGTGTTGAGCGACCGTACGAGCACCTGGTTGACGGCCTTGTTCGCAGCCTCGGAGTACGTCACCTTGTCGATCTCCATCGACGCGACGTTCTCGCGGATCTTGTCGAAGACCACGACGGTGTCGTACAGCGAGTATCCGAGGATCGTCAGGACGCCGATCATCGTCGCCGGTGTGACCGTGAATCCCACCAACGCGTAGATGCCCACTGTGATCAGCAGGTCGTGGAGCAACGCGGTGAGCGCCGCTATCGACATCTTGGCGTCTTGGAAGTAGATCCAGATCAGAAGCCCCACGAGCACGAGGAAGACGACCAGTGCGAGGGCTGCCTGTTGGGTGATCTGCTTGCCCCACGAGGGGCCGATGAGCTGGTAGGCGACCTCGTCGGACGTCTTGCCTGCCTTCTTGGCGATCGCCGCACGTACGGTCGTCTGCTCCGCGACGTTCAGCGATCGGGTCTGGATCTGCACCTTGCTGTCACCGACCGTCGTGACGACAGTGCTGTCGAGGTTCGAGACTCCCGTGGCCAGGACGGCGTTGCGGAAGTCGGTCACAGACGTATTGGTGACGGCGGTCGGCACCTGGAAGTCCGACCCGCCCCTGAACTCGATGCCGAGGTCCAGTCCGCGGATCAGGATGGCGCCCACAGAGATGATGAGCGCGATGGCCGAGATCGTGTACCAGATCTTGCGGCGGCCGATGAAGTTGTACGCGATGTCGCCCGTGTACAGCCGATGCGTGATGCTCTGCTTCGGCTGGGTCGTGCGGTCGAGGGTCGGCGTCGACATGTCAGACCTTCTTCCTGGCCACGGCGGGCCGACGGACGATCCCGGTGGTTCCATCGTGGGCCGGACCGATGTGACCGGCGTCCAGTCCGGACCCCCGCTTGCCCGTCCCGAAGAACGTCGTCTTGACCAGCAGCGCGAGCAACGGCTTCGTGAAGAAGAACACGATGACGAGGTCGAGGATCGTTGTCAGGCCGAGCGTGAACGCGAAGCCCTTGACGGAGCCGAGGGCGAGCACGAAGAGCACGACCGCGCTCAGCAGCGACACGGCGTCAGCGACGACGATGGTGCGCCGCGCCTTGCGCCAGCCGGACTCGACGGAGGTCTTGATGCTTCTCCCATCCCGCATCTCGTCTCGTATTCGTTCGAAGAAGATGACGAACGAGTCCGCGGTGACACCGATGGCCACGATCGCGCCGGCGATGCCGGGCAGGCTCAGCGCGAAGCCCATCGAGGAGCCGAGGAGCACCATCAGCGAGTACGTACCGGCGGCGGCCATCGACAGCGACAGGACGACGGCGAGCGCCAACGCCCGGTAGTACAGGATCGAGTAGACGAGCACCAGGACGAGCCCGATCGCGCCCGCGATGAGGCCGGCGTGCAGCTGGTCGGCTCCGAGGGTCGCCGAGACGTTGTCGACGCTGGACACCTCGAACGTGAGCGGCAGCGCGCCGTACTTCAGCACGTTGGCGAGGTTCGTGGCCGTGCTCTGGGTGAACGAGCCAGTGATCTGGGCGTTGCCGCCCGGGATCTCCGCGGAGACCGACGGGGCCGAGATGACCTTGCCGTCGAGCACGATCGCGAACTGGTTCATCGGGCTGGTCTGGGTCGCCAGGTAGGTGGTGGCCGAGGCGAACAGGTCGGCGCCGAGCGTGTTGAAGCTCAGGTCCACGGCCCAGTTCAGCTGGTTCGTGGGGACGCCGGCCGTGGCCTGGGTGACGAGGTTGCCCTCGATCAGGGTCGGGCCGAGAAGGTACTTGGCCTGGCCCGTCGACGCGAGGTCGCTGCGGAGGCAGGCGATCAGCGGCTGGTCGGCGACGTCGGGGAAGGCGTCGCCGCAGTTGTAGGCGCCGAAGTCCTCGGTATCGGCGGTGCCCGGCACCCATGCCAGCTGCGACGTCAGCAGCGTCTTGCGGGCGCTGTCCGCGGTGGGCAGCGGCGAGGTGACGGCTGTCGGACGCGCGCTGCTGAGCACCGGGACCGCCGGGAGCGCGGTGGCCTGGTCGGTCGCGGGCGAGTTGGCGGTCGACGAGACCTGGTAGACGGCGCGGAACTCGAGCTGGGCCGTCTGCCCGACGAGCTGTACGAGCGCGTCCTTCTGCATGTTGGGGACCGAGACCTGGATCTGGTTGCCGCCGGAGGTGGTCACCTCGGACTCGCCGACGCCGAGGGAGTCCACGCGCTGCTGGATGATCGTCTTCGCGAGCTCGAGGCTCGTGCTGTCGACCGCCCCCGTGCCGGTGGAGTTCTTGGCCGTCAGCGTGATGGTGGTGCCGCCGGAGAGGTCCAGGCCGAGCCTGGGCGTCCAGGTGTGCGACAGCGCCATCAGCAGGTACAGCCCAGCCAGGACGACCAGGAAGGAGATGAGCGTACGCACCGGGTGCGTACGCCGGATGCTGCTACTAGCCACGTGAAACTGCCTTATCCCTTGTCTGACGTCGTGTCCGTCGGCTCGGCAGTCTCGGACTCCGGCACCTCGGCCACGACGTCGTCGGAAGCGCTCGGCGTGCCATCGGTGACGGCCGGCGCGAAGGACGCTGATGCCTCGTCCGCGGCGAGGGCGTCAGTCGCGGGCTCGGTGATGTCCGCGTACTCGAACTCGTCCTCGTCGTCCTTGAGCGGTCGGATGATGGCCTGCCTGACGAACGTGAGCTCGACACCGGGTGAGACCTCGACGACGACCTGCTTCTCGCCAAGGTGGCGCAGCGTGCCGAGGATGCCGCCGGACATCATGACCCTCGAGCCGGTCTGAAGCGACGCCTGGAGCTCCTTCGCTTCCTTCGCGCGCTTCTGCTGGGGACGGATGATCAGGAAGTAGCCCACCACGATGAGCACAGCGACCATCGCCAGAGTTAACGGATCCATGTCGTCCCTTGACTGAGAGTTCCTGCTCTGCCGGTGCGAGAGCCTTGCACAGCCTAGCGGCCGGTCACCACCTGAACCGAACCCGAGCCCGGCGTGGGCGCAACCTGTGTGCGTCCAGTGGGAGAACTCAGTCGAACAGACCAGGCGAGAGGACAGCGCCGGGAGGAGGCTGGATCCCGAGGTGTGCGTACGCCGACGGGGTGGCGACGCGCCCGCGAGGCGTACGCATCAGGAACCCCTGGCGCACGAGGAACGGCTCGGCCACCTCCTCGACGGTCTCCGTCTCCTCTCCGACCGCGATCGCGAGCGTGCTGAGCCCGACGGGACCGCCACCGAACTTGCCGCAGATCGCGTCCAGCACCGCCCGGTCGAGGCGGTCGAGGCCGAGCTCGTCCACCTCGTACAGGCGAAGCGCCTCGAGCGCCAGGTCGTCGGTCACGACGCCGTTGCCCCGCACCTGCGCGACGTCGCGTACGCGCCGCAGGAGGCGGTTCGCGATGCGGGGCGTGCCGCGCGACCGCGAGGCGATGATCTGTGCGGCGCTGCCCTTGATGGGTACGCCGAGGCGCTGGGCCGACCGGTGCACGATGTGCTCCAGCGAGCTGGGCTCGTAGAACTCCAGGACGGCGGTGAACCCGAACCTGTCGCGCAGCGGTCCGGGGAGCAGGCCGGCGCGGGTCGTCGCCCCGACGAGCGTGAACGGCGGGATCTCGAGCGGGATCGCCGTCGCGCCGGGACCCTTGCCCACCACCACGTCGACCCGGAAGTCCTCCATCGCGAGGTAGAGCAGCTCCTCGGCCGGACGCGACATGCGGTGGATCTCGTCGAGGAAGAAGACCTCCCCCTCGCTCAGGCCGGAGAGGATGGCGGCGAGGTCGCCCGCGTGCTGGATAGCCGGCCCCGAGGAGATCCTCAGCGGCGCACCCAGCTCGTTCGCGATGATCATGGCCAGCGTGGTCTTGCCCAGCCCGGGCGGTCCGCTCAGCAGGACGTGGTCCGGCACGGTGCCGCGATGCTTGGCAGCCTGGAGCACGAGGCTCAGCTGGTCGGACACCCTCGGCTGGCCCTCGAACTCCTCGAGGGTCGTCGGACGCAGCACCGCCTCGGCGGTGCGCTCCTCGGGCGTCGCGTGGGGATCGACGGGACTGGGCTCGTGCACACCCGTCAACCTACTTGGCCAGAGTGCGCAACGCCGCGCGCATCAGGGCGGCCACGCCGAGCGACGGGTCCTCGTCCGCGAGCGGCTGGACGCGGTCGCATGCCGCCTCCGCGTCACGCGCCGACCAGCCCAGTCCTTCGAGACCCAGCCGTACCTGCTCACGCCAGAGGGGAGCGACGTGCACCCGCGGGGTGGGCGAGTCGGAGGACGCGAGAGCGGCCACCTTGTCCTTGAGCTCGATGACGAGTCGCTGGGCGCCTCGCCGGCCGATGCCCGGCACCGAGGACAGCGTGACGAGGTTCTCCGTGGCGATGGCGGTGCGGAAGTCGTCGGCCGACAGCACCGACACGATCGCCAGGGCGAGCTTCGGCCCCACACCGGTAGCCGTCTGTACGAGCTCGAACATCTCTCGGCCGGAGTCGTCGGCGAACCCGTACAGGGTCAGCGAGTCCTCGCGTACGACCAGTGACGTCGCCAGGGTCGCCTCCTGACCCGTACGGAGTCCCGCGCAGGTGCTCGGCGTGCACAGCAGCCGCAGCCCGATCCCGCCGACGGTGATGACGGCCCACGTGGCGCCGACGGCGCTCACCACGCCGGTGACGTT
>PMBM01000163.1 GCA_003153855.1 Propionibacteriaceae bacterium
AGCCCTCGCCGACTGCGGATGTGAGCAGGCACATTGCCGTTCAGCCCTCGCGGATCGCGGACGTCAGCCGGGACACCGCCACGGGGATCAGGTCAGCGTCGATCCGACCGAAGCCCAGCACCAGGCCCGGTCGGGCATCGCCTCCGACGTAGCGGGTGGAGAGCGGCTCGACGCCCACGCCACGTCCGGCTGCCGCCGCGCACACGGCCAGGTCGTCGACGGAGGAGTCGCGGAAGCGGGTGGCCAGGCGCAGGCCCGCGACGGACGGTACGACCTCGAGCTCGTCGACATCGGCCAGCGCGGTGAGAAGCGTCGCTCGGCGTTCCGCGTACGTCCGGGTCGTACGGCGCAGCTGCGCGGCCAGGTCCCCGTCGGCGATGAAGCGTGCGAGCGCTCCCTGCGTCGCGAGGTCGCCCTGCCAGTCCGTGAGCTGCTTCGCTCGGCGCAGTGCCGGCTGGAGTGAGGCGGGCGCGACGAGGTAGCCGACCCTCAGGACGGGCGAGAGGATCTTCGAGAACGAGCCGGTGTACACGACGTACCCGTCCCAGTCGAGGCTCTGCAATGGCTCGAGGGGTCGGTCCTGGTAGCGGAACTCGCTGTCGTAGTCGTCCTCCACGACGACCGCGCCGTGCGAGGCCGCCCATTCGAGGAGCGCGATCCGGCGGGGGAGCGACATCACGACACCGGTCGGGAACTGGTGCGACGGCGTCACGTACACGACACGTGCGTCGTCGGGCAGCGCGTCGACCACGAGCCCGTCGTCGTCGACGGGTACGCCCGTGACGCGGGCCCCGTGGGAGACCCAGAGCCGCACGAGGCTGGTGTAGCCAGGGCTCTCCACGGCGACCCTGTCGCCTGGCGAGACGAGTACGCGCGCGACAAGGTCGAACGCTTGCTGGGACCCGTTGGTGAGGATGATGTCGTCGCCCTGCGCGACGACGGATCGCGAGCGTCCGAGATAGGCCGCGATCGCGTCCTGGAGAGCGGGGTGGCTGGTGCCCGCGTACGGGCTCGTGGCCATGAGCGACGGGCGCAGCGTCTCCGACACCAGCCGGCGCCACGTCGCGAGGGGGAACAGGCTGGGGTCCGGCTCGCCGCCGGCGAGGTCGACATCGATGTCGACGGGGTCGGGCACGTACGGCGGCAGCTCCGACCAGACGCTGCGTGGCGCGACCCGCTCCCCACTGGGTGCACACCGGGCTCGGCTGGGCGTGACGTGAGCCGGGATGTACGTGCCGGAGCCGTGGCGCGTCTCCAGGATCCCTTCGGCGGCCAGCCGCTCGTACGCGCTCGCGACCGTGCCGCGGGACAGGTTGAGGCTCTGTGCCAGCTCGCGCGTGGACGGGAGCCGTTCCCCCGACATCAGGCGGCCGTCACGGACCGCCGCGAGCAGCTGCCGGTACAGGGAGGCGGCGATGTCGCCGGACGTGGATACGGCGAGGTGAAGGTCCATGGACGGAGCGTACGGACTCCTGCGGAAGTGGACCAGATGGATGACTGCCAAGTGGCCCTGGGGAGGAGGCCACTCTGTCAGCACACTGCACGTATGACGACGGTGGAACAGGACGTGGCCGGGTTGGCGGCCCCTGAGGATCGGCAGGGGCTGTCGATGCTGCAGGGCGCCGCGCTGACGGTGGGCGGGGTGCTGGGGACGGGCGTCATCACGCTCCCCGCCCTGGCCGCGCGGGCCGCGGGGCCAGCCAGCCTGGTGGCGTGGCTGGCGCTCGTGCTCATCTCCGTACCGCTGGCGGCGACGTTCGGTGCGCTCGGGGCGCGGTTCCCGGACGCGGGTGGGGTGGCTACGTACGTACGGCAGGCATTCGGGTCGAAGGCCGGGGCGATGGTCGGCTGGTGCTTCTACTCGGCGGTCCCGATCGGGGCGCCGGCGGCGTCCATGATGGCGGGCCACTACGTGGCGGTTGCGTTCGGCGGCGGTCGCGTGACGGTCCTCGGAGTCTCCCTGGCGCTCATCCTCGGTGTGGGCGCCATGAACGCGCGCGGTGTGCGGCTGTCGGGCAAGGTGCAGCTGGCGTTCTCCGCCGTGCTGGCGCTCCTGATCCTCGTGACAGTCGCCGTCGCGGCGCCGCACGCGCGGCCGTCGGCGATCGGTCCGTTCGCGCCGCACGGTGTCGCTGGCGTGGTCGCCGCGGCCGGTTTGCTGGTGTGGGCGTTCGCCGGCTGGGAGGCCGTGGCGCCCGTGGCCGCCGAGTACAGGTCGCCGCGCCGCGATGTACCGCTGGCTACGGGAATCGCCGTTGCTGTGGTGGGTGTGCTGTACCTCGGGCTGGCCGCCACGACCGTCCTGGTGCTCGGCCCGGCAGCCGCGACCTCGACCGCCCCGCTCTCCGACCTGATGGCGCTGGCGATCGGTGACGGTGCCCGGGTCGCCACCGCGGGGGTGGCTGTACTGCTGTCGATCGGCGCCATGAACGCCTACTTCGCGGGCTCGGCGAAGCTCGGGTCGGCGCTCGGCAGGGACGGGGCGCTGCCCGCGTGGTTCGCCGCGGGGAGCGGGGTCGGGCAGGTGCCGCGCCGCAGCCTCGCGGTCGTCACGGGCCTTTCCTGCGTCACGCTCGGGATCACGGCCGTCCTCGGCCTGGAGCTGGACTTCTGGCTCCTCTTGGCGACGAGCGCGTTCGGTGTCGTGTACGTGCTCGGCACGGCAGCCGCCGTACGGCTGTTGCCTCCGGGCTGGGCACGGCGAGGTGCCGTGGTCGCGGTCGTCGCCAGCGTGGCTCTGGCCATCAGCATCGGCCTCCCGATGGCGTGGGCGCTGGGCGTGAGTGTGGTCGCCCTCGCGTACGTGACGCTCCGCGCGCGCCGCTCCTGAGGAGCGTCAGGGCACCCGAGCACCGACCCACCAGAGACGCCATCGGCAGCCTCCGGCATCGCCCTCCGGCGAGGTCGCGCGAGCGTACGCTGAGGCGCATCGACGTCGGTTCACTCGTCCAACGGAGGGCGGCATCATGGAGCTGTCGATCACGTTCAGCGACGAGGAGCTGGCTTCGCTCGCAGGCATACTCTCCGAGTCCGTTCCGCGGATCGGCCCGTCCACGCTTGACGGGCTGAGCACCGCACGCCGCGCAGAACGCCTCAGTGCGGCGGAGGCGTCGTTGCGGTCCCGAGGCATCGTCGTGACCACCCCGACCGGCGCGACAGAGGTGGCGGTACCGGTCGCACGGCTCGTCGAGATCCTCAGCCGGCCCGTGATGACCGTGACCATCCATCGGGGTGTGCCGGGCGGCGGCTGGGACAGACACGCCATGGAGGTGGCCGTCGTACCGGAGGCGTCCGTGCTCCGCGTCGTCGAGGGCGGGCTGCATCGGCTGACGCCCTTCGCCACCTCCGAGGTGCTGCGGCGTGTCGCCGCGTTGACCTGCGCCACGTCGCAGGTTCCTGAGGGAGACGCACCGGTGCAGGTGGGGGTACGGGCGCTGGCGCGGGCGCTCAGAGCCACAGGCGAGGCCGTCGTGCGTCAGGAGCTGCGCGATGCGGCAGGCGAGACCCCACCCGCGACTCTCGACGCGCTGGCGGCGGCGATCTGCGCCCACCGCGCCGCCATCGGGTTCCAGAGCACGCCGCGCGGCGGGCGATCCTTCGGCCTGCAGCTGGCCTGGGTCGCCGGTCCGGGCGGAGCCTGGGAGCTACCCGTGGCCGCAACCCCGTTGGCGGGCGAGGCCGGGTCGGCTCCTCGTGGCGACTCCCTGGTGACCCTCGACCCGGTCTGCGGCGACACGCTGCTCCGGGCGTTGGCGACAGTCGGAGATGCAGCGTCGTGATCCCGCCCGTCGAGCCAGGTGACGACTCGTCCGCGCTGTCCGAGCGGGACGGGCTCGCGTCGCACGACGAGGCGCAGCTGCTCCGTGACCTGGGTGCCCTGCTCGACGAGCTCCGGGCCGCTCCTGGCCCTCTCCCGCTCGACTACGACGACATCTGGCGGCGCATCGACCGCGACATCGGCTGAGGAGCGTCACGCTGGGGGCCATGCGCCCGTTATAGAGGGTGACACCTCCGTACAGGCCACAAACGAAAGGGCACCCACGATGCCGCTCATCGGTGGAGAACTCGACCAGCTGTCCGCGCTCAAGGCGACCTTCGACCGCGAGGGCAACCTCGTGGCGGACGTCCTCACCACGATCCGCAACCAGCTCGGCAACACCTACTGGGAGGGACCGGCCGCCGGGCGCTTCCGCGAGGCCTGGCAGAGCGACTTCGAACCCATGCTGCAGCGGCTGCAGAACCAGCTCGCCGATGCCGGCAAGGAGGTCTCCAGCAGGCGCGAGGGGCTGATCAGGGCCGGCTCGTAGCCGTACGGGAACAGGAGCTCCGCCATGGCTGACGCCGCAAGCCTCGAAGCGGCCGCGACCGCGCTGCTGACGCGCGCCGACGACCTGTACTACGTGGGCGGCCAGCTCGTCGACCGCAGCCTGCGCATGACGTGGGACTGCGCGAAGGGCCAGCGCTATCGCGAGGCGATGCTCGCCCGTGAGGCGGAGTGCTACCGGATCGCCGCGGAGCTCCGCGACCTCGGTGTCGCGCTCAAGGTTCGTGCCCAAGCCGCTCAGGCGCCTGTGCCCGTACCGGGGGCGTGACATGCCGACGAAGATCCGCATCGACACGGACTCGATGCGTACAGCGGCCCAGTACCTCGAGGGCGCCCTCGACCAGCTGGGCGACATCCGGATGGCACTCGTACAGGTCGGCGCCGTCGTCGATGAGACGCCCGATCACGCGACGCGTCGCCAGCAGATCCTCGCCGAGATCGAGCAGGTCGGGGCGACGGTGACACAGGACCACGACATCCTGGTCCAGGAGATCCTCGCCCTGGAGGCGTCG
Source organism: Propionibacteriaceae bacterium (assembly GCA_003153855.1). Classification (GTDB taxonomy): domain Bacteria; phylum Actinomycetota; class Actinomycetes; order Propionibacteriales; family Propionibacteriaceae; genus Fen-668. Next base: position 4,837 of record PMBM01000163.1, read on the forward strand.
GAAGGCCCGCCGCCCGCGACGGCCGCGGTCATCCCGACGACCACGAGTACGGGGATCATCATCCTCAACCTCGCGCCACCGCTCATGTTCGGCCACCATCCTCAGCAGACGCCCGAGCCGTGGGACCAGTCGTGGGTCAACCCGGACGGCTCGGTGCCTGCGGGACAGACCACGGGAGGCTCCGGTTCGGCGGCAGGAAGCTCCGCGTCCGCGAGCTTCGGCGCCAAGTGGGACGACCGGGACGAGACCGGCGACGACAACCTCGGGGCGTCCGGTGGAGTCTCGGGCGGGGTGTCGGGCCATGCCCATGCCGAGGCAGGGGCCGGTGACGGGGCCTTCAACGCGTCGGCAGGTGTCGATGTCGGGGCCAGCGCCCACGCGGAGGGCGAGGTTCACATCGGTCAGCTCAGCGCCTCGGGTCAGACCGATGCCCAGGTCGGAGCCGGCGCGTCGGCGGGGGTCTCGGGCTCGGTCGGTACCGGCGGGGTGTCGGTGGCGGCGGGAGCGGAGGCCCACGTGGGCGGTTCCGCGAGCTCGAGCGGCACGGTGGGCGTCGGCGATGCGTCCGTCACTGGCGAGGGACATGCGCAGGCCGGTGCCGAAGCGCACGCGCAGGCGGCGGCCCATGCCGGGCCCGACGGCGTCGATGCCGGGTACTCGGTGGGCGCGGGAGCCGGAGCCTCAGCGGGAGTGTCAGGCACTGCCGGGACCGGGGACTCCTCGGTATCGGGCGGTGTCGGGGTCCGCGCGGGGGTGAGCGTCGGCGTCTCGGGCGACGCCCATCTGGGCACCGACGGCGTGGGCTTCAAGGTCGACATCGGCGCGTCGCTCGGGCTGGGCCTCGGGCTCGACCTCGATGTCGACCTCAGCTGGAGCGACCTGAACCCGCTCAAGGCCGTCGAGAACGCCATCGACTCGGTGGGGGACGCGCTGAACACGGTCAAGGACGTCATGGAGACGGCCGCCACCGTCGCCAGCGGGGCGGTGCAGGCCGTGGAAGCCGTGGGGTCAGCGGCCGCCGATGCCGTTGCCGCGGTCGCGCAGTACACAGCGGCCCCGGTGGCCGGGGTCGTCGCTGACGCGGTCAACGCGCTCTTCGGCGTCCCCCAGCCCGGGGCGACGAACCTGGGGAGCATCGCGCATTCGGTCGCGGACAGCCTCGCGAACGCCGCAGCGCCGGGCCCAGCGGTCGGTGCCGGCCACCTGCGGAATGCGATGGGTCAGCCGAACGTGAGCACCGGGATGGATCCCGGACAGTTCCAGCCTGGGACGCCCGTCGGGACCGACCTCGGTACAGGCTCGGCTGGGGCCATGGCGGCGCCTGCGACACCCGACGGAGGGCTGGCGGGTCCCCCGGCCACCGGAGGCGACGCCCCGATGTACCACCCTGATCTCCCGACCCCCGACAAGTAGCCCGAAGGACGCGCCATGGACCTCATCTACCCGAGCACCGACTTCCCGCCGCCCCCGGCGATCAGGCTCAGCGTCCCGGACGGCTGGGTGCGGGTGGACACGGCCGAGGCTCTGATGGCGGCCGCCGACCCAACCTCGCCCCCGGGATTCGCCTCGAACCTCATCGTCACCGTCGGCCGGATCGTGGGCGACGACGACCTCGACGCGGTCGTCCGGCGCCAGCAGCAGGCCGCTGGAGGCGGTGCCCAGGTGGAGCGGCAGGACCGCGAGCCGATCGGGGGCCACGACGCCGTGTGGTCGGCGACCTCGTACGCGTCGACTGCCGACCGGCCCGTTGCCTTCTTCCAGGCACAGGCGACGTTGCTCGTACAGCGCCGCGAGCGCGTCGCCGACGTCGTGACCCTCATCGGGTCGTGCGCGGCGGCTGCGTCCGCGCACTACGCGCCGATCTTCCGCGACGCGTTCCTGAGCCTCGTCGTCGACGAGTGATCAGTCGGGCCAGACGACCTGTACGTAGTCGACGGGACCTCGGCTGACGAGGTAGCCGCGGCCGGGCGGGAACCTCCGGGACGCCTTCTTGGGCAGCCGCACTCCGTACAGGTCGCCGTCGGTGTCGACGTTCGGGTTGAGGATGATGCCGTTGCGCACCTTGCGCAGCCCGGTGATCCAGCCGCCGAACGCGCGGTGAGCCGTATGCGTCTGGACGGCGGCCAGGACGGTCAGGTCGACGTCCCGTGCGCGCCGCAGCAGCGTCGCCAACGCGTTGCCGCCGGGGGTGTCGGCGAGCTCCTCGCCGTCGTCGACCACCACCAGCCATGGGCACGGGTTCGACTCGTGGTCGCGGAGCCGGTCCTCGAGGCGTCGGGCCAGGTCGTCGGCGGCGTCGGCGCCCGAGCCCACTTCGCGCCACCAGGGCGCGGCGAGAAGCGGAGTACGGCGCGGTGCGGCGAGGTACGCCTCGAGACCCGGCGTCGACTCGACGAGGCCGCGGGCAAGGTTCAGCAGCGTCATGCTCCGGCCGCACCGGTCGGTGCCGAAGACCCCGAACACGGGCGACTCGTCGAGGTCGAGCGCGACCGGGCTGTACGTGTCGCCGGACACGCCCAGCGGTACCGACGCGCGCTGTACCGCCCCGAACGCCACTGTGGTGCGGTCGATCCGGTCGGGCAGGGGGTAGACACCCTGCGGCCGACAGGGCGTCGCCCCCTGGAGGCGCGCGGCTGAGGCCGTACCGAGCTCGGCAAGGCGCTTCGCCTGTCCCGCGCCCGATGCGTCCTCGCCCAGCACGGCCACGTGCACCTCGACGCCGTTGAGGAAACCCCGCCCCGGAGGGAGCGTGGAGGAGGCCAACGCGGTCGGCAGCCCGAGGGAGGCGTACTCGTCGCCGTCTGCCATCCGCAGCACGATCCGCTCGCTGATGCCGCTGGACAGCGTGGTGGGGACGGCGCTGCGCCGGTCCGCGGTGATCACGAACGCCAGGCCGGTAGCGCGTCCCTGGCCGACGAGCCGCTCGAAACGCTCCAGCAGCTCGCCGCGGTCGATGTTCATGTACGTCTGGCGGAACGCTCCCAGCCCGTCCAGCAGTACGACGACGTACGGGAGCGCGCCGCCGCCGGCGCGGTACTCGGCCAGCGAGCCGGCGTTGGCCGTGGCTAGCAGGGCTGCGCGCTCGGCGACGATCTGTTCCAGCAGCCCGAACAGCCTGTCGATGCGTTCGGGTTCGTCGATGCTGACCACGCCTCCGACGATCGGCAGGGCGGTGAGCGGGCCGAGCCCGTGCCCGGTGGCGTCGAGCCCGTACAGGTGGACGTCGTCCGGGCCGCACCGGGCCGACAGTGCGGCGGCGATGCTCCGCAGGAGCTGCGTCTTGCCAGTGCCGCTGGTCCCGTACACGAGCAGGTGCCCTGTGACCCCCGGGTCGTACCAGCAGACGTCCTGCGCCTGGCGTTCCGGGAGGTCGACATGGCCGATGGGGATCGCTGTCGTTGAGGCATCCGAAGGCGCCGGGAGCGCCAGCAGCGCGGTCAGGTCGATCAGCGGCGGCAGCGGGTCGAGCCACGGCTTGGGCTGGTCCGCGACCCCGCTCACGGTGTGGGCCTCGCGGATGGCGGCGACGAGGCGCTGGAGGTCGGTCGGTCGGTCGTCCTGGACATCGCGGTGGCCGCCCCCTCGCGTGGCGTCCCGAAGCCCGGACCCGACGAGGAACGGCTCGACCGTCGTGGGCTGCCGGGTGCTGCCTCCCTGTTGCGAGCGGGCGTTGGCGTACGCGGACTGGACCAGCGTGACGTCGCTGTGCCCGACACGTACGAACGCGCGGCCCGGCAGGCTCTTGGGCAGCCGGGCGGCATCGGGCCGGTCGAGGACGTCGTTGCTGTCCTGCTCGTCGGCCATCCGGAGGGCGATGCGGAGGTTGGTGTTGGCCCGGATGTTCTCGTCGACGACACCGGAGGGTCGCTGGGTGGCGAGCATCAGGTGGACGCCGAGCGACCGGCCGCGCTGTGCGATGTCGACGACGCCCGCGACGAACTCGGGCACCTCCTTCTTGAGGAAGGCAAACTCGTCGAACACGATGAACAGGTTCGCGAGGCCGACATCCGGACGCCGTTGCTCGAGCTCAGGAAGGTCCTTGCAGCCGTTCTCCCGCAGGATCCGCTCGCGGCGCCTCAGCTCCGCGTTCAGCGAGATGAGGGCGCGTTTGGCGAGGTGGGCGTCGAGGTCGGTGAAGAAGCCGACCGTGTGGGGGAGCTGGACGCAGTCGGCGAATGCAGCGCCGCCCTTGTAGTCGACGAGGACGAACGTGAGCGTCGATGCCGGGTACGTGGCGGCGAGCGAGCCGATCAGGCTCTGCAGCAGCTCGCTCTTCCCCGACCCGGTGGTGCCCGCTGCGAGACCGTGCGGGCCGTCGCGCCGGAGGTCGATGCTGACGGGTCCGGCGGACCCTGTACCGATCGGGGCCCCCAGCGTGCCGGTACCGGCGTACGTCGCCCAGCGCCGCTGGATCTGGCGAGCCTCCGGTTCGGGCATCTCGAGCAGGTCGAGGAGCAGGACGCGTCGCGGTACCTCGCCGGTCGCGGTGGCCGCGGTGGCATCGCTGAGCGGGGCCAACCGGCGGGCAACCTCGCGGGCCAGGTCGGGAGAGAGCCCGTCGATGACGAGGTTCGAGATCTGGTCACCGCTCGCGGTGAGGGTGACCGACCCGGCATCCCCGCGGTCGTCGACCCTCACGATCGCGCGGCACTCTCCCGGCAGCCGCTCGGCGACGGTGTCCGCCACGATGCACGAGACGCCGAACCGCGGGCCGTCGGCCAGGAGCCGCGACAGTGCCGGCTGGGGGACCGCGGTGGGCCCCGGCACGACGACGAGGACCCACGGGTACGGACGCTCGTCGCCCACCCCGCGCTCGGCGCGCAGGCGCCGGGTGGTGACAAGGTCGTCGACGACCTGGAACAGGGCCCGTACGTCCTCGGCCTCGGAGGCGACCGTACGTGCTCCGGGGACCCCGACGAGCAGGGTCTCCGTGTGAGGCAGCCAGCGCAGCCACGCCCACTCGCTCTGGGGCGAGGACTCGGTCGCCGGCAGCAGCCCGACGATGGCCAGGTCGCGGGGACTGTGCAGGATCGCTGCCTGGACGACGAGCCAGCTCACGAGCGCGGTACGCACGCGCGCGGATCCCGCAATGCCCAGGACGCCGGTGGTGGTGAGGCCGACGTCGACCGGTACGGCCGGATCGAGGGCATGCGACGCGGCGAGCGCCTTGGCGCGCTCCTGGTCGGCGGTCTCCGGGGCGGTGAGGCCCTTCGTCGTGTCCGAGACGTTCGTGGTGACGGAGAGTCTGCTCGGCAGGTCCGCGGCCGCGATCCGTACCGTGAGGAAGTCCGCTTCGTCGTAGCGACGTTCCCAGAGCCGCGGATCTCGCGAGCGCACCCACTCCACGAGCTCCGCCACGCTCGGTGCGGCTGAACGGCGCTCGGCCAGCAGGGCGCGATGGGTGGCGTCGACGGTCCGCTCGAGCTGGTCCATCTCGGCGACGTAGGCAGCGCGCCGGGCGGCGTACTCCTTGCGCCCGCTGCGGCGGTCCTCCCAGCTCGACGCAGCCATCACGACCGGCCCCATCAGGGCGAACAGCAGCATCATGGGGCCCATGAAGTAAGCCATCACAGCGCCCATGACGACCGGGACGAGCGCGGTGGCCATGGGGATCTTCCGCCGTGGCGGCTGGACTGGGGCGGTCGGCACGGTGACGACGGGCGAGGTCGTGGTACGGGCCACGCGGGGCGACCGCGAGTACGACTCACGGCCGTCGACCCAGGTCACGTTGGCGTGGCCGTGTGCGGCGCCCGCGACGGCCACGATCGACAGCTGGGTCGTGCCCAGCTCCAACACCTGTCCGGGCTGCACCTCTGTCGGCGCACTGAGCCGCCGGCCGTCGAGGAAGGTGCCGTTCGCCGACCCCGCGTCGGTGGCGACGACCGCGTGCGAGCCGACGCCGAGGTGGACGTGGCGGCGCGACGTCTGCGGGTCGCCCACCACGATGTCGGCGGTGTCGTCGCGACCGACGATGTAGGCCGACCCAGCGCGCAGCGGGTACCGGGCTCCGGCGCTCGGGCCACCGACCACCGTGAGCTCGAAGGCCGGCAGGGCGGCGGTGGCGTCACGCACGGACTCCTGCGGCGGCCGTCCAGCAGGGACCAGCTCGAGACGGTCGCCGTGGACCAGCCGGGCGTCGGAGACGGTACGAGCCGGGTCGAGGCGCGACGCCGTACGCGCCACGTAGGCGTCGACGGGCCCGGTGGCGCCGACGGTGTCCTTGAGCGCGTCGATCAGCTCGGCGGCCGGTGCGGCCGCGTCGATGTCGACCCGCAGGTCCACGGGGGGCCGGCCGGTACGGGACACGACGAGGAGAAGCTCCATGTCACGACCTCCTCGAGGGTTGGGTGCCGCTCGTCGCGAGCGCGGCGCGGAGAGACTGAAGGCCTCGGTGGGCTCGAGAACGTACGGAGTCGGCGGAGATCCCGAGGACGTGTGCCGTCTCGGTCACGTCGAGGCCGTCCGCGTACCGCAGGATGACCACGACCCGCTGGCTGGGGGTGAGCGACGCAAGGGGTTGGCTGATCCGCCGCTCGGCGGTCAGGCGGTCGACGACCCCGTCGTCGAAGCATGGGATTGCCGGCACCTCGACGGTGGCCGTTGCGAGCTCTCGTCGAGAAGGGTGCCTGGCCCGTTCCGCCAGCTGTCTGGACGCGATGCGGAACAGCCACGCCCTGATCGACGTCCCACGCCATTCGAAGCGTGGGAGCGCGAGCCACGCCCGGATGAACGTCTCGGCCACGAGGTCGTCGACGTCGTCATGAGGCGAGCGGCGGGCGAGGAAGGCCGCGACGCCCGGTGCGTACAGACCGTAGAGCTGGCGGAACGACTCCTTGTCGCCGCCGGCCGCGCGTTCCACCAGCCGTGCTTCGTCGGTGAGGGTGAAGTCGGACATCGTCGGAAGGCGCTCAGGCGGCGACGCAGGACTTGGGACTCGGCGCGCTCGACATCCCGTTCTCGCCCACGGCGATGATCTCGTAGCAGAGCGCCACCCCAGCTGGGGGACTGTTGTCGACGAGGCAGTACGGGTACCCCCCCGGACAGTTCGTGACGTTTGTAACGGGGAGCTCGTTGTAGGGGAACGATCCGTACGCGCCACCGTTGGCAGCGCGGATCGCCTTGTACGACGCCACGGTCGCTGTCGGCGACTTGTTCCACACCAGCTGGACTTTCGCTCCCGAACGCGTCGCGACCAGGTCGGGCGGCGGTGACGGCGCGATCACGATGATCTTCGTGATTCTCGTGTAGATCGAGATGAGCGGCTTCGACACCGACGCCTGGGCGGACGAGGGCGCCGCGGTCGGAGTGGGTGTCGACGTGGGGGTCGGCGTCGCGGTCGGAGTGGGTGTGGGAGTGGGCGTAGGCGTCGCCGAGGTCGATGTCGCCGACGGTGTCGGGGTGGAGGACGTGGACGGAGTGGCCACGACGCTTGCCCCACCGCCGACCATCGCCATGACCTGCCGCCACGGGACGACGACCAGGAGCGCGGCCAGCACCACCACAGCACCGACGGCGACCAACGCCCGTACGTGCCGTTTGCGCGGTTTCGCGGCGGGGGGTGGTTCCGAGGGCGTCTCGACCTGACGAGACCGCGCCGCGAGCATCGTGGCGTCCCCGCCGGCCGGGCTGGCACCGACGGCATGGAAGACGGGCGGCAGGATCGTTGCGCCTGCTGCGAACCCCGACGCAGCCGCGGGAGAAGCCCCGACCACGTTCGGGATGGTCGCGAGGGATGACGCGATGACGGTCGCCGGCGCGGTGGATCCGGTGACGATCCTCTCCGAGACCGGGCCCATGAGCACCATGTCGGTGACGGGCTCGCCGGCAGCGCGCTGCACGTCCTGAAGGCGTCGACCGAAGTCCGCGAGAGTCTGAGGCCGGTCAGCCGGGTCCTTGGCCATCGCCGCCTGGATCGCCTCGCTCAGCGCTGGTGGGGCGATCGCGGGATCGAGCGCCGGTGGCTGCTCGTGCAGGACGCGGTCGACGAAGCCCGCGATCCCGGTCTGCTCGGGGTCGGAGAACGCGGATTCGCCGCGCAGCAGCTGGTACAGGGTGGAGCCCAGGTTGTACGCGTCGGTCCTCATGTCGGCAGGCTTGCCGAGCAGCACCTCGGGGGCTGCGTGCGTCGGGGTGTACGCGGTCGTCACCGTGGCCGCGCCGCGTGCCGTGGAGATGCCGAAGTCGGCCAGCGCGGGCTCGCCGAACGCCGTGATCAGGATGTTCTCCGGCTTCACGTCCCGGTGGAGCACACCGAGCTGGTGGGCCGCATCGAGAGCGCCGGCGATCTTGATGCCGATGCGGGTCACCTCGGCAGCCGGGATCGGACCGGTCGAGCGCACCCGGTCCGCCAGCGAGCCGTGCTCGCAGTACGTCATCGCGAGGAACGGATGGCCGTCGTCGAGGAACCCCGAGTCGAAGACCGTCACGATGTTGGGGTGGCCTGTCAGGCGACCCATGAGCGTGCACTCCCGCTCGAACCGACGACGTCCCGCCTCGTCGTCGATCCCCGCCAGGAGGATCTTGACCGCGACCATCCTGTCGTAGGCGATCTGGCGCGCGCGCCAGACTGTGCTGAATCCCCCCCGCCCGATCAGCTCGAACGAGTCGTAACCTGGGACTCGCGGCCGCGAGAGCCGGCCGGAGTCCTCATCGACACCGTCCATGGTGATTTCACACTAATGCCGCGTGAGACGCCCCACTGGGCTTGGGGTGAGATTGCTCACGCGAGCCGTAGCCGCACCCCGGTCCGGGAGAGAACCTAGGTGGCTCGGGGAGAGAACGTGGCCGGCTTGGAGGCGAACGTGGCTGGTCCGGGGAGGGAACCGGTCCCGTCAGGAGAGCACCTGTACAGGTCCGGAGCATCCCTGTACTGGTCTACTCCGGGAGTGTGAGGATCTCGGGGCCGGACGCGGTGAGGGCGATGGTGTGCTCGGTGTGGGCGGTGCGGCAGCCCGTGGCGCTGCGGAGGGTCCAGCCGTCGTCGTCGACCTTGAGGCGGTCCGTATCGGCCATGACCCAGGGCTCGATGGCGAGGAGCAGGCCCGGCTTCAGCGGGAACCCGCGGCCAGGCATCCCGTTGTTCGAGATGTGCGGGTCCTGGTGCATCGTGCTCCCGACGCCGTGGCCGCCGAACTCGGTGCTGACCTTGTAGCCGGCTCCCGTCAGCACCTGTCCGATGGCGTACGAGATGTCACCGGTCTTCGACCCTGTTCCCGCAGCCGTGATCCCGGCGGCGAGCGCATCGCGCGTCGCGTCGATCATGCGCTGGTCCGCCGGGTCGACGGTGTCGCCGACGACGAAGCTGATCGCCGCATCGGCCACCCAGCCGTCGACGCCGACCGCGAAGTCGAGGGTGAGGAGGTCGCCGTCGCGCAGCACGTAGTCGTACGGCAACCCGTGCAGTACGGCGTCGTTGACCGACGTACAGATCACCTTCCCGAACGGCCCCCGGCCGAACGACGGCGCGTAGTCGACGTAGCAGGAGACGGCCCCACGCCGGGCGATCAGCTCGACCGTCCAGTCGTTGATCTCCAGCAGGTTCGTCCCTGGCTCGGCACGACGCTGGAGCTCCGCCAGCGTCGATCCCACGAAGGCGCCTGCCGGCCTTGCCGCGTCGACCTGACGCGGCGACAGCACCTCGATCATCGTTCCTCCACCCGCTGCATCGTCATCCTCGACCCGGCCCTACGGCCTCGGTGTCGAGCCTATGCGCCGGAGGTCAGCGCGCGGGGCTCAGTAACAGAACGTACGAGCGTCGGCAGCGACCACCGCCGCATCGTCGTCGAGCTGGGGCTGTCGGCCACGCGCTGAGCTGCCGTGCGGCGCCGGCGTGGGATCCCCCAGGTGCCGCGACAGCTCGATCAGTGCTTCTCCGCTCGCTGCAGCATCACCATGAGCCCCGCCGGTACGGCTTCGGCCTCGAGCCGGTTCGTGTCCCCCTCGGCGTCGCCGTCGAGCTGGTACGGGATCGGCTCGACCGACTCGATGACGACCTTGCGCCCCTGGCCGTACTCGAGCGGCTCCACCTCCGCGCCGCCGAGCAGCCCGCTCGCGACTTTCGCCCAGTCCACGACGCTGGTCGGGTTCCCGATGAGCACGTCCAGCTTGCCGTCGGTGGGACTGGCGTCCGGGAAGATCTTGATGCCTGCCTGCAGAGTGCCGACGTTGCCCACCAGCGCGAGCACGGCCTTCCGCTCGACCGGCTCGTGGTCGTCCAGCGTCACGGTGAGGTCGTACGGCCCGGCGCCCACGCTCTGCGCGGCGGCAAGGAAGTACGCAGCCGACCCGACCACCTTCTTGAGGTCGGTGTTGGTGTTCGCCATCACCTGCGCGTCGCCCCCCATGCCGCTCATCACGACGAAGTGCTCGGTCTTCTCGCCGATCGTGAACTTCACGACGTCCACGGGCGACGGCGTCCCCTCGAACGCGATGTCGAACGCCTCCTGCTCGTCGAGGGGGATGCCGAGGTTACGGGCGAGCAGGTTGCCGGTACCGGCGGGGATCAACGCCACCGGCGTGCCGCTGCCGACGAGCTCTGAGCAGACGACGCGTACGGTGCCGTCGCCGCCCGCGACGAGCACGAGGTCGACCTCCTTCTCGAGGGCGTCCTTGGCCATCTGATGGCCCGGGTCGTCCACCTCGGTCTCCAGCCAGAGGGGAGGCTTCCAGCCGCGTTCGCGCAGCTCGAACTCGACGCGTGTTCGGAACAGGTCGAAGTCGATGATCTTCGACGGGTTGTAGATGACGGCGGCGCGCTTGTCGACATGGGTGCGGGGACGGGTCAACAGGCCCAGGGACTCCGCGATCGTGTTGACCCCGGCCAGCGCCAGAGCCGTCGAGATCACCGCGCCGCCGAACAGCGCGCCCCCGACCAGATCGCTGAACCAGTGATGGCGCATGAGCAGACGGTCGACCGCGACGATCATGACGAACAGTGCCCCGGCGACGCGGATGACCCAGAGCGAGAGCTGCGAGCGGCGCTGTGCGGTGGCGAGCGTGACGATCGTGGCGGCGCCGATGGTGGCCGCGACGACGTGCCCCGACGGGTACCCGTAGCCCGAGTACGTGATCGCATCACTGAACCCCGACGTCGGCCGAGGCAGCTGGAAGAGGGCCTTGAGCAGCTCGTACCCCGCCCATCCGACGACGACCGAGCCGAGGAGTGCCGTCCCGAGCCGGCGCAGCCGACGTGCCGCGCACCAGCCCGCGATGCCCAGGATCGCGATGAAGACGACCGTCGGGTGGACGATCAGGGAGAACGCGTCGAGGACCTGCCCGAACGCCGATCGAGGCGCGATGTGCCCGGGAAGAAGCGCCTGGTCGAGACCGTCCAGGACGCCTGTCACGCGCAGCACCGACCAGACCACGAACCCCCCGACGGTGACGATGACAACGAGCCAGGTCAGTCTGCGTCCGCGGGTGGCCATGCCCCATTGTGTCGTCAGGGCAAGCCGGGCGTCCGACGAGTGCGTTCCGGGGGGCCGGAACGACGCGGAGAGCGGTCGTGGGGCTCGGTAGTCTGTGTCCGTGATCGATCCGAAGCTGCTGCGCACCGACCCCGACCGTCTTCGTCGTGCTCAGGAGGCTCGGGGCGAGTCGCCGGAGCTCATCGACCAGCTCCTGTCCGCCGACGAGGCGCGGCGCGGTTCGATCGCGGCGTACGAGCGGCTTCGGGCCGAGCAGAAGGAGCTCGGCGCCCTGATCCCCAAGGCGACCGGCGACGAGAAGCAGCAGCTGCTGGCGCGTACGAAGGGGCTGGCCGCTCAGGTCAAGGACGCACAGGCCACCTCCGACGAGGCGGGTGGGGTCTTCGACGCCCTCATGCTGAAGCTTCCGAACCCCGTCTTCGAGGACGTCCCCCGCGGGGGCGAGGACGACTTCGTCGTGGTCGAGCAGGTCGGCGCCCCGCGCGACTTCGCCGCGGAAGGGTTCACGCCGCGCGACCACCTCGAGCTCGGACAGCTCCTCGGCGCGATCGACATGGAGCGCGGCGCGAAGGTGTCCGGCGCTCGTTTCTACTTCCTCACCGGCCAGGGCGCACAGCTCGAGCTCGCGCTGACGGCGTTCGCCATGGCCAAGGCCGCAGAGTGGGGCTTCACGCCCATCCTGCCGCCAGCGCTCGTGAAGCCGTCGGCGATGGAGGGCACGGGCTTCCTCGGCCAGGCCGCACAGGACGTCTACCACCTGCCGGCGGACGACCTCTACCTGGTCGGTACGAGTGAGGTCGCGCTCGCGGCGTACCACTCGGAGGAGATCCTCGACGCCACCAAGCTGCCCATCTCGTACGCCGGCTACAGCCCGTGCTTCCGGCGCGAGGCCGGTTCGTACGGCAAGGACACCCGCGGCATCTTCCGCGTGCACTGGTTCGACAAGGTCGAGATGTTCGTCTACTGCGCCCCCGAAGACGCGGAGGCCCAGCACCAGCGGCTCCTCGGCTACGAGAAGGACTTCCTGTCGCTCCTCGGGCTGCCGTTCCAGGTGCTCGAGGTGGCCGCGGGCGACCTCGGCCTGTCGGCCGCGCGCAAGTACGACTGCTACGCGTGGGTCCCTAGCCAGGGCAAGTACCGCGAGATCACCTCGACATCCAACTGCACCGAGTTCCAGTCGCGCCGGTTGAACACCAGGGCACGGTACGAGGGTGGCGTGGGTCCGGTCGCGACGCTCAACGGCACCCTGTGCGCGATGACCCGCATGATCATCCTGCTGCTTGAGAACCACCAGCTCCCCGACGGGTCCGTGGCGATCCCGGAGGCGCTCCGCCCCTACCTGGGCGGCCGCGACGTGCTGCTCCCGGTCTGAGACGTGGCGCCACGCTGGCGGCCGAAGCTGGTCGCGCTGGACATCGACGGCACCCTGGTCGACTTCGACGGCGTGCTGCCCGGCTCTGTACGGGTGGCGGTACGACGCGTCATCGACGCCGGCGTGCCCGTCATCATGTCCACGGGTCGCAGCTGGATGGCGACCCAGATCATCGTCGAGGCGCTCGAGCTGCCCCCGGCGCTGCACGTCTGCTCGAACGGGGCCGTGGTCGTCGACTACCCGCCCTTCGAGCTCGTACGGCACGTCACGTTCGACCCGGCGCCGGTCATCGACCGCGTCGTCGAGGTGACCAAGGCGATCATCGCGGTCGAGGAGATCGGACGGGGGTACCGCGTCAGCGCCGCGTTCCCCGACGGCGAGCTGTACGGGGACACGGTGCACGAGTCGATCGAGGAGCTGCGCTCGCGCCCGGTCTCCCGCGTCATCGTCCGTGATCCCCACGGTGACGACGCCGAGTTCAAGGACCTCGCGCAACGGCTCGGCCTGCACGGGGTGAGCTACTTCGTGGGCTGGAAGTGCTGGCTCGACATCGCGCCCGAAGGCGTCGACAAGGCGGCCGGACTCGACGTGGCGTGCGCCCGGTACGGGGTCGCGCCCAGGGACGTTCTCGCGCTCGGCGACGGCTACAACGACATCGAGATGCTGCGCTGGGCAGGTCGCGGCGTCGCGATGGGTGGGGCGCCGGCCGAGGTCCTGGCCGCCGCCGACCACGTCACCGGCTACTTCGCCGAGGGCGGTACCGCTGAAGAGCTGAACCGCTGGTTCTGACGCCTCCTAGAAGGCCCCGACCAGGCGTTTCGCGGCCTCAAGCGCCACGCTCTGCGCCTTGGCTGGATCGGTGGCCGTAGATGAAACAGCCACGGAGATGTCGCCCTTGGCGACTTCGATCCGCGCCATCGTCTTCGCACCGACGCTGGTTGTGAAACCGAATGCATCGTCGCCGAGAGAGACGGCGAACGGCACGATGTTGGGCTGCCCGTTGATTGCGGTCTTGGCGGCCTCGACGAACGTCCTCGCGGGACCGGGTTGGCGGATCACGTCGTATCCGAGAGTTGGATCAGTCCCGGTGTACGAACAGCCGTCGATCTTCGTGGCGCTGGCAGCGCTGCCAGCCGATGCCGCGAGCTGCTTCGGAGTACCTCCTAAGAGCGCGGTTGCCGCGGCCAGATCGATGGTGCGGCACATCCCGGTGGCGACCGCGCTGGCGCTGGGGACGGAGGCGGCAGTGCCGCCAGCAGCGCTACCCGTGGCGGAAGCGGAGCCGGCAGGCGGTGACGCGACGACAGACGCTGCGCCCGGGGTTGTCGTCGATGCTGCGCATCCCCCGGTCAGGACCAGAACTGCCAGAACCACGGCAGCCTCTCTACGTCTTCGCATGGCACCCTCTCACACGCCGGACAATGGGTGGAGTGTGCCAGCAAGCCATCGCCATGGCATCCGTAGGCCTACTGAAACTACACTCCGGGCATGGAACCGCTCAGGGTGCCGGCCACGGAGATCCGCGCGCTGGTGGCTGAGTTCCTGAGCGCGTGGGCACTGTCGGTCACCGTTCTCGACGAGTTCGACCAAGGCAGGTTGGCACCCTTGGGGAGCGCAGTCGGCGACCGGGGGACGCGTCAGGTGCTTGAGATGCTGGGGTTGCTGATCGCGACGCGGCGTGGGTATGGCGGCGGTGAGGAGATCGTGGGGCTCCTGGGCGAGTTCCGAGGCAGCACCTTCGCTGCGGTTCCCGAAGTCGCGCAGGTGCTCGCTCTGGCGGCGCTGATCGTGGGAAGGGCGAGCCTTCCCCCAGCGTCGCGGTACGCCCGCGATCTCATCGCGAGGCTCACGGAAGCAGAGCGCCGAGTCGCCGCCGCCGTGAGCTCGGGTTTGTCGAACAGAGAGGCTGCAGAGACACTCTCGCTGTCGGTACGGACCGTCGAATCGCACCTCGCGTCGGTCTTTCGGAAGTTGGGAGTCAAGAATCGTACGCAACTCGCCTTGCGTTGGTGATCGACATCCGCAGGACCCTCGTCGTACTGCGTGACCAGTCAATTCTTAGAACGCTGGCGGAGGTTCTCCGAGCGCGGCACACTGTGCGCCATGCAGCTGCAGACTCGTCATAATCCGGCCTTCACCGTGGGTCGGCTCTATCTTGCTCCCAACGAACCCGCACGTGTCGAGTCCGGCGCGATGATGGCCACCAGCGCCGGCGTCACGCTCGATGTCGGCACCGGAGGCGGCCTCATGGCGGGCCTCAAGAGGTCCGTCCTCGCCGGCGAGTCGTTCTTCGTCACCACGTACACAGCCCCGCAGCAGGGGGGCTGGGTCGACGTCGCCGGCGTACTCCCGGGCGACATCATCGGGATCGACATCAAGCCCGACCGGCCGTTCTTCGTGACGAAGGGCTGCTGGATCGCCAACTCGTTCGGCACCGAGGTCACCTCCAAGTGGGGCGGCGGCAAGAACCTGTTCGGCGGCGAGGGCGGCTTCGGCTTGCAGGCCACCGGACAGGGCCAGGTCGTCGTCAGCGTGTACGGCGCGCTGGACATCGTCGACCTCCAGCCGGGCGAGTCGATCGTCGTGGACACGGGCCACGTCGTCGCGTACGACCTCGGCATCCAGTTCCGCCTGCGCCGCGCGGTAGAGGGCAAGACGTTCTCGTCGCTGACCTCGGGCGAAGGTTTCGTCTTCGACTTCTTCGGACCGGGACGCCTCCTGCTCCAGTCGCGGAACCCGTCGGCGCTCACGTCCTGGATCCACCAGCAGGCACCGTCGCAGAACCCCACCGGCAGCTCGATGAGCATCGGCGGACTCGGCAACCTGCTCGGCGGCTAGCAAGTTGCGGGGTTGGTCAGTCGTTCAGCGCCCGACGCAACCCCTCCAGCTTCTGCTCGAGCGTGTCGACCCTGGCCGTGAGGCCTGGGTCGACCGGCATGCCTGCATCGGGGGACGCAGCGAGCGGAGTCGGCGGCTGGGTCTTGCGCACGGCGAACTTCCAGTACGCGACGCCGACCGTCACGACGAGGGCTCCGGCAACGACAGCGAGGCGAGGCCAGGCGTTGGCGGCGGACAGGGACATCGTCACGGCGTAGATCATGGTGAACAGCCCACCGAGCAGGATGCCGTTGGTGATGACTGGGATCGCCTCGGTCCGGATGAGCATCGACGCGATCATGACGACCGTGGCGCAGATCAGCAGCCAGGTCCCCGTCACGATGCGCCAGGTGTCCCAGACCGCCTGATCCGGCTCGATCCTGCTGCTCGGCTCTGGGTAGAACGTGTTCAGTGCGATCCCCACGAAGGCGACCACCACGAGTCCGAGGAAGAAGCTGAAGACGATCTGCAGGACAGTCTGGCTGAGGTTGCGCTGAGGCATCGATGCCCCCTTTCCTCCTCATCCCAGTCTGGCACCCATGGGGGAGGTCGGGGCCCGAACGCGGCAGCGCCCGCCCGCGGGGGGATTGCAGGCAGGCGCTGGCTTCGGGTCAGGCCGCTCGGCGGCGCGAGGTGGTGACGACCGAGTCGTACACGTCGAGGATGTCCTCGAGCGTCGGCGGTACGGACTCCTCACGAGGCGCCACCTCGCCGTTGCGTGCGCGGCGCAGATGGCGCTTCACGGTGGAGAGGGAGCAGCCGAGGCGCTGGGCGATCGACTCGAGGCTCTCGTGAGGGTTCGCGGTGCGGAGCCGAACGACCTCGTCGTGGTCGATCTGACGGTTCGGCGACGTGACGCCGGCAAGGGTGTCGAAGTCGTCCGGGTCGACCGTGACCTCGAGCTCGGTTCGGATCTCGTGGCGCTGGCGGACGGTGGTGCCGGCCACGAAGCCGTACACGTCGTGGTTGACGACGGCGTCGTACAGGCACTTCGTGAAGAGCGGGCAGCTCGTGCAGGTCTCCGCGGCTCGCGCCATGAGGATCGTGCGGGCCTGCCGCTGGGCGCTCGATGCGGAACTCGGCAAGGGCTCCTCGAGCAGCGGGTTGCAGAAGACCTCGGTGGCGGCGGTGCAAGCGGGGGCGGGTGCGGGGCGGGTCATTGCCACGGTCATGCGGGGTGTCCTCCTGTGCTGTCGTGCGGCGGCTCATCGAGCCGTCACAACTGTCGCAAATCTCAACGGCGACAGGGAGACCAGAACGTGAAGGGAACTACCCGACTTCGTTAGGTAGCGGACGGGGAGGCTCTGAGTACCGATACCTAACGGCGGCTGCCGGTTCCCCGATGTACGGATCGCGAGAGTTAAAAGGGCTGAAAACCCCCTGAGTCGGCCGTTCCGCCGGGCGAAACGGCTTCAGGTCGAGCGTGATGAGGGTTGCCGCCGCAGGCTCCATTCGGCAGCACTAGCCTGACGTTCATGCTCCTGCCGTACTCGCCGAACCCGAACTACATCACCACCATGCGCGACGGCACCATCAAGCAGCTCAACCCGTTCTCGGGCACGGAGGTCTGGACCGTTCCGGGCCGCGGGAACCGGCCGCTCGGCATCCTGTCGGCGCACCCCGAACCGATCGATCCTGCCGCCCATGGCCACCACTGCGCGTTCTGCGAAGGCGGATACCTCGACACGCCGCCGGAGAAGTCGCGCGTGATCCGCGACAGCCGCGGCTGGCACACCGTGTACAGGACGCCTGCCGAGAACCTGTTCGACACGGTCGCCGAGTTCCGCCGCGTGCCCAACCTCTTCGAGATCCTGTCGTACGACTACTGGCACGCCAACTACGCCTACGAGATCCCCCTCGACATCGCCGAGCGGCGCCGCAACTACCTCGCGAGCCCAGCCGGGCGTGCGCACGTACTCGCCGTCGCGACGGGGAAGCTGCGCGCGTCCGGACGTACCGTCGAGGCGATCGCCGGCATGACCGAGGAAGAGATCATCGAGTTCGCGTCCGGCTTCTTCGGCGGCGGCCACGACGTCATCATCGCGCGGCGCCACTACGTCGACGGCGCCACCACGACCGCCGACCTCGCCTCGTCGGGCACGCTGACCCCGGAGGAGCACTACCGGTACATGTCGTTCACCGTCGAGTCGCTACGGAGGCTGTACGAGATCAACCGGTACGCCCCGTACGTGGCCGTCTTCCAGAACTGGCTCAAGCCGGCGGGCGCGTCGTTCGACCACCTCCACAAGCAGCTGGTCTCCATCGACGAGCGCGGCGTGCAGAACGAGCTCGCGATCCAACGGCTCCGTACGAACCCCAACCTGTACAACGAGGCGGCCGTCAACTACGCGAGCTACCACAACCTGCTCATCGCCGAGAACGACTACGCCGTAGCCTTCGCGGGCTTCGGGCACCGGTACCCGTCCATCGAGATCTACTCGAAGTCGGAGCATGCGTGGCCGTGGGACCACACGGAGGACGAGATCGGCGGGGTCTCCGACCTGGTGCACGCCATGCACGCCGCGACGGGCGTCGACGTGCCGACCAACGAGGAGTGGCACCACCGCCCGGTCGATGTCGACCTGTCCATGCCGTGGCGGATCCTGCTCAAGTGGCGCGTCTCGACGCTCGCCGGCTTCGAGGGGGGGACGAAGGTCTACCTCAACACGATCGACCCCATGGGCCTCCGCGACCGGATCGTCCCGAAGCTGTACGCGCTCCGGGGCGAAGGCCGACTCGGCGGGCTCCGGATCGGGCCCGAGTGCGGCGGCGCGCCGAACATGCTCCGGTACAACCCGGTCTCGCGGTAGGGCCTCGGCCGGGTCCGGATCGTTGCGAAGCTGCCGGTGCTCAATGGGCTGCCTCGGCGACGAGTGGCACAGAATGCGGACTGGCCCCGTGCAGCCCGGAACCAACCAGCCGGGCCGGGGGCTGTACGCTCTGCAGTCGAGTGTCCAGGCACCCAGCCGACCAGGGGCGAAGCATTTCGAGCAGCCTGTTCGGTCCGGGATCGACAGAAGGCGAACCCCATGATTGCGCGTATCCGACACATGTTCCGGAGGGCTCAGTCCATCCCGGCGAAGATCGACGAGATTCTCGTCACCCTGGACCGAATCGCTCCGCCGGACCCCTCCGACTCGTTCATTCCCGCGGGACAGAACCCGTTCTGGCACGTTCAGGCGTCGTTCGACCCTGTCGAGGTGATGAAGAGATACGCCGCTCCGTACCTGGAGCCGTCGCCCCGCCATCTCACGAACTACTTGGGCGTGAAGATCGACCCGGCCTTCTTCCCGGAGCTGCTGAAGGACCGTGCGGGCACGGTCGAGCCCATGCCGTCACCGAACAACTGGCACGCCGACATCGCCGAGTTCGGGGCGGCCCTCCGCGCTGTCGATCTGTCGAAGGACACCTTCACGGTCGCAGAGCTCGGGTGCGGCTGGGGCTGCTGGCTCAACATCACCGGTGTTGCGGCCCGGCGGGCCGGCAAGAAGGTGTTCCTGATCGGGATCGAGGGCGATCCCGCCTACATCGAGTTCGCTCGGCAGTCGCTGCCTGACAACGGCTTCAAGGAGTCGGAGTTCGAGCTGTACCACGGGATCGCGGCCGGCTACAGCGGGGTCGCCCTGTTCCCCCAGCAGCCGCCGGGCGGCGGCGAGTGGGGCCTCCAGCCGATCCTCAACCCCACGGAGGAGCAGGTCGAGAAGGCCAAGGAGGACGGCTCCTCCACGATCCTTCCGGCGGTCGACCTGGCGTCGATCGTCGAGACGCATGGCGACCTGGACCTTCTCCACATCGACATCCAAGGCGGAGAGACCGCCTTCCTCGAGAGCTGCATCGACCTGTGCAATCGCCGCGTCCACTACGTTCTCGTCGGTACTCACTCCCGCCTCATCGAGGGGAAGCTCGAGGAGCTGATGTATGCCAACGGGTGGGTCCTGGAAGTCGACAGGCCTGAGATCTCAAGCCTCGACGACGGGGTCCAGATCCTTCGCGTCGACGGCGTCCAGGGGTGGAGGAACTCGCGGTTCATGTGACCGCGAGGTGCTGCTGACCAGTGCTCCCGCGTGCCGTACGGCTCAGCGGTGGGTGGTGGCCAGCCCGACGCCGATGCCCACGTAGCCGAGGGCGAAGCCCTTCTGGATCCTCCGCGTGACGCTGGGGCGCTCGACCAGGTGGCGGCGGAAGAAGCTCGCGGCGAGCCCGTACACCGCGAACACCACCAGCGTCAGCGCCATGAAGGTGCCGCTCAGCGTGAGCATCTGAGGCAGGCTCGCGGCGTCCGTGCTGACGAACTGGGGCAGGAACGCGAAGAAGAACAACGTCAGCTTGGGGTTCAGCAGGTTGGCGAGGATGGCGTTGCCGATCGTGCGCAGCGTCGACCGTGGCTGCGGAGCCCCCTCGAGGCCCAGGGCGCCGGACGACCGCCACGTGGAGAACGCCATGTACAGCAGGTACGCGATCCCGACCCACCGCAGCACCTCGAACGCGACACCTCCGAGCCGGAGAAGCGCGGCCGTACCGGTGATCGCGGCGACGAGATGGGGGACGATCCCCAGCGTGCAGCCGAAGGCCGTCACGAGGGCCAGCCTCCTGCCGCCGCGGATGCCGGCGCCGATCGTGAGGATGGCCCCGGTGCCAGGGGTCGCGATGATGATCAGCGAGGTCACGAGGAAGGCCAGGCTCATGCGGCAGAACCTTGCCAGATCGGTGGGTCTGACGCTAGGGCCGGACGGCAATGACCGAGCCGGCTGTACGACGGGGCGGCCAAGGCACGATCGGCGAGGTGAGCGCTTGGTAGTCGGCGTAGTGGGGGTACTTCGAGGCCGAGATCCGCTCGGTCATGATTGTCGACCCGACGAACAGCACGGTGAGCAGCGCGGCTCCGGCGAAGGACCACTGCAGAAGGGAGCCGGCAGCGGCTGCGCCGAAGCCGAACATCAGCCACCACTGCGAGATCTCGAAGAAGTAGTTCGGATGGCGCGCGTACCGGAACAGCCCTTCGCGGAGGAACCCCTCGGCCGCAGCGGCGTCGGGGGTAGCTGCCCGCTTGCGCAGATGGAACTCCCACTGCTGCTGGTCGGCGATGGTCTCTCCCACGAGGGCGGCGAGGAACAGCACGGCGAGGACTCCGTCGAGCGGTCCGAACGGTGTCCGATGCTGCAGCGCGGTCCACCCGGGCAACGCGATGAGGACCAGGAGGATGTTCTGGTAGATCACGATGAAGAACAGGTTGAAGAGCTGGAACTGCCAGGCATTCATCGACTTCCGCACAACCGCCCAGCGGTAGTCCTCGACGCCGGAGTAGCCGCCCTTGCGGGCGAAGTTGTAGGTGAGCCGAGCTCCCCAGAGCGTCGCGAGCGCAGCCATGAGGTCGAGCCTGGCGTCGCTGAACCCGGCTCCGCCCGCGAAGACCCAGAGGTAGATCGGCGGTGCGATCGACCACATCCGGTCGACCTGGGAGGTGTCGTGGGTGATCACGGACACGACCCAGCAGCCAGTGGCGATGACTCCGGCGAGTATGACGACGAGCAGGAGAGGAGTCACGCCTTCGATGCTATGCCGCACGGCGCGCAGGACCGCTGCTCCGCCATGCGTTCTCAGGCGTCGGCGTCGGGCTCGTCCGAGACGGGGCCGGCCAGCGTGCGTACGGTCTCGATCGTGTCCGCCTCCTCTGCGGTCTTGTCGTCGCGGTAGCGCAGGACGCGCGCGAAGCGGAGCGCCAGGCCGCCCGGGTAGCGCGACGAGCGCTGGAGCCCGTCGAAGGCGATCTCGACGACCTGCTCGGGACGTACGGTGACGACCCACCCGTTGTCGTCGGACATCAGCTCGGTGAAGCGGGTCGTCTGCCATGAAAGCATCTCGTCGGTCATGCCCTTGAAGGTCTTGCCGAGCATGACGAAGCCGTCGCCGTCGCGGGCGCCGAGATGGATGTTCGACAGGGTGCCGCGTCGCCGTCCGGAGCCGCGCTCGACCGCGAGCACGACGAGGTCGAGCGTGTGCCGGGGTTTCACCTTGACCCAGGACCCGCCGCGACGACCGGCGGCGTAGGGGGCGCCCAGGTTTTTGATCACCACACCTTCGTGGCCCGCGGCGATCTGGTCCTCGAAGAACCGCTGGGCGGCGCCGGGGTCGTCGGTGACGACCGATGCGACGCGGTTCTCGGGCTGAAGGAGTCGCTCGAGGATCTCGCGTCGCGCGATCAGCGGCTCGTCGAGCAGCGATCTCCCGTCGTGGTGGAGGACGTCGAACACGTACGTGGTCAGCGGGGTCTGAGCGCGGAGCTGCTCCGGGTCCCGTGTGGACGCCGTGCGGGCGCCAGTGACCTGGAACGGTTCGGGCCGGCCGTCGGGGCGCAGCGCGATCGCCTCGCCGTCGAGCACCAGCGTCTCGGCGGGGAGCGCCGCGACCACCTCGACGACCTCGGGCAGCCGGTCGGTGATGTCGTCGAGAGAACGCGTGAAGACCCGCACCTCGTGGCCCCGTTTGTGCGCCTGGATCCGGATCCCGTCCAGCTTGCGCTCCACTGACCAGGGTCCCTGCAGCGTCGTGGCGTCGGCGACGTTCGGGGAGGATGCGGCGAGCATCGGCGCGATCGGCCGCAGCACCTCGAGCACGATCCGCTGCAGTCCTTCGACGCCGTCGGTCAGCGCGACCGCGGCGACCGCGTCCAGGGCTCCGGCGAGCATGGCTGCGCGACGTACGGACTCGAGCGGCACCCCGGCCGCCTGCGCGACGGCGAGCTGCATGATCCCGTCGAGCGCGCCCTGCCGTACTTCCCCGGTGACCAGGCCCGCCAGGAAGTCGCGCTCGTCGGCGGTGGCTGCGGAGAACAGTGCGTCCAGGGTCGCCCGTCGTGCACCCGCAGACCCCGCACCCCCGGCCGTGGCCAACGCGGTGAAGGCCGCGTCCACGTCGGCCAGCGTGAGCGTCGACGACCCTGCCGGCGGTGGCAGCGCCGCGAGGGTGCGGTAGCCGACTCCGAGCCGGCCGTGCGGCACGCGACCGGACAGGAACGCCGTGGTCAGGAGCACCTCGCGCTCCCCCGCCGCGGCTGCCAGCGTCAGCAGTCGCGCGAGCTCGGCGACCTTCGCCGTGCGCGACCGGGTGGCGGCGACGACGGCCGAGGCGGCGACGAGGACAGCAAGCTCCATGTACAGATCCTGGCATCCGCCTCCGACAGTTCCCAGCGACCGTCAGATCGGTACCGTTGACGGCTCCGAACCCCGCAGTCGGGGCTCGGAGCGCGTCGGCGGCTGGCCACGGCGACCATTCAGTCGGACGATGCCGCAGCGACCGGCCCGTCCGTCAGCTGGAGGACCAGCCGAGAACCGGGACCAGCCGCCTGTACCAACCGGAGCCTCGCGAGCGCCGGGTGGTCGTCGAGCAGCTTGGCCGCGTTCGCCATGGAGCGGAGCGCGGCCGTCTCGGCACGCGCCTGCTCCAGCAGGACAGCCGCACGGTGCTGAGCCGTCGCCAGCTCGAGCGCAGCCGTACGGATCTCCACGGGCAGTACGACGTCCTTGATGACCACCTCGGACACGGTGATGCCGACCTCGGCGCCCGCCGCATCGGCTGCAGCGAGGATCGCACCCATCGGCAGCAACGCGCCGCGTGCCGTCAGCTCGGCAGCGGTGAGCGCGGCGAGGCGCTCCCGTACAGCGAGCTGTGCCGCCAGGTACACGACGGCCATCGGGTCCTGCGCCCGCTCGACGAACAGGCGAGGATCTGTGACCGCCACGCGGAGTGTCGGAGCGACACGTACGGGGACGCCGTCCGCCGCGGGGACCTCCTGCAGCGCAAGGTGCAGCAGCCTCTGCCGTACGTCGACGTGGACGTGCTTGAACCCGGGTCGGGTCATGTACCGGCCGGCCGGCAGCACGGCGACGAACTCACCCCGTGCGTAGCGCACGGCGGCGAAGCCGACCGGGATCGTGATCCTGAACATGGTGCTTCCTTGGTGATGAATGGGAATGAGTGGCGACACCGCCGGGCGGGCGGTCCGTACGGGCGGGGTACGTCCCACGAGGGCTTACCGATCGTGGTCGAGCCGCAGAGCCTGGCCGGGCGCTGATGCCCGCCCGGCGATGCCGGTGAGGAGTCGAACCTCTAGGGCCTACAACCCTGTTGCCGCTGCGCGAGCGATGGGTGTAACACGCAGAACCCCTTTCGTGACGACGTGGGGGCTGCTCCCCATCGCGGGGATCACGCTAGGGGCGGCGAGACCCCCGCCGCCACTGGATTTCTCCGCTCGTGGNNGATGTATCGAAACGAGGATGCCGTCCGTGGACCGCCAGCCCTGCACGAGGCCGCGGGCTAGGCTGCGAAGCGCTATGACTACGCAGATCGCCGAGGCTCTGCGCGCCGTTCTCAGCGCCGACGCCGTTGTGACAGAGACCGCGACGCTCGAGACGTACGCGCACGACGACGCGGAGTGGGCACCGTACGGGCAGCCTGCGGCGGTCGTGTTCGCCGCCTCTCTGGATGACGTCGTCGTCACCGTTCGTACAGCCCGCTCCCTCCAGGTGCCCGTCGTCCCTCGTGGCGCCGGCTCGGGACTGTCGGGCGGCGCGAACGCCATCGCCGGCTGCATCGTTCTCTCGCTCGAGAGGATGACGAGGATCACCGAGGTGAACGTCGCCGAGCGGTACGCGGTGGTGGAGGCGGGCGTCATCAACGACGACCTGCGCCAGCACGTCGCCACGTACGGGCTGTGGTACCCGCCGGATCCCGCCAGCATGTCCATCTCGACGATCGGCGGGAACGTCGCGACCAACGCCGGTGGCCTGTGCTGCGTGAAGTACGGCGTGACGAGGGACTACGTTCTCGGCCTCACGGTCGTCCTGGCCGACGGCAGCGTCGCCAGGCTCGGGCGCACCACGGCGAAGGGCGTCACGGGGTACGACCTCGCCGCGCTCTTGGTCGGCTCCGAAGGCACTCTCGGCATCATCGTCGACGTCACCGTGAAGCTGCGCCCGCTCGCTGGCCGCGAGGAGCGCGCGATCATCGGCTACTTCAGCTCGCTCACCGACGCGGGCGTCGCCGTCGCCGCCGTCACCGGCGCCGGCATCGTGCCGTCGGCGCTCGAGCTCATCGACCGGATCTGCATCCGCAGCGTCGCCGAGTGGCAGGGCTGGGACCTGCCGAGCAACGCGAACGCCCTGCTCCTCGCGAAGGTCGACGAGCCAGGTGCGGCGGGGGACGTCCTGGCGGACCGGGTCGCCTCCCTGTTCGCCGAGTCCGGCGGCTTCGAGGTCGAACGGGCCACGGACCGGACAGAGATCGACCGGCTGTTCCTGGCACGCCGCCTCGCGTACCCGTCGCTCGAACGCCTCAGCCCCGTACTGACCGAGGACGTCGTCGTACCGCGCGGCGCCGTCCCCGAGATGCTCCGCAGGGTCGAGCAGATCGCCCTCGACAACGACGTGACGATCGCCAACATCGCTCACGCCGGCGACGGCAACCTCCATCCGCTGATCCTCGTGCCCGCGAACGACGAGCCCGCCAAGGCCCGCGCCAAGGCGGCCTTCGACCAGATCGTCGCGGCGTGCAGCGACCTCGGCGGCACGGTCACCGGCGAGCACGGCGTCGGACTGCTCAAGCTGTCCGGCATGGCGAAGGAGCTCAGCGCGACAGTCCTCGGCATGCACGCGAGTATCAAGAAGGCCCTCGACCCCGACGGCCTTCTCAACCCAGGCAAGGCGTTCCCGGAGGTATCTGCATGACGACGCTGCTCGCGGACGATGGTGTCCGCCTCGACTACACCGAGCACGGTCCCGCNNNNCGGTCGACATGGATCGTCGCGGACTGGACGTACGGGACGTGCTCGAGGGACTCGACCTGCAGCACGCGGTTCTCGTGGGCGGCTCGATGGGTGCGAACACGATCTGGTCGTACGTGGCGCAGTGCGGCACTGAGCGCCTCGCGGCCGCGGTCACGGTCGACCAGACGCCCAAGATGCTCAACACGTCCGACTGGCCGCACGGCTTCTACGGCTACAACGAGGCGAACCGGGACACGTACTTCGCCGAGCGCATCCCCGACACCGGCATGGGGACGCCGATCGCCAAGCGCGGGATGCGCCTCGTACGGCTCCTCCGCGCGATGAAGGGTGCCGAGAAGGGGATGACGAAGGGCGAGCTCGCGTTGCTGCACGACCACGCGACCCGCGACTGGCGTCCGGTGATCGCGACGGCCGACCTTCCCGTCCTGTTCGTGGCCGGTCAGGACTCCGAGTTCTGGCCCGCCAGCCATGCGGCCGCCTGCGCTGTACTGGCGCCGGTGGGCGAGTCGGTCGTGCTCGCCGACGACGGCCATGCCGCCAACATCGAGCAGCCCAAGGCGTTCAACGAGGCGCTGCTCGGCTTCCTGCCTGGCGCCTGACGGACCCGTACGCGGCGGTTCTCTGCTCTCGAAGAAATCGTTGGTTTGTGTCACAGGTCACACATAGTGTGGCTGGGCGATGATGATCGACTTCCCGCCGCGCCTCCGAGCCCGTACAGACCTGCCGACGACCGACCTGAGGTCGCCGGCACGCTTCCTGCTGTGGCTGATGAGGATCCAGCCGGGGCTCATCGCGCTCGGTTCGTTGAGCGGACTGGTCTGGTTCCTGCCGCCTGCGCTGGCCCCGTACGCGGTGGGCCGGGCGATCGACCGCGGCATCCTGGCGGGCGACGTGGGATCGACGGTGCTCTGGTGCGTCGCGCTCTTCGTCGCGATCGGCATCGGCACGACGACGGGCATCCTGTGGCACACCCTCGTCGTACGGACGTGGCTCGTCACCCTGTACGGGACGATGGAGCTCGTCGTCGCGAAGGTCGCCGAGCTCGGGCACGTGCTGCCTCGGCGAACCCCGACCGGTGAGGTGCTCAGCGTCAGCTCGGGCGACTCGGACGTCTTCGGCGCCGTGCTCGAAGTGACCGAGCGCACGATCGCGGCGTTCGGCGCGTTCGTCCTCCTGGTGTGGCTCATGATCTCGACATCGCCGAAGCTCGGCCTCATCGTGCTGATCTCCTCGCCGTTCCTGGTGGCGTCGAGCTTCTTCCTCCTGCGGCCGCTGCATCAGGCGCAGGAGGTCGAGCGGAAGCGTTCGAGCGAGCTCACGGGCCGGGTCACCGACATCGTGGCCGGGTTGCGCATCCTCCGCGGCATCGGCGGCGAGGAGACGTTCGGCACGAACTACGCGACGCAGTCGCAGCTGACGCGCCAGGCGGGGGTGGCGACGGGCACCTGGCAGGCAGGCGTACAGGCGCTGTCGGTCCTCTTCGCCGGGATGCTGCTCGTCGTGCTCACGTGGCAGGGCGTGCACGAGATGGCCGCAGGTCGCCTGACGATCGGCCAGCTCGTGAGCTTCTTCGGCTACGCCGTGTTCCTGCTGTGGCCGATCCAGACGTTCTTCGAGTGCGTGCAGCGCTGGGCGACGGGCCTTGTCTCTGCGCGGAAGGCCGTCATGCTGCTTTCGTTGCGGGCACCGTGGCTCGAGCCCGAGCATCCGGCGGAGATCGTCGACGGCGACCTGGTCGACCCGGTGTCCGGGCTGACCGTACGGCAGGGCAGGCTGACCGCTCTTGTCTCGGCCCTGCCCGACGACACGGCTGCGCTCGCGGACCGGCTGGGCCGCTACCTGCCGCGCAGCGAGGCGCCGCCGGCCGACGTGTCCTCCGACGAGTTCAAGGGCAGGGCCGCCAAACGGGAGCGCGCCAAGCGCATGGCCGAGCGTGCCGCGATCGCGGCCCGCGATGCCGAGGTCGCGCACGGCCCATGGGGTGTGACGCTGGCCGGTACGGACCTGTCCGCGTTCAGGATCAGCGACGTGCGGCGCCACATCGCCGTCTGCGAGACGTCCGCGATGCTGTTCGCGGGCTCGCTGCAGCGCAACGTCGACCCACGCGGCACGGCGACGCGCGACGAGGCGGAGGAGGCGCTGCGGACGGCCTGTGCGGAGGACGTGTACGACGCGTTGCCCGACGGCTGGCAGGGCGAGGTCGAGGAGCGTGGCCGCGGCTTGTCCGGTGGGCAGCGCCAGCGCATCGCGCTCGCGCGGGCCCTGCTTGCCGAGCCGCCCGTGATGCTGCTGGTCGAGCCCACGTCGGCCGTCGACGCTCACACCGAAGCTCGCATCGCGGCACGCGTCGCGGAGCGCCGCCGAGGCCGTACGACCCTGGTCACGACCGCCTCCCCGCTGTGGCTGCGTCACGCCGACGAGATCGCGCTGGTCGTGGACGGGATGGTCGCTGTCACCGGCACCCACGAGGAGCTCCTCGCGGGCTCGAGCGCCTACCGCGACGTCGTCGCGCGAGGCATGGAGACCACGCCGCTCGCGGAGGTGATGAGCGATGTCTAGCGACCTCCTCGCCACCTCGGCGGAGACCTGGCGCGACGGCCCGGACAAGGAGCCTTTGCCCCCGGTCCTCACGCGCATGTGGGAGATGGGCGGGAAGCCGCTCGACGAGCGGATCCTGGGCCTGCGCGAGCGTTACCTCGTGCGGCAGCAGCGCGCACGCGACTACTTCGCCAGCACTCGTTCGCCGAAGCGAGGGCTGCCGGTGGCGCCGTCTTCCGCCGTCGTGACGTTCGTACGGGACCTTCTGGCGACGCGTCGCGGACTGTTCGTCGGCCTCGTCGTCGGCAACGTGCTCGCGGGCGTCTCGGGCCTGCTCGTCCCGAAGCTGCTCGGCAACCTCGTGGACAGCGCGTCGAACGGCGGCGAGGTCTCCCAGTTCGACCGGATCGCGCTGGTCGTCGCGGGCATCGTCGTCCTTCAGGCCGTCGCGACGTTCGTTGCTCGGCGGGTCTCGGTCGTGTTCGGCCAGGGCGTGCTGGCGAGTGCGCGCGAGCGGATCGTGCGGTTCGTGCTCGCGCTGCCGTTGTCACGCATCGAGAGCTCGAGCTCGGGCGACCTCGTGACGCGCGTGACCCGCGACGTCCAGACGATGAGCGGCGCCGCGCGCGACGCGCTGCCGGCGTTCATCCTCGAAGGCGTCCTCATCCTGCTGTCGTTCGTCGCGATCATCATCAACTCGCCGCTGCTCGCCCTGCCGACGCTGGCGAGCATGTGTCTGCTGGTCTTCGTGGTGCGCTGGTACCTGCGACGCGCCACCAAGGGCTACGTCACCGAGGGCGGTACGTACTCGTGGATCAACTCCACGATCACGGAGACCGTCGAGGGCGCCCGCACGATCGAGGCGCTCCAGCTCGAGACGCTGCGCCAGCACCACACCGACGACGACCTCGGCGTGTCCGGACAGGCCGAGCGGTACACGCTGACGCTGCGGAACCTGCTGTTCACGACGCTCGACTACGCGTTCCAGGGCCCGTTGATCGGGATCGTGCTGCTCGGCACCTGGGGGTACGGACACGGGCTGGTGACTCTGGGCCAGATCACGGCCGCCGCCTTGTACAGCCAGCAGATGTACGGGCCGATCGACCACATGATCCAGATCCTCGACCGGCTGCAGATGGCGCTCGCCTCGACGACGCGTCTGCTGGGCATCGCGCAGGTGCCGCCGGACCGCGTGACCGGGGACGAGCTCCCGGAGGGGGACAAGCTGCTGGGCGACGACCTGTACTTCGCGTACCGGGAGGGCCGCGACGTCCTCCACGGCGTCACGCTCGACCTGACACCGGGAGAGCGCCTCGCGATCGTCGGCCCGTCCGGATCGGGCAAGTCGACGCTCGGGCGCCTGCTGGCGGGCATCAACGCGCCGCGCGCCGGGTCGGTCACGGTTGGCGGCGTCGAAGCGACCCGTCTGCCGCTGCCGGTGCTCCGTACAGAGGTCGCCCTCGTCACCCAGGAGCACCACGTGTTCGTGGGTTCGCTGCACGACAACATCGTGCTGGCAAGGGAGGACAGTGACTCTGGCGCTGTACGGGAGGCGCTGGGCGCCGTGGGTGCCACCGACTGGATCGACCGCCTGCCCGAGGGCCTGGGCACGATCGTCGGGTCGGGCCACTACCAGCTGACGCCGGCGCAGGCGCAGCAGGTGGCGCTCGCGCGGCTCGTCATCGCCGACCCTCACACGCTCGTGCTCGACGAGGCGACGTCGCTCATCGACCCCCGGACGGCGCGGACGCTCGAGGGATCGATGCACGCCCTGCTGACGGGTCGCACGGTCGTCGCCATCGCGCACCGCCTCCACACCGCGCACGACGCCGACCGGATCGCCGTGGTCATCGACGGCCGCATCGCCGAGCTCGGCTCGCACCACGAGCTGCTCGACCTCGATGGCGAGTACGCCGCCTTGTGGCGCGCCTGGACCACGTAAGCGGTCGGACCTCAGCGTTCCGCGTTGGCCAGCCTGCGGCGCCCAGCCGTGACCGCCATGACCAGTACGGCGATCGCGAGACCGACGCCGCCTGACATGAGGAAGCCGGCGCGCCAGCCGAAGGCGTCGAGCATCATGCCCACCACCGGCGGCCCGAGGGACGACCCTGCAGTCAGCGCGGAGCCATGCCAGCCCATGGCCTCGCCACGTACGGACTCGGGGACGCGTCCGTTGAGCTCGTCGACGGTCGCCGAGATCAGCGGCGCGCAGAAGAAGCCCGAGACCGTGACGATCGCGAAGATCGCCGGCACGCTCATGGCGGCCGCCACGGGGAGCGTGAGCACGGCGAGCCCTGTGAGCAGCAGCGCCGCGGGGATCGAGCGATGCCACGCGCCGTAGATCAGGCCGCCCACGGCCGATCCCGCACTCCAGACCGTCATGACGAGGCCGAGCAGCTCGGTGTGGCCGAAGGTCCGCAGAGCGGCAACGAGCGAGACCTCCGTACCGGCCAGCACGATGCCTGCCGCCAGCACCGCCGCGTACACACCCAGTACGGCCGGGCTGAGCCACTCGCGGCGGGGTGGCGCGGGCTCGAGCACCCGCTCGTTGCCATCCTCACTCACGGCGATGAGCGGCGGGTTGAACCACGCCAGCAGCGCCCCGCCGACCGAGGTCAGCACCGTGGCGGCGATCAGCGTCGGGCGCGTGCCGAACTGGGTGACCGCGACGATCGCGAGCAGCGGCCCGATCATGAAGTTGAGCTCGACGATGACCGAGTCGAGGGACAGGGCGGTCCGGCGGGTGCCTTCCGGGGCGGCCGCGACGATGATCTGCCGCAGCAGCGAGAACAGGGGCAGCGAGAACAGGCCGCCGACGGCGCAGGCGACGACGAGCAGCCAGTAGGGGAGGAACGGCGCGACCCCCCAGACCAGCGGCACGATGATCAGCGACGGCAACAACGTACGACGCAGGCCCTGTCGGTCGAGCAGGCGGCCGCGCCAGGGCGCGGCAACCGCGGCGGCGACCGTGTACACCCCGGCGACGAGGCCTGCGGCCGTGTAGCTCATGCCGAGCGTGGTCACCACGTGCAGTGTCAGCGTGATGCCGAAGCCGTACTGCGGGATCCGCGCCAGCAGCGAGATCAGCTCGGCTTTGCGGAACGCCGGCACGCGCAGCACCGCGGCGTACCTGCCGGCCACATCCACCCCCT
>PMBM01000091.1:0-9735 GCA_003153855.1 Propionibacteriaceae bacterium
GGCACGACGATGATCCACGACTGGGTGTACGAGACGCGCGCGATCCACCTCCTCGAGCTGACCAAGCTCGGCGCCGACGTACAGCTCCTCGACCCCCACCGGCTCCTCGTCACGGGGCCGACGCGGTGGCGTGGCCAGGAGGTCGTCTCTCCCCCGGCGCTACGGCCGGCTGTCTGCCTCCTGCTCGCTGCCCTCGCCGCGCGCGGGGAGTCGGTGATCCGGGACATCTACGTCATCCAGCGTGGGTACGAGGACCTGCCTGAGCGCCTCGCGCAGCTCGGTGCCGACATCGAGACCTTCCGCGAGTAGCAGGGACCTCAGTCAGGGGCAGGGTGACAACTGGTCACCAACCCGGTGTGGCCGGCGAGGACGTTCTTACGGGAACGAGCAACTCGCGGACAGCGAATCGGTAGTGACGAGGAGTCTCGCCGTGCAATCGGTTCGCGAATGGCTTGAGGTTCAGCAGCTACCGGAGTTGTGGTTGTTTTGACGCGCTCCTGAGGTGGTCCCTGCTCGACCACCCGAGTTGTGGTTCTTCTGGAGGCTGCTTTCGGGCTCATAGCAACCACAGTCCGGGTTTTCGGTGGGGCATCTGCGGCCTGGGCCCTGAGAAGAACCACAGATCGGGTCGGCAGTGTCTGGGGGGCCTCAAGGCATTCGGACGGTGCCCTTGGCTACCTGCTCCCCAGGAGCACGGTCACTGGGCGAGGCACAGCGCATTCGCCACACGCCTCCCCCCCGGCCTCGAACCGGCCATGAAGTATTCGGGGTCACCACAGCTGGGCGCGGTGACAGAGATGCTTCGGGCTCAGCGGATACGACGTACGGCGAAGCTGTGCGGCGGGTTCACGATGGCGTCCTGGGCCTTGACGAGGCGGAGCTCGCGATGTCCGGACTCGGCGGTGATCTCGAGCACCGCGTACACGACCGCGGCGGTCTTCGCGAGCGCCTCGGGNNGCCCCGTGGGCGGTGACCGCGAGCATGCTCACCTCGTCCGGGTTGAGGTCTGTCGTCACCGCGCTCGTGACGACGACGATCCCTGGCCCCTTCGCACGCAGGGCGTCCGCGGCGGCCAGGAGCTCGTCCAGCGTGCTCGACGGGTGCCCGGTGAGGAACTCCAGCTCGAACTGGTTCGGGGTGATGATGTCGGCCTGCGGGACGATCCGGTCGCGGTACATCTCGGGGATCCCCGCCGCGACGAAGAACCCTCTGCCGACGTCGCCCATCACCGGGTCGCAGCAGTACAGCGCGTTCGGGTTCCGCTCACGCACCAGCGCCACGGTGTCGATCACCGCCTCGCCGATCGCGGCACTCCCCTGGTAGCCGGTGAGCACCGCGTCGACGTCCGTGAGCGCACCCCGCTCGTCCACGCCGTGGATCACGTCCCGGATGTCGTCGACCGACAGGACGGGCCCGCGCCACGTCCCGTACGCCGTCGTGTTGGAGTAGTGCACCGTCAGCACCGGGTAGACCTCGACCCCCATGCGCATCAGCAGGAACGTCGCCGCGGAGTTGCCGACGTGGCCGTAGGCGACGGACGACTGGATCGAGAGGATGGTGGTCACGGCCCGTATTCAACACCCCAGGGGCCTCCGAGCGTCGCGGGGCCTGCTCCGACCGCTGGCTGCCCCGAGTGTTGGGATGGGTCTGTCAGACTGCACGCATGCCTGAGACCGTGGTCATCCAAGCCCCCGACGGGAACCTGCCAGCCTTCCGCTTCGCCCCCCACTCCCCCAACGGCGCCGGAGTGGTCGTCGTTCAGGAGATCTTCGGGGTCTCGCCATACATCATGAGCCGCTGCCAGGACCTCGCCGACGAGGGGTACGTCGTGCTGGCGCCGATCCTGTTCGATCGGCTCCCGGAACTGCCCGTTCTCGACCCGTCCTCGCCCGACTACCTGCAGCAGGGCATGGCAGCCTCCAGTGGGCTGGACTGGGAGACGGCTGTACGAGACGGTGCGGCTGCCGTCACTACGCTGCGCGCCGAGCCTGGCGTCGACACGGTCGGCCTGCTCGGCTTCTGTTTCGGTGGGGGTCTCGCGTTCAACGTGGCGGCCGTGACAGACACGGACGCCTTGGTCTCGTACTACGGCTCGGCGCTCCCCCGTCTCCTCGATCTCGCGCCACAGGTCAGCGCACCCCAGCTGCACCACTGGGGAACCGAGGACTCCTTCATCGAGCGCCCGGCACAGGCAACGGTGCGGGCGGCCCTCGCGAGCTCGACGGGGCCGGTCCGGTGGGAGGCCTACGAGGGCGCGGGTCACGCGTTCGACAACACCGACGTGTCGTACTTCCACCACGAGACCGCCAGCGCGGCGGCCTGGCCGGTGACCCTGGAGTTCCTTGCCTCCCACCTGGTCGGGGACGCGTCGGTCGGGTGAACACTGCGGCTCGCTGAGACGAGTGTGGGGCGAACCTTGCATCGGAGACCGTGCGGGAGGCCATACTCATGACCGTGCGCGCGGCCGATTTCCCGATGTTCGCCCCTCGATGGGCGGCCTTCGCGCATCGCGGGGGCGCGGGCCACCCCGACCTCGTCGGCAAGGAGAACACGATCGCGGCGTTCCGTCACGCGGTGTCGCTCGGGTTCCGTTACGTAGAGATCGACGTCCATGCGACCCTCGACGACCAGCTCGTGGTGTTCCACGACGACGACCTGCGCCGGTTGACCGGCGGCCGAGGAGCGATCGGGGACCGCACGCTGGCCGAGGTGTCCAAGCTGCGGATCGGCGACTCAGAGACGATTCCGACGCTCGACGAGGTCCTCGAGACGTTCCCGGACACCCGGTTCAACATCGACATCAAGGATGCCGGCGGCATCACCCCCCTGGTCAGGGCGATCGACCGGCACCGTGCGCACGACCGGGTCTGCGTCGGGTCGTTCTCTTCTGTGAGGCTGCGGGAGTTCCGCAGGTTGATGGGACGACGCGTACCGACATCGGTCTCCCCCATCGGCGTCGTCTGGAACGGCTACGTACCGCTCCTCCCGCGGCTGCTGAACTCCCCCGGCACAGCGCTGCAGATCCCTCTGACCCAGCCCGTCGGGACCCGCCAGATCCCTGTCCTCACCAGACGGCTCCTCCGGCACGCCCACCTGGCCGGCAAGGTCGTCCACATCTGGACCGTCGACGATCCCGCCGAGATGCACCGGCTCCTCGACATGGGCGTCGACGGCATCGTGAGCGATCGCACCGACCTGCTCAAGCAGGTCTTCACCGAACGTGGAATCTGGGAGGAACGATGAGCGACATCGGTACGACGGACGAGCCGCCGGCCTTCGACGAGCTGCCGTTCCGTACAGCCCTCACCGACACGCCCCTCAAGTGGCGCCGCGTCGTCACGTGGGCGATGTACGACTGGGGCACGCAGCCCTACAACACGATCATCATCACGTTCGTGTTCGCGGTCTACCTGACGAGCGCCCCCTTCGGCGACGTCAACTACACGACGCGCGCCCTCGCGACGGCCACGACGATCAGCGGCCTGCTCATCGCCGTGCTCGCCCCCGTCCTCGGCCAGGCGTCCGACCGCAGCGGCAGCACGGTGACCGTGCTGCGCGTGCTCACGGCACTGATGGTCGTCCTGTCCGCCGCCCTCTACTTCGTGAAGCCCGACCCCGCCTACCTGATCTTCGGCCTGGTCCTGTTCGGCATCGGCTCGCTGGTCAACGAGATCTCGGGCGTCACGTACAACGCGACCATCGACCAGATCGCCTCGACCCGCAGCGTGGGCCGCGTCTCGGGCTTCGGCTGGGGCATGGGCTACGTGGGTGGGATCGTCTCCCTGCTCCTCATCTACTTCGCGTTCATCCACCCCGAGGTCGGGCTGTTCGGAGTCACGGGCCGCGACGGGCTCGACATCCGGATCTCCATGCTCGTGTGCGCGGTCTGGACCGTGATCTTCACGATCCCGCCCCTGGTCATGCTGAAGAACCAGCCGCCGGCGATCAACGACGGCGCTCATCCAGGGATCCTCGGGGCGTACGTTCAGCTCTGGCACACGCTGGTCAGGCTCTGGCGCACGGACCGTCCGCTCATCACGTTCCTCATCGCCTCAGCTGTCTTCCGGGACGGCCTTGCCGGCGTGTTCTCGTTCGGAGCCGTCATCGCGGCGGGGACGTTCGGCTTCAGCGCAGGCGACGTCATCATCTTCGGTGCCGCGGCGAACATCACGGCCGGTGTCTCGACCATGCTGTTCGGCTTCCTCGACGACCGCATCGGGGCTCGCCGAGTGATCCTCATCTCGCTGGCCAGCCTGTCCGTCCTGTCGACCCTCGTGTTCCTCCTGCACGACGGCGGCAAGGCGGTCTTCTGGACCGTCGGGCTGGGTCTCACGGTCTTCGTCGGCCCCGCGCAGTCGGCCTCCCGCAGCTACCTCGCGCGCCTGATCCCCGAGGGCAAGTCGGGCGAGGTCTTCGGGCTGTACGCGACGACGGGCCGAGCGATCTCGTTCCTGTCGCCGATGTTCTTCGGCATCGCGATCACCATCGGAGCCGCGCTCAACCACAACGCGAACTCCCAGTACTGGGGAATCTTGGGGATCGCCGTCATCCTGGTAGCAGGGTTCCTCGTCATGCTGCGCGTCAAGGCGCCGGTGACGGAACAGGCAGGGACCGCCACGCGTTGAGGTAGGCAGAAGGAGGTCGACCATGGCCGACAGGGCATTGAGAGGCAGCGGGCTCGGCAGTCGCAGCTTCGAGGACTCCACCGGCGTGGAGTTCGCTCCCCGCCAGGAAGTCGCGTTCGACTGCCCAACGGGTCACCACTTCACGGTGATGTTCTCCGAGGAAGCCGAGCTCCCGTTGGAGTGGGAGTGCACCAAGTGCGGGAAGACCGCAGTGCGCTCCGACGGCTCCAAGCCGGAGGAGAAGGACGTCAAGGCGCCGCGTACGCACTACGACATGCTCCGCGAGCGACGCAGCATCCCTGAGCTCGAGGAGCTCATGGCTGAGCGGTTGGAGATCCTCCGCAAGAAGGACTGACGCCTCCGCTCAGCGTTCGACCTCACCGCGGATGATGACGTCGCGCTGAGGCTGTTGCTGCGCCTCGTCGGGCACGGTCTCGCCGTGGATGACGCTCGACGGGTCCTGCAGGATCGTCGCCTGGTTGCGCAGCGTCTCGAGGTTGATGCCGCGGTTGGTGGCGGCCCGTCCGACGAGCCACGTGAGCAGCCACCGGCCGAGCGGCCGCGTGAAGGGCAGCAGGCAGATCAGTCCGATGACGTCCGAGATGAATCCCGGAAGCATGAGGAACAGGCCGCCGATCATCACGAGGACGGCGTCTGCCAGCTCACCGGTCGGCATGCGGTTCTCGGCGAAAGCGCGACGCAGAGCCGTCCATGTACGTCGTCCCTCGCGCTGGGCGAGGAATGCACCGAGCAGCGATGTGAGGAGCATCAAGCCGACGGTCGGCCACGCACCGATCAGCCGTCCGGTAGCGATGAGAACCGCGACCTCAGCGATGGGCAGGGCGATGACCAGTGCCACGACGAGCCAGACGACCCATCGACGACGGGGCGTTGCCATGGAGTCTCCTACGATCCGGCCTTCCGGCCGCTGACGAGTTTCCTCAACTGTGACACGCGGTGCCGAATCCCCCACGCGGTCGTGCGGAACAGCGCCTCCACGACGATCCTCGAGCTCATCTTGGACTGGCCACGCTCGCGCTCGACGAACTCGATCGGCACCTCGGCGACCGTGAAGCCCTGCTGCAGGGCCTGCCACGTGAGGTCCACCTGGAAGTTGTAGCCCACGCTGGAGATCTTCGGGAGGACGGCCCGCAGCGTTGCCGCACGGAACGCGTTGAGACCGCCGGTGATGTCCTTGACGCTGATCCCGAGCATCAGCCGGGTCCACACGCTGCCACCACGCGACAGCAGCTCGCGGGACTTCGGCCAGTTCTTCACACTTCCGCCCGGCACGTACCGGGAGCCCTTGACCATGTCGGCGGTCTTGAGGGCCGCGAGCACTGCCGGGAGCTGCTCGGGCTGATGGGAACCGTCGGCATCGTGCTCGACGAGCACGTCGTAGCCCTGGTCGAGGCCCCAGGCGAAGCCCGCCATGTACGCGGCGCCGAGTCCTTCCTTGCCCTTGCGGTGCATCACGTGGACGTGGTCGTCGGCCTCTGCCAGCCGGTCCGCGATCTCGCCCGTACCGTCGGGTGAGTTGTCGTCGGCCACCAGCACGTGGGCGGTCGGGACGGAGCGTCGCAGCCTCGCGACGATCGGTTCGACGTTCTCCGCCTCGTTGTAGGTCGGGATGATGACCAGGACTTTGTCCAGGGGTACGTCATTGACCACGGAAGACCTTTCAGCTGGAAGCGGCCGTCCCATTCTGCCGTACTGGGGTGACCGGGGTCCGCGCGGGGCGACTGCGCCACGCCGCGGCAGCGAGAGCGGCGACGGCGACGGCCACCAGCGCCAGCTCGATCCCGGCACCGAAACGCATCGCCGGCGTGAGCCCGTTGCGTACCGGCATGACGACGCTGGTGGACGCGGGGGTGCGCTGTCGCGTCTGGTACCTCACGGTCCCGTCGGGCGCGATGTAGCCGCTGAGCGCGTTCGTCGTCGCGACGAGGATCTCGCGCTGTGTTTCCATGGCCCGGATCCGGGTGATGGCCCACTGCTGGCTGATCTGGCCCGTTCCCGCGTACGTGGCGTTGTTGCTCTGGACGGTGACGATCTGCGCTCCGCCTCCGGTGGACGCGTCGCCGCTGATCATCTCCCGCACGGTCTGGTCGTACGCCAGCTCGAAGCAGATGAGGACGCCGATCCGGGTCGTCCCGTGCTGCGGCACGTCGACGCTGAGCACGCCCGGCCCGTTCCCCGGCACACTCTGCGCGCCGACGAGCTTGAGCATCGGGACGAGGGGCAGGAGCTGCTGGCGCAGCGGGATCCACTCGCCGAAGGGCACGAGGTTCCGTTTGTGGTAGATCGCGCCCGGACCGGTCACCGGGTCCCACCACAGCGCCGTGGTCTGCCGCTCGTACGCGCCGGGGCCGTCCGTCACGGCACCCACGAGGATGGGCACGCCGGCGACGGCGACCGCCGTGGAGACGACGTCGCGGGTCTCGGCGTCGAGGACCGGGTCGATGTCGGTGGAGTTCTCGGGCCACAGCACGAAGTCGGGGACGGGCACCAGGCCGGCGCGTGCCTGGGCCATCAGCGTCACCGTCTGCGACATGTGGTTGTTCGTGACCGACCGCGCTCGCCCGAACGCCTCGAGCCCGACGCCGTCGACGTTGCCCTGCACCATGCCGACGGTGACGGTGTCGGTCGCCGCGGGGACCGAGGTCGCCGCTCGGGCGGCCACCGCCCCGCCGATGGCGAGGACGTAGGCCAGCGTGACGACCGCGATCACGCGCAGCCGCTCGCGACCCGTCGCCGAGCGGTAGCTCACCCAGGCCCATGCGAGTCCCGCACCGAGCAGGGCCACGAGGAACGACACCCCGGTGGTCGCCACGTACGGGAAGAGACCGGCCAGCGGCGAGTCGGCCTGCGTGAACGCGATCCTCGTCCAACCGAAACCGCCCCACGGGACGCGGGAGTACAGGTACTCGACGAGCACCCACTCCGTCGCGACCCAGAGCGGCCACAGCGGCAGCCGGGTCACCAGCGTGGTGACGAGGCCAACCGCCGCGAACCACAGGGCCCACACCACGACGAGGAGGATGGCCACCGGGACGGCGATGACGTACGTCCAGCCGACCGTCAGCGCGAGGAACGCGACACCGAACACGTACCCCGTCCCGAAGCCCTCACGCAGCCTTCGTCCCCGCACGAGCACGGTGAGCAGGCCGATCCCGACGACGACGAGCGGCCACAGGTTGTACGGCTGGAACGCGAGCGCAGTGAGGATCCCGGCGACGGCGGCGAGCCCTCGACGAGCGCCCGGCGAGAGAGGTCTCGTGGTGGGCGTGGCGGGGGCCTCAGCGGCGCGTGTCGTCACGCGACGAGAGCATACGCACTCCCGAGTAGCCTCTGCCCATGTCGCCACGCCGCCTGCTCCTCGACACCGCCTCGCTCTACTTCCGCGCGTACTTCGGTGTTCCCACGCTGTACGCGGCAGACGGCAGCACGCCGGTGAACGCGGTGCGCGGGCTGTTGGACATCATCGCCAAGTTCGTCCGCGAGACGCATCCGGACGAGGTCGCGGCCTGCTGGGACAACGACTGGCGTCCGGAGTGGCGGGTGGCGCTCATCGACTCGTACAAGGCCCATCGCGTCGCAGGCGGCCTTCCGGCCAAGCGGGCGGATCCGCATCTTCCGATCGGTGCGGGCGGTCGAGGCGCCGCCTCGGGTGTGGCGGAGATCGCCGAGGCCGCGCTGAGCATCCAGGTCCCGCTCATCTCGGCGGTGCTCGACGCGGTGGGGATCGCCACGGTCGGCGCCGACGGGTACGAGGCGGACGACGTCATCGGCAGCCTCGCGACGACTGCCCCCGGACACGTCGACGTCGTCACCGGCGACAGGGACCTGTTCCAGCTCGTGACCGATGACGTCACCGTGCTGTACGTGGCGCGCGGGATCTCCAAGTACGAGACCGTCGACGACGGCTGGCTCGCCACGAAGTACGGGATCTGCGGCGCGCAGTACGTCGACTACGCGGTGCTGCGGGGCGACCCGTCGGACGGGCTGCCAGGCGTCGCCGGCATCGGCGAGAAGACCGCGGCCAAGCTCCTCGCGGAGCACGGTGACCTCGAGGGGATCGCCGAAGCCACGACCCTCTCCCCCAGCATCGCTGCGAAGCTGGGCGCCGCTGCCGACTACATCGGCAGAGCCCGTCAGGTGGTGGCTGTACGGACGGACCTGTTCTTGCCCGGAGACCTCACGCTCCCCCGCGAGGTGGCGGATCCTGCCGCCTTCGAGGAGCTCGCTTCGCTCCTTGCGCTCGGCTCTCCCGCGGCCCGGCTCGTCGACGCGATGCGGAATCGTTGACAAAGAAACAGCACCCGGGCGGGAATATCGGCCCGGATGGGGCGGTTTCGGCCAACGACTGAACCAGATCGATGCCTGCCCGGAAGGCCTTCCAATGAACCTCACCCGACGTGGCTTCGCCGCTCTTGCCGGCCTCACTGCGCTGTCCGCCTGCTCGACCGCGAACCCCCTGTCCTCCTCATCGAGCGCTGCGGCCAGCAGCGGAGCCGGCGGTCCGCTTGTCGTGGGCTCGCAGCAGTACTACTCGAACGAGATCATCGCCGAGCTCTACGCCCAGGTCCTGGAGAAGGCCGGCGTGAAGGTCACGCGGCAGTACCAGATCGGGCAGCGCGAGGTCTACGTGCCGGAGATCACCGGCGGGAAGATCGACGTCTTCCCCGAGTACAACGGGAACTTCCTCCAGTACCTCGACAAGACGGCGACCGTCACCGACACCGCCTCGATCCAGGCCGCTCTGACGAAGGTCCTGCCGTCGGGCCTGCGCGTCCTGGATGCCGCAGCCGCGACCGACCAGGACACCTACACGACCACGAAGGCGTTCTCGACGCAGTACGGCGTGACGTCGCTCGCCGACCTCAGCAAGGTCACCAAGAAGCTGACGATCGCCGCGAACAGCGAGTTCGCGACCCGTCCGTACGGCCCGCCCGGGCTCAAGACAGCCTACGGCGTGGACATCTCGCTCGTCCCGGTCGAGGACGGGGGCGGCCCTCTGACCGTCAAGGCCCTCACCGACGGCAAGGCCGACTTCGCGGACCTCTACTCGGCGAGCCCGTCCATCTCGACGAACGACTTCGTCGTGCTG
>PMBM01000091.1:9740-10240 GCA_003153855.1 Propionibacteriaceae bacterium
ATCGCCAAGGCCTGGCTGTCGTCCAAGGGCCTGATCTGACCTCGGGGCGCCTGATCTGAGGTCAGGCGCCGCCGAGCACGTACACGGCTGAGCCGGCCGCCCAGGTGGCCGTGCTTTCCGGCAGCGTGAGCTTGTGCCCGTCGACCGTCAGCGGGATGCGCTCGAGCGCGACGAGCCCGACCGTACGGAACAGGTCCTCGAGGTCGACCAGCGTGGCGTGATGCAGGTTGGGCGTGTCGTACCAGTCGTACGGCAGCTCCTTCGACATCGGCATCCGCCCGCGGGCGAGCCTGACCCGGTTGCGCCAGTAGCCGAAGTTCGGCATCGACAGGATCACGCGCGGCGCGATGCGGATCATCTCCTGAAGCACCACGTGNNCGGATCGCCACGAGGACGGCGTCGCCGTCGATCTCCACCCCGGTCCCGGAGCAGCCCTTCGCGGCGGCGAGGTGGCCGAGCAGCGTGCCAGTGCCGCAGCCCAGGTCGAGCACGCGGGAGCC
>PMBM01000091.1:10250-11767 GCA_003153855.1 Propionibacteriaceae bacterium
GTCTCGATGTCCCTGTACGTGACGGGGATCCTCGCGTGCTCGAGGTGGCGGACGATGCGTCGCGAGTGCAGCGACGAGAACCGCCAGTCCGACGTGAAGCTGGCGAGCAGGAACCGGACGCCGGCCGCCGCCACAGCGTCGGTCGCGTGCTCGCGAGAGAACGGGTCGTAGTAGTCCATGACCCGCGTGAGGTAGAGGTAGCTGAGCGCGTCGAACCGCTCCAGGAACGCCTCGCCCTGGTGGCGCAGGTAGCTCTCCACCGCGAAGTCCGCGCCGAAGCCCGGTGCTGAGTCGGCCTCCTGGGGCGCGCGGCCGAACTTGTCGGCCATCGCCTCCTCGGAGAGGTACGTGATGTGCGCCATCATCCGCGCGATCGACAGTCCGCGGTCCGGCAGCGTCCCCTCCGCCACGTACTGACCTCCGGAGAACCCCGGGTCACGCGTGATCGCCTCACGCGCCACGGCGTTGAACGCGATGTTCTGCGCCGACAGCCGCGACGATGCCGCGATGACCACTGCGTGGCGCAGGTCTGAAGGATGCGTCAGCGCCCACTCGAGCACCTGCATCCCGCCCAGAGACCCGCCGAAGGCGGCGAGCAGCTTCTCGATCCCCAGG
Organism: Propionibacteriaceae bacterium; assembly: GCA_003153855.1. Taxonomy (GTDB): domain Bacteria; phylum Actinomycetota; class Actinomycetes; order Propionibacteriales; family Propionibacteriaceae; genus Fen-668. The sequence goes on from PMBM01000091.1 coordinate 10,866, forward strand.
TGCGCCAGCAGCGCCCGGTGCACCGTGACGAAGTCCCCCATGTCGAGAAGTGGGAAGTCGAGACCGTACGCCCGACCCGTTCTCGGGTCGATCGTCGACGGACCCGTGGTGCCCTGACAGCCCCCGAGCAGGTTCGCGCACACCACGTACAGCCGGTCCGTGTCGAGCGGTCGTCCCGGCCCGATGAGGTTGTCCCACCACCCGGGCCGGTCCGCACCCTCGTGGTAACCGGCCGCGTGGGCGTCCCCGGTGAGGGCGTGGCAGATGAAGACCGCGTTGTCGCGCGCAGGACTCAGCGTCCCGTACGTCTCGTACGCCACCTCGACCGACGCCAGCACGGCGCCCCGTGCCAGGCGCAACGGCTGGGCCGCGTCGAAGAGTGTTGCTGTACGGGTCTCGACGATCCCGACCCCGTCAGACGATGTCACCTGGTTTCAGGCACCTGCCTTCGCGAGCGCCTGGTCGATGTCGGCGATGAGGTCGTCGACGTGCTCGATGCCCACCGACAGCCGAACCATCTCCGGCGGCACGCCGGCCGCGACGAGCTCGTCGGTGTTGAGCTGCGAGTGGGTCGTGGACGCGTTGTGGATCGCGAGCGACCGCACATCGCCGATGTTGGCCACGTGGCTGAACAGCTCGAGGGCCCCGATGAAGGCCTCCCCCGCGGCGCGGCCGGCCTTGAGACCGAACGACACGAGGCCGGAGGATCCCTTGCCCGTGAGCACGCGGTCGCCGATCGCCTTCTCGGGGCTGGACTCGAGGCCCGGGTACTTGACCCACGCCACGGCGTCATGGCCCTCGAGGTACTCCGCAATGGTCAGCGCGTTCGTCGAGTGGCGGTCCATGCGGAGCGCCAGCGTCTCGATGCCCTGCAGCGTGATCCAGGAGTTCATCGGAGCGGG
>PMBM01000070.1:0-21377 GCA_003153855.1 Propionibacteriaceae bacterium
AAGCAGAACCAGCTGATCATGGGCGCGCTGCCCCTGGCGGACGTGAGCATGCACTACATCGACATGCGTGCCGCTGGGAAGCGCTACGACGAGTTCTACGTACAGGCGCAGGACATGGGTGCCATCTACATCAAGGGCCGCGTCTCCAAGATCACCGAGGAACCCAACGGGGACCTGCTCGTGCGATACGAGGACATCGAGAACGGCGGGAACATCGTCGAGGCCAGCTACGACCTCGTCGTCCTGGCCGTCGGGATCCAGCCCAACCGCGAGGTGGACAAGCTCTTCGCCGGCACCCCGCTCGGTCTCGACGAGTACTACTACGTCGCCGAGCCGAGCGCCGAGCTCAACCCCGGCGAGACCAACATCCCGGGAGTCTTCGTGGCCGGTACGGCTTCGGGCGCGAAGGACATCGTCGACACGATCCTGCACGCCGGTGCTGCGGTCGCTCAGGTCGCCGCCCACCTGGAGCACCACCACTTCACCGAGGAGGTCATGGCATGAGCGAGAAGCCTGCCGACACGGCAAGCGCCGGCGACGAGCCCACGGGCCGTCCCGAGCGTCGGATCGGGGTGTACATCTGCCACTGCGGCGGCAACATCTCCGACTACGTCGATGTCGACGCCGTGCGGGAGGCCTTGAAGGACGAGCCTGACGTCGTCGTCTCCGAGTCGCCGGTCTTCGCCTGCTCCGACGGCACCCAGCACGACATGATCGACGCCATCAAGGACCAGCACCTCGACGGGCTCGTCGTGGCGTCGTGCTCGCCGAAGCTGCACCAGGTGACGTTCCGCAACGTCGCCAAGCGCGCCGACCTCAACCAGTACACGTACACGCAGGTCAACGTCCGCGAGCAGGACTCGTGGGCCCACCCGCACGACCACGAAGGTGCGACCCAGAAAGCGATCGGGCTCGTCAGAGCCGGCGTCGCCAAGACACGCCTGTCCGACCCGCTCGAGCCCCTCGTCGTACAGACCGTGTCGAGGACGCTCGTCATCGGTGGCGGCGTCGCCGGTCTGCGCGCCGCGATCGGTCTCGCCGACGTGGGCATCGAGGTGGTGCTCATCGAGCGGGAGGCCGAGCTCGGGGGATGGGTCGGCACGTTCGGCCCGACGTTCCCCAACAACGTCTCGGGCGCCGAAGAGATCGCGGGGCTCGTGTCGCAGATCAAGGCGCGCCGCGACATCACCGTCTACACCCGTGCCGAGCTCACCGGGAAGTCGGGCAGCTTCGGCAACTACGACGTCACGATCACGACGCACCGTACGGACGGTGACAAGGTCTTCGAGGTACGGGTCGGCTCGATCATCGTGGCCACCGGCTTCGACTCGTACGCTCCGGACGAGGGCGAGTTCGGGTTCGGCATCGACGGCGTGGTGACCCTTCCCGACTTCAAGAAGCTGGTCGACTCCTCGACCGGCCCCCTGTCGTACAACGGCCGCAAGGTCGCTTCGATCGCGTACATCTACTGCGTCGGGTCCCGGCAGGAGGCGGGAGGCAACGAGTACTGCTCGAAGTTCTGCTGCACCGCCACGAGCCATGCGTCGCTGCAGGTGGACAAGCTCGACCCGTCGATCCGTCAGTTCCACCTGTACCGCGACATCCGCACGTACGGTCGCAACGAGCTGCTGTACAACGAGTCGCGCGATGGTGGCTCGACGTACATGAAGTTCGCCGACGACGCCGCCCCATCCGTGGCGAAGCTGCCGTCGGGCGGTCTCGGGGTCACGGTGACCGACCTGCTCACGGACCGTCGCGAGCTGACCCTCCCGGTCGACCTCGTCGTCCTCGTCACCGGCATGGTGCCTCGAGAGAGCAAGTCACTCGTGGACGTCCTGAAGCTGCCGATCGGTACGGACGGCTTCTTCAACGAGATCCANNGTCGCCCAGAGCGCTGCGCTGCTGAAGAAGGGGTTCGCCGAGCTCGAGCCGCTCGTCGCCCGGGTCGACCCCGACAAGTGCACCGGCAGCGGCGCCTGCCTGACCACCTGCCCGTACGAGTGCATCACCAGCATCGAGTGGGACGGCCGCAAGGTCGCCACGATCGATCCCGCCACCTGCAAGGGCTGCGGCGGGTGCGTACCAGTCTGCGGGCAGGACGCGATCGACCTGCTCGGCTACACCGACGCGCAGATGCGGTCGGCGATCGAGGAGCTCATTGTGAGCGCGGAGCCAGTCAAGGAGCCGGTGGCATGAGCCAGACACTGCGAGACCCCCGCGAGGTCATCCGCGAGGAACCGGTCATGCACAAGGTGATCGTCGAGGCCCTCGCCAGCGGTCCGGCGACGGTCCCTGAGATCGCCGAGCGGATCGGTCACCCGACCCACGAGGTCGTCTACTGGGTGATGGGCATGCGCCGGTACGGGCTGCTCGTCGAGAACCTGGAAGCAGACGACGACGGGTACTTCAGCTACAGCGTGGTCGGCCAGGGCGATGCCGCTGCCGTCCTGGAGGAGTGTGAGTACGAATGACAACCCTGGTCAACCTCAACCTGATCACCGACCTGCAGATGTTCGGCGCCGCGGAGATCAACGCCTGCGTGAGCTGCGGCAACTGCACCGCCATCTGCCCGCTGTCAGACAACGACTCGACGTTCCCTCGCCGCGTCATCCGGCTGGCGCAGGTCGGCCTGACCGACGACCTCGTCAGCAGCAAGGAACTCTGGACCTGCTACGCGTGCGGCATGTGCACGGGCCGCTGCCCGCAGGAGGCGGACCCGGGCGAGTTCATGGCGACAGCTCGCCGCTACGCGATCGCTCACTACGACAAGTCCGGCATCGCGCGGATCATGTACACGAAGCCGGTCATCGGTGCGGCCATCGCGCTCGCTGCGGGACTCTTCTTCGCGCTGTTCTTCGCGGCGGTCAGCGGCGAGCGGAGCCAGACCTCGCTCAAGCTGTTCGACTTCATCTCGTACCCGATCATCCACACCGTCGGCATCATCCTCATGGCGGTCGTCGTCCTGTTCAGCGCACTCGGAGTGGTGCTGCTTGCGCGCAACATCGCGAAGCGCGACGGCGTCACGTGGAAGTCGTTGACCGGGTCCAAGGCTGCCTGGAAGCGGACCGGAAAGGCCCTCTGGTATGCGCTAGGGATCGAGTCGCTGGGCCAGAAGCGCTACCGCGAGGACTGCGTCGACGACGAGCCGGTCGTGCCGCTGTACCGGCGTCGCTGGCTCATCCACGCGCTGACGATCTGGGGCTTCCTGGGTCTGCTGCTCGCCACGGCGATCGACTACGGGATGGACATGTTCGGGATCAAGGCGACCGGTACGTGGGTGCCGCTCTGGTACCCCGTACGCCTCCTGGGCACCATCGCCGGACTGTCCCTCATGTACGGGGTCACGTGGTTCTTCATCAACCGCTGGCAGAAGCGGGCCGAGAGCTCGCAGCACAGCCTGCCGACGGACTGGCTGTTCCTGGCCCTGCTGTGGGTCACCGGTCTGACGGGGTTCCTCATCGAGGTCGCGCTGTACGTGGGTCCGGCGCCGCTGTGGGGCTACTGGGTCTTCCTGGTCCACGTGGCAGTGGCGATGGAGCTCGTCCTGTTCCTGCCCTTCAGCAAGTTCGCGCACGCTATGTACCGCCCTGTGGCGCTGTTCTTCTACGGTCTCGCGAGAGACCGCAGCATCAGCTCCGTCTAGCCGAGCACGGTTCCCGCATCAGGTTTGGCACGGTTGGTCGACCCGCTCGTGAGGAGCGCGATGAGTCCAGTTCCGAAGTCACGTGCCGGCATGATCTCGCTCATTCGCGACGCGCAGGGCGACGTCAACATGACGCTGGACACCGATGAGATGAAGGGTGTCCAGAAGCGCCTCCGCCGCGCGGAAGGACAGATCGGCGGGGTCATCCGCATGATCGAAGCGGGCCGCGACTGCGCCGATATCGTCACGCAGCTCGCGGCGGCCTCCAAAGCCATCGACCGGGCGGGCTTCGCCGTCATCGCGCTCGGCCTGCGTCAGTGCCTCACCGACGACCCGTCCGGTAGTGCGGTGGACGCGGCGTCGTTGGAGAAGCTCTTCCTGTCGCTGGCCTGACGCTCTGGGCGGACCGTGGCCGTCGTGATCGTTCAGCGGTCCGCTGAGGGCGCCGNNGGCTGCCGCCAACCTGGACGGCAGCGCGGCTTATGACCGCTCAGCTCTTGGCGGGGCTGTGCTTCGTGCTGAACTTGAACGGCGCGTACAGCGGGCAGAAGCCGACGGCCGAGGTGATGAGCATCACTGCGGCGAGGACGAGCAGGATGATGCCGCCGATCGAGCCGAAGCCCACCATCCACGCGCCGATGGCGAGGAGTGCGGCGACGACAAGCCGGATGATGCGGTCGGTGTTGCCCATGTTGAGCTTCATGGTGTTTCTCTCTTCTCTGAGTGACGCGGATCTTTGGTTCGGCCGGCCTTGTCGCCAGGGTCGACCGTGAGGGTCATGCGCAGGCGGACGCGCCGGACAGCCTTTGCCACAGGGCGAGGCTGAGAATGGCCAGTCCGAGACCTCCGCTGAGGGGCCCGGTTGCCTGGTGAAGCAGGATGCCCGCGCCCGGTACGAGAAGCGCGGGCATGAGCGCGCACGACGCCATCGCGCCCTTCGTGGCTCCTCGCAGCGGCAGATAGGTGGTCAGGATCAGGGCAGCGATGACCGCCATGGCGCCGACGAGCACGTCCCCCAGCGGGTTCGCCAGTGCGGTTCCCGACGCCGCGGAGTACCCCAGGAACACCAGGGGGCTGAGGACCACGAGTGCCACCCAGTGGCGGGGGAGCCACCCCGCGCGGAGCGTGCCGATGATCGACGGGCGAGTGAGCGTGACGGCCTGCACGGCGGGGATGCGACCACCAGGGCCGAACAGCGGCGGCTGGTCGGCCCGTCGGGCGTCAACGGGCATCAGACACCGGCGCTCTGGACGACGGGTTGTCCGCGACTGTGCCTTCGAAGTCCGCTGCCGTGAGGTTCTGGGTAGCCACTTGTGCCACTCCTTGTCGTTGTGTCGTCGGCTCTCACCGACGGTCCGTCTCTGAGATTACCCGTACCCGGTAGGGTATGCGTGGAATTGAGGATGTGGACGTGGATTGGTTGCTTCAGCCGGTGACGACGTCGCCACCCGCGGACTGCCATGCTTGGATCCCGCCCGCCAGGTCGAAGACGTGAGCGAAGCCTGCTCGCTGCATGGACGCCTTGGCGGCTTGGGAGCGATTCCCGCTGTGGCAGTACACCGCGTAGTTCTTCGAGTGGTCGAGCGCGGCGATCTTCTGGGCGAACGTCGCAGCCTGTACGTCGATGTTCACAGCTCCTGCCAGGTGGCCGGCTGCGAACTCGGCCGACGTTCGGACGTCGATGATCGTGGTGCCGGACACCTTCGCCGCGGCGGCGAACTCGGCGGGCGACAGGCTGCTGCCGGAGGTGGGTGCGGTGACCGCCGTCGGGCCCGATGTTGTGCTCACGGTGCCGTCAGCGCATCCACCCATCAGCAGGGCCGCGGCCAGGAGTGCCGCGGCCACCCCGGTGCGCATCAGCGGCCGAAGATCTTGAACAGCCCGGAGCTGGACGTGATCACCGGCTGCTCGGACTGCGCATGACCGTCGCACCACTGGCCAGCGGGCACGCGAGCCTTGACCTGTGCGATGTGCTGGCCGCAGCCGGACCATGTCGTCTTGCCGCAAACCCTGCACGTGGTGGGGCTACACATGAGCGATCTCCTTGCGTCGTCGTGGAGCAAATAATACCCCCAGGGGTATACGGGTCGTCAACTCGGAGGGCAGAGCCACGGTGCGGTCGAGGGGTGATGCATCGCATGCGGGCCGCGACTGTCGGGCTGGTCAGCTCATCCGAGGAGCGAGGAGCTCCTTCACCTGCGCGGCAGTCGGCACGCGGCCTGAGAGCACGACCTCCTCGTCGACGACCAGGCCGGGGGTGCGCATGATGCCGTAGGAGGCGATGTCGGCATAGTCGGTGACCTTCTCGAACGTGGCGTCGATGCCGAGCTCAGAAGCGGCCTGCTTGGCAGCCTTCTCGAGGTTGACACAGTTGGCGCAGCCGGANNGGTGACTCCGATGAACGTGGCGATCAGCTTCGGCTTGAGAACGCGGCGCAGCAGGATCATCTCGGGCAGGCTCAAAGCGACGGTCGCCATCATGAACGCGAGCAGCGTGCCCATGGGCAGCCCTTTGGAGTACAGAGCGTCGATCAGGGGCAGGATCCCGGCCGCGTTGGAGTAGAGCGGGATGCCGATGAGAACGGCGATGAGCACGGCGAAGGGGTTGTCGGCGCCGGCGTACCTCGCGAAGAAGTCTTGCGGCGCCCAGCCGTGGATGACCGCACCGAGACCGATACCGACCAGCAGGTAGGGCCAGATCTTCCGCAGGATCGAGATCACTTCTTCGATGCCCATCTGGATCCGGTCGTCCCAGGTCAGTCCCGCAGTCGAGTCGATGACCTTGCCGCGCAGCTTGGTCTCGAACACGAACGGCTCGACCCAGCGCTCGAGCTTGAGCCGGCCGATGATGAAGCCGGCCAGGATCGCGATGACCAGGCCCGCACCTACGTACAACAAGGTCGGGCCGATCCCGAACAGGCCCAGCAGGAGCGCGATCGCCACCTCGTTCACGAGCGGGCTGGCGATCAGGAAGCTCATCGTGACGCCCAGCGGGATGCCGGAGGCGACGAACCCGATGAACGCAGGGACGGCGCTGCAGGAGCAGAACGGCGTGACGACGCCGAGGCTGGCGGCCAGGACGTTGCCGATCCCTTCGCGTTTGCCGCCGAGCAGTGCCCGCGTGCGCTCGACGCTCATGAAGGACCGCAGCACGGTGACGATGAAGATGATCCCTGCCAGCAGCAGCAGGATCTTCACGGTGTCGAGGAAGAAGAAGTTCACCCCACTGCCGAGCCGTGACGTGAGATCGAGGCCGACGACGCGGCCCACCAGCCAGTCCCAGAAGGGCTGGTTCAGCAGGTAGAGAGCCCACCAGATCACCGCTGCGACGAGCAGGCCGCCCCATCGCTTGAGGGAACGCCTTCGCGTGTCGGGCGCGGTCGCCGTGCTCATCTCACGATGGCCAGTTGACGGGCCGCGCGCGCAGGGTCGGGCAGCGCTGCCTGGAGTCTTTCCAGGGCGCCGGCGGCGAGAGAGTAGTCGATCCATCGGCCGCGACGAGCACCCTCGATCAGCCCGGCTTCGCGCAGAACCTTCAGGTGGTAGCTGAGCAGGTTCCCGGGGATCGCAGGTTCGGGCTGGAGGTCGCAGACGCAACGCGTGCGCCCCACCAGAAGATGGAGCAGCTGAAGTCGGATCGGATCAGCAACAGCCGTGAGGAGCGAGGCGGCGGACTCCCACTGTTCAGCCGTTCTTGAATCAACCATGTTTGAAGTATGGCCCTGGGGGGCCATCTCGGCAAGTCGCTGCCGCCGGAGCAGGTGGCCCCTCCCTTCGACGGCACCAGGGAGCTCATGGGGTCTTCGCTGGCGCGCCACGTCCTACGGCACCAGGGATACCTCAGGGTCTCCGAGCAGTACGGGTTCTACCGGCTCACCGACCACGTCCACCTCAACGACCGAGCCGCGCGCCTCATCGCGGACGAGATCACGGAGTACCTGGCCGGCCCAGCCGCCAGTCCTCGGGGAACCTCGTTGTAAGGGGCTCGCTGGTGGCGCGGGGTGGTTCAGTTGTTGCCGAAGACGTCCCGGGTGAACACCTTGTGACGGACGTCCTCGAGTGCCGACTCCATGCGGTTGGCCACGATGACGTCTGAGCGCTTCTTGAACGCGTCGAGGTCGTCCTCCACGGTGAAGCCGGTGAACTCGAGACCCTCGAGGCCGGGCTCGTACACCACGATGGTGACCCCGGCCGCATCGAGCCGGTGCATGATCCCCTGGATCGCGGAGGACCGGAAGTTGTCGGAGCCCGACTTCATGATGAGCCGGTAGACGCCGACGGTCTTCGGCTTGCGAGCCAGGATCGACCGAGCGATGAAGTCCATGCGAGTCGTGTTCGACTCGACGATCGCGTTGATGAGGTTCTGCGGGACCTCGCCGAAGCTTGCCCGCAGCTGCTTGGTGTCCTTCGGCAGGCAGTAGCCCCCGTAGCCGAACGACGGGTTGTTGTAGTGGGATCCGATCCGTGGGTCCAGGCTGACGCCCCGGATGATCTGCTCGGAGTTCAGGTCGTTGGCGATCGCGTACGTGTCCAGCTCGTTGAAGTACGCGACCCGCATGGCCAGGTACGAGTTGGCGAACAGCTTGATCGCCTCCGCCTCGTCCGACCCGGTGAAGAGGATGTCGATGTCCTCCTTCTCGGCGCCCTCCGCGAGCAGCGACGCGAAGACCTTCGCACGGTCCGAGATCTCCCCGACAACGATGCGGCTGGGGTGCAGGTTGTCGTAGAGCGCCCGTCCTTCGCGCAGGAACTCCGGGCTGAACATGATGTTGGTCGTCTTGAACTTCTTCTTCATCGCCGCGGTGTAGCCGAGGGGGATCGTCGACTTGATGACCATCACGGCGTCGGGGTTGATCCGCTTGACGTCCTTGATGACGGCTTCGATGGACCCGGTGTTGAAGTAGTTGGTCTCGGGGTCGTAGTCGGTCGGCGTCGAGATGATGACGAAGTCGGCACCTTCGTACGCGTCCTCCTTGTCGAGGGTGGCCCGGAGGTTGTGAGGACGGTTCCGCAGGAAGTCGATGATCTCGGGGTCGCGGATCGGCGACTCCTTGCTGTTGATCTGCTCGACCTTCTCCTTCACCACGTCGAGCGCCACGACCTCGTGGTTCTGGGCCAGTAGCAGCCCGTTGGACAGGCCTACGTAGCCGATGCCGGCGATGGCGATCTTCATGTCGGAGTAATCCCCTCAGTCAGTGATCTGGACGGACAGCGTCGTGATGCCGACGTCGCCGCTCGCATCGACCCCTCGTGCGCCAGGGTCAGCTCAATGGTCCTCCCCTGGGCTGCCGGGGCTACATCGAGGGTGACGAAGTCAAAGACGAACGCTCCCGGCTCGAGGTCGAGGAACGCAACCAACGGTATGAGGTCCGCCGGGACGGTCCCGCGACGGCAGCGGGTCACGTGCATTCATACCCAGGGCTCGGGACGGAGTTGCGGAAGGTGTTGGTGAGGTCGTCGGTGTACTGGCCGTTGAGCAGCCGCTGCTTGGGCAGCATGTACTCGTGGAACCAGGTGCTGAACTCGGCGAGCAGGCGGCCCTTGTCGGTGAGGATCACGCAGCCGTCCTTGATGACGACCGTGCCCGACTGGGTGGCCTCGGTCAGCCGTACGTCGACCAGGCGGTCCTCGGGCACGTACTCGTTGACGAAGACCCAGCCGATCTGGTCCTGCTTGATCCCGCCGCCTCGCTGGTCCAGCTTCTGCAGGATGTACAGGGAGAGCGAGCGGTCGATCACGGTCGGGATGGCGACGGCGAAGCCGAACCCGCCGAGCAGGTAGATCACGACGAGGAGGATGCGCTCGAACTTCTCCATGGCGCGGAACCACTTCAGTACGAACAGGAGCGCGCCCGCGATCACCGCCGCGATGACGGCGTCGACGAGGGCCGTGAAACCCACCACGTTCACGCGGAAGAAGCGGATGTTGATGTAGTACGTCGCCAGCAGGATCACGATGTAGCTGACGATGCCGACGAGCGCCCGTACGGCCTTCTTCATCATGTGAACACCAGTTTCTTGTTGGTGAAGTAGGACAGGGTGACCTGCACCCCGGTGGCCAGGATGAAGCCCAGGTTGGAGTCGTAGTGCAGCAGGTCGCTCCAGACATGGACGACGCCGGAGGCCAGCACTGCGATGACCACGTACGCGCCGACGAACTTGACCGCCTGGCGCATCACGGGGCGGTCCGCCTTGCGGAACACGAAGTACCTGCTGCCGATGAACGATGTAGTGATGCCGAAGAGCGCGCCGATCCAGTAGGCCAGCGAGGCCCATGGGATGTGCAGCACGTCGAGGCATAGCCGCATGACCGCCCAGTTGACGAGCGTCGCAACGAGACCGTTGACCACGTAACGCGCCGCTTCGAAGCCGTGGTAGGCCATCGACCGCTTCTCGGTGGGTGGGGCCTCCGGGGTGGGGGTGTCAGTCATGCCACGAGGCCTCGGGTTGGCAGCTCCCTCTCCACGAAGTCGGCGTAGTCGATCGCTGTGACGACGTTCCCGGACCGGACGACACCGGTGAGCATGAGCGTCATCAACGTCAGCGTGCCCGTCTGGAGGAACAGGACGAACAGGATGCCCGACGCGATCGAGAACCAGCCAGGTGAGGAGTTGTCGAAGATCTTCAGGATGACCGCGACGATCGCGCCCAGCACGGAGAGGCCGGCGATGACCATGCACAGGATGCCGACCCGGACCAGGACGTCCTCGGCGAACACCATCAGGGCGCGGAAGCCATGGAGGGCCAGGCCCACGAAGTTCATCTTGGACTGACCCGCATAGCGCGGACCCCGGTCGAGCGGGAGCAGCTTGGTCCGAAGCTTCGAGGCGAGGACGGCGGCCGCTACGTGGACGTTCGTCTCCTGCATGCTGACCAGGCGACGTACAGCACCGGGGGTCAGGGCCATGAAGTTGCCGAAGCTGATCTTGCGGCCCGTGAGGAACTCGAACTGAGCCTTGTAGAAGACGTAGAACGTCTTGAACCAGATCGTCTCCACGCGGCTCTTGCGCTGGGCGACGACCACGTCGATGTCACCGGGCGACAGCGCGTCGAGGAGCGCCGGGATCGTCTGAGGCAGGTCCTCGCCGTCGGAGTCCATCACCACCACACGCTGGTTGTCGGCGAGCTTGTCCGCCGTCCACGCCAGGCCGATCGCGATGGCGCGCTGGTGGCCCACGTTGCGGCGCAGACGCAGCACGGTGCCCTCCAGCCCCGCATCCGTGATCGCGTCCGGCGTCACCGGCTGCTTGACGGAGCCGTCGTCGACCGCGACGACGAACACGTCACGGCCGAACACGCTCTCGAGCTCCTTGAACAGGCGGCCGGAGGCCTCGACGTCCTCGAAGACCGGCGTCACGATCACTGTCGAATGCTCGGTGAAGCTCATGGGGTGACCACTTTCGCGAAATAGGCGATGGTCTTGTCGAGACCTTCGTCGAGGGCGACCTTCGCCTCCCAGCCCAGCACTGCGCGGGCTTTGGTGATGTCGGGCTTGCGTACCTTCGGATCATCCGACGGAAGGTCGCGATAGACGATCCGCGAAGGGCCGCCCACCTTGGCGATGACCTTCTCGGCCAGCTCCGCGACGGTGAACTCGCCGGTGTTCCCCAGGTTGATCGGGCCGGTGACGTCATCAGAGGTCGCCATGAACCGTACGAACCCCTCGACGAGGTCGTCGACGAAGCAGAAGCTGCGCGTCTGCGTACCGTCGCCGTAGATGGTGAGGTCCTGGCCGCGGAGCGCCTGGACGATGAAGTTGGAGACGACGCGGCCGTCCTCGGGGTCCATACGAGGCCCGTACGTGTTGAAGATGCGTACGACCTTGATCCGGATCCCGTACTGACGGTGGAAGTCGAAGAGGAGAGTCTCGGCGACGCGTTTGCCCTCGTCGTAGCAGGAACGGATGCCGATGGGGTTGACGTTGCCCCAGTAGGACTCCGGCTGCGGATGCATCGACGGGTCGCCGTACACCTCCGACGTCGACGCCTGCAGGATCTTCGCCCCGGTCCTGCGAGCGAGCTCGAGCATGTTGTACACCCCGAGGACCGATGTGAGCGTCGTCTTGATCGGGTCGCGCTGGTAGTGCGGCGGCGACGCGGGGCATGCGAGGTTGAAGATCTGGTCGACCTCGACGTCGAGGCCGAGGGGCTTCGTGACATCGTGCTCCAGGACGGAGAAACGCGGGTTCTCCATCAGGTGCGTGACATTGTCACGGCTTCCCGTATAGAAGTTGTCGACGGCGAGCACCTCATGCCCGTCCGCGAGCAGCCGCTCGCACAAGTGGGAACCAAGGAATCCGGCGCCACCTGTGACCAACACCCTTGACCCATGGATGGCCCCGGTCAACGTCGCTCTCCCTCTCGCTGCAAATGCCGTCATGCTATCCCAGGCGACTCGTGGCAGCCGTCGCCGTCGCTGCCGATGGCGAAGAGGGCGGAGCGCGCCCGAGATGCGAGACGGGGGTTTCGCAGGTGGGAGGGTGATCGCTTAGGGTTTCCCCATGAGTCCTGACCGCGTACTGACGGCTGCTGCCGCCGCGGTCTGTGGATGTTGTCGCGTCGCCTGACCGACCCATCCACCCGCGCGTTCGCGCACATCCCAAGGAACCCGACTCATGACCACTGCCCTTCGTTCGTACGACCACTACGCACCTGACATCGCCGCGACCGTGCTGCCGGGTGCCCCGGTGCCGAGCGGCCCCTACTGGACCGGCGCGGTGACGCGTCGCTCGGTGGCCACGGGCAGCCCCATCCGCTGGTCCGACGGTACGCACGCCGACACCGAGCTCGTACGTCTCGACGAACAGCTCGCGGCGTACGCCGTACTGCCCGGCGCGACCGACGTCACGCACCGCGAGGTCTCCTGGCTCGACTCGGACCGGCTCGGCGACGAGTGGGCGATCACGCAGGTGCTCGCGCAGGGGTTCGGACGGGTGAGCCTGGAAGAGCTGCGTCGCCGGCTGCGGCGCGGGGGCTACCTGGTTGCGGCGGACGAGCTGACCATTGCCGACGCCATCGCCGGTACGCAGGCGGCTGTCTGGCGGGTCACGACCGGCCGTACGCTCGACGCCCGTCATGTGAACCTCCTCGCCGTGAGCCACCTGTACGACTACCTGCTCGGGAGAGCAGGCGTTCCGGGACACGGGCGGCGTGAGTTCTCGGGTCCCCTCGGAAGGCGGTACTTCGTGGCCGGTGCCCACGCGGTGGAGGTCCTCGGGGCCGAGGTCGTGGACCCCGACGGGCGCTCGCTGTCGGCCATCGTCGTGCCGGGACAGCGGTTCCATCTCCGGGGAGCAGGCCGTCGGGTCATGCTCCGCCACGGTGCCGTACGCGCTCGGCTGCTCGCCAGTCAGCAGAACCATCTCGTCACGATCACGGAGCAGGCGCCGGTGGTCGTCGACCAGATCCTCTCGAACTGACCCGGGTGGCTATGGTGGCTGTGGTGGCCATCGTGGCTTGCGAGGAGATGCATGGGCGTGGACGGTCCCACGGATTTCGAGGACATACAGCCCGAAGCCACTGACAACCTGCGGGAGTTCATCGACCGCCTCATCGCCAAGGGCTACACCGTCGACGGCGGGAAGAGTCCGGACCCCCAGCTCATCGACCCGGGCGGCCGGGCGGTCGAGACCTGGCGCGAGGACTACCCGTACGACGAGCTGATGAACCGCGACGACTACGAGGCGGAGAAGTACCTGCTGCAGATCGAGCTGCTCAAGCTCCAGTACTGGGGCCAGGACCACGACGTCCGACACATCATCGTCTTCGAGGGTCGCGACGCGGCGGGCAAGGGCGGCACGATCAAGCGGTTCGGCGAGCACCTGAACCCCCGCGCGTCCCGCGTCGTCGCTCTCACGCAGCCCACGACGCGTGAGCTGGGCCAGTGGTACTTCCAGCGCTACGTCGAGCACTTCCCGACCTACGGGGAGATCGTCATGTTCGACCGCTCCTGGTACAACCGGGCCGGTGTCGAGCGGGTCATGGGGTTCTGCACGCAGGAGCAGTACGACATCTTCATGAAGCAGACACCGGAGTTCGAGCGCCTTATCGTCGACGCGGGGACACATCTGACCAAGTTCTGGTTCTCGGTCACGAAGCGCGAGCAGCGGACCAGGTTCGCCATCCGTCAGATCGACCCTGTGCGTCGCTGGAAGCTGTCGCCGATCGATCTCGAGTCGCTCGGACGCTGGGACGACTACACGGCCGCCAAGGAGGCCATGCTCGCCGGGACCGACACGGACCATGCCCCGTGGATCACCGTGCGCAGCAACGACAAGAAGCGCGCGCGCCTGAATGCGATGCGGTACTACCTCAGCCAGTACTCCTACGAGGGCAAGGACCACTCCGTCGTCGCCGAGCCCGACCCCCTGATCGTCCAGCGCGCCAAGGACACCGTCGGCGACTGAGCGCTGCGAGTCCGCACGGTGGTACAGGCAGCAGCGCGACTCCGGGCCAGGTGGCGCTGGCCTGGATGCTCTGCAAGGAGCCCTGGATCGTCCCGATCCCGGGGACCCGGAACGTCGACCGGCTCCGGGAGAACCTGGGTGCGTCTGACGCCCTGCTCACCGCCGACGAGGTGACCGAGGTCGACGAGGCCCTCGACCGCATTCCGATGTCCGCGGTGTTCGGCGGCTCGGCGCCGCGTCGCTGGCGGCCTCGTGGGAGCACTCGGGGTCTTCGCCTCGAAGACCCGGTGTGCGCAGGTTATGAGCGGGGTCAGNNCAACTCGGGTCTGACTGATCCGGGGTGTGAGTCGGCGTCTGATCCTCGTCAGACCCAGGCGCGCAGGGCGTCGCGGTTGCTCGCGTGATCGGCGCGGACCTGGGGCAGGGAGTCGATGCCGGGCTTCGGGTACAGGTCCTGCTCCACGACGAGCCAGCCGTCGAAGTCGGACGCGAACACCTCGTCGAGGAACGTGGTCATGGGCAGGTCGCCGACGCCGAACGGTACGAAGGTGCCACCGGACCAGACGTCGATCATCCCGCCCTTCCTGGCGACGATGTCCCGAGCGAGCTGGACCCGTACGTCCTTGAGGTGCAGGTGGTTGATCCGGTGCCGCCAGCGGTGCCAGCCGTCGAGGACGTCGCCGCCGCCGAGCAGGAGGTGTCCGGAGTCGAACGTGAGGTCCACGTCGGTGACCTCGAGGAAGCGGTCGATCTCCTCAGGCGTCTCGACGAACGTGCACGCGTGGTGGTGGAACGTGGGCTCGAGGCCACGGTCGCGGATGCGTACGGCAGCGGCCGCCACGTTCTTCGCAAGGGTCGCCCAGCCGTCGGCATCGAGCGTGTGGCCGGCGCCGCCGCCGGGGTTCGCCTTGCGTATGGCGTCACCGGAGTCGGCGAGAGTGGGCAGCGGGAGCCGCGATGGCGAGGTCTCGATGACCGTGGTGAACACGTCGAGGGCGGCATCGAGCGTCGGGAGCGCCGCTGCGAACGCGACATCGTCCGAGAACGGCAGGTCGACCCAACCGCCGCACAGCTCGAGCCCGTACCTCGCGAGCCTCTCGCGCAGCTCGGCGCCCCGCCCGAGGAAGCCGATGGGTCCGGAGTCGACGCCGGCGTAGCCCGTCTCCTGCAGCGTCGCGCAGACCTGGTCGGCGGTGGGGAGGATGAGGTCGTCGGAGTCAGGAGTCAGTTCGAAGACGCCGAAGCTGACGGGCGCCCCGGCCACAGTGGCAGACATGTACTCTCCTCGCTCGTTGAATGTCAGGACAATATCACCCAACTTCCGAGCGCTCCTGGGCCCATCCCTTGAGTTCCGTCAAGGCCGCACCTGGACCGGAACGTCGTCGTACGCTCGAGTCAGCCACTCGTCGGAGGAGCCATGGCGAAGCTGAGGCTGGAGACGGCCAGCGCAGTGTCGAAGACGCTGTTGATCCCCTTGTGGGCACGCGCCCTCGAGCAGAAGGAGCCGGTCCCGTTAGTGGTGGATCCACTAGCTGAGGCCATGGTCTCTCGGATCGACTTCGACTGGAAGCGGATCCGGCTGTCGCGCGGCGACCTGGCGCAGTGCGTGGTGAGGCTGCGGGAGTTCGACAGGTTCGTCCGGGACTTCCTGGAGCGTCATCCGGCGGCCACGGTGGTACAGCTCGGGTCCGGCCTGGATGCCCGCTTCCAGCGGGTCGACAACGGCCATGTCCTCTGGTTCGACCTCGATCTGCCGGATGTCATCTCCCTGAGGCGGCAGCTGGTGCCGGAGTCGGAGCGCGACCGGTACCTGGCGGCGTCGATCCTCGAACCGGGCTGGATGGACGAGGTCGTACGTCCCCAGGGCCCGGCGATCCTGTTCGTCGCCGAGGCCGTGCTGCCGTACCTCGAACCGGAGCAGGTGAAGGAGGCCGTCATCGGTCTGCAGAGGCGGTTCCCGGGGGCAGAGCTCGTGACGGATGTCTGCACGCCGTTCGGCCTGTGGACCGACAACCTCCAGCTTCTCGTCGCAGGCTCCGCGGCGCGGATGCACTGGGCGGTACGAGACCCGCACGAGCTGGAGGCGTGGAGCCCCGGCATCAGCCTTCTCGAGTCGTTCTCGTACTTCGATGACCCGGATCCGCGGATGGGGCTGCCGTCGTGGTTCCGACGCGTGGCCCTGATCACCAAGGCGAGCGCGATCCAGCGGTACGAGCTCGGGGCCGTCTCTGGATGAGTGTCGGCGGCTTCGGTTAGGTTGCCGCCATGTCGCACCCGCAGATGTACGACCAGGGGGATCCGGTCTACCGGCGCGTCCGCGACCTGGCGCTGGGCTTGCCGGGCGCCGCGGAGAAGTTCGGCCACGGCAGGCCGATGTTCTACACGGTCAAGGTTTTCGCCTACTACGGGGGCAGCATCAAGGTCGACGGGGTGTACGTGCGGCACGAGCATTCGATCCTGTTCGTCCCAGATGCCGAGGACCGCGAAGGGCTCCTCAACGACTCCAGGGTGTTCCGGCCCGCGTATGTCGGTCCGTTCGGCTGGCTCGGCCTCGACCTCAGCCTCGACATGGACTGGACGGAGGTGGCAGAGCTCCTCGATGCGTCGTACCGGATCACGGCGCCGCGCAGGTTGATCGCAGAGCTGGATGGGCGGCGCTGACGCAACCGCCTGCAACCCGGGGTTTGCCTGCTGTGGTGGGGTAAGCATGAGGAAGACCTACGAGGAGGACCTATGGAGTACCGGTTGATGGGCAGCACCGGCGTGAGTGTCTCGCGCCTGTGCCTGGGCACGATGACGTTCGGCAAGGAGACCGACGAGGCGGGGGCGCACGCGCAGCTCGATGCGTTCGTCGAAGCGGGCGGCAACTTCGTCGACACCGCGGACGTGTACCAGGCAGGCATGTCCGAGGAGATCATCGGACGCTGGCTCGCGGCGCGGCCAGGCATGGCCGACGAGATCGTCCTGGCCACCAAGGGACGGTTCCCGATGGGCGAGCACGCCAACAGCGTCGGCCTGTCACGGAAGCACCTCACGAGCGCGCTCGACGGCAGCCTGCGCCGCCTCGGCGTGGAGCGGATCGACCTGTACCAGGTGCACGCGTTCGACCCGCTGACTCCGCTCGAGGAGACGCTGCGGTTCATGGATGACGCGGTGAGCGCCGGCAAGATCTCGTACTTCGGCCTGTCCAACTTCCTCGGCTGGCAGATCGCAGCGATCAGCGAGCTCGCTGCGTCCAGCGGACGCGTGGCGCCGGTGCTGCTGCAGCCGCAGTACAACCTGCTCACGCGCTACATCGAGCTGGAGGTCGTGCCGGCCTGCCTGGAGTACGGACTGGGGATCATCCCCTGGAGCCCGCTCGGCGGCGGGTGGCTCACGGGGAAGTACGAGAGGGACTCGATGCCCATCGGCGCATCGCGGCTCGGCGAGGACCCGAAGCGCGGCATGGAGAACTACGACGCGCGCAACGCCGATCCGAAGGTCTGGGAGATCATCGACGTCGTGAAGGACGTCGCGGGCCGCACCGGCCTGACGATGGCGCAGGTGGCTCTGGCGTGGGTCGCTGACCAGCCGGGCGTCACGGCTCCGATCCTCGGGAACCGTACGGGCGAGCAGCTCGCCGAGGCTCTGGAGATGGCCGACAAGCATCTCGACGAGGACGATCTCCTTCGCCTCACCGACGTGTCCGCGCCTGATCTACCGGAGTACCCGTACGGGCCGATGGGCCAGAACCAGCGGAGCCGTCCGATCACCGGAGGCCGCGCGAGCTGACGCAGACTTGTCCACAGGGCCGAGAGTCTGGATCTCGGTGCTGTGGACAAGTGACGGATCGTTGCCTGGCTGCCCATGGTCAGGGCATGACGACGATTACTGAAGTTGGACCTGCTCTGATGCCGTCCTGGGCCGAGCATGATCCGGTGGGCCAGGCCTACTACCTGGACGAGTATGGGGTGGCCGTCACCGCTGAGCACGGACTGTTCGAGCTCGTGGCGCTGGAGGTGTTCGTCGTGGGCCTGTCGTGGCTCACGGTGCTGCGCCGGCGGGATGCGATGCGGGACGCCTTCGGTGGTTTCGAGGTCGACGTGGTGGCTGCCTACGACGAGCACGACGTCTCCCGCCTCCTGGCCGATGTCCGGCTGCTCCGCAACGAGCGGAAGATCCGGGCTGTCATCGCGAACGCGCGTGCGGCGGTGGAGCTGCGACGCGACGGGGGTCTGCCGGCCGTGGTGTGGTCGGTGCAGCCGGAGACCACCCCGACCCCGAGGACGCTCGCCGAGGTGCCGACGTCGTCCGAGGCGGGCGACAAGCTCGCGGAGATGCTCCACGCCGAGGGCTTCACCGGCATCGGCCCGACCACCATGCACGCGCTGCTCGGTGCCGCCGGCGTGCTCGACCTGCATCTCGTGGGATCGGCGGCCCGCAACCGCACACACCTGTGGACACGTACAGGGCGTCGCCGAGCCCGACCTGTACTCGAGGGGTGATGGGGTGTCCTGTGCTCCCTTCTTGACGCGGGCATGGCAACGGCCCGGTCCGCCGAAGCGAGCCGGGCCGTCGGATGCTGCGAGTCAGGCCTTGTCGGCCTTGTCTGCGTCGAGGTCGGTGTCGTCGTCCGCGTACGCACCGGGCGGGTCGTACACGAGTGCCGCGCCGTCGGAGGCGTCGCGCAGCTCCTTGGGAGCGAGCCAGCGGGCCAGGTGGTAGAGGCCCACGGCCACGATCGTGCCGAGCGCGATGCCGGAGAGCGTGAAGCTGTCGGAGAACTTCAGCGACACATTGCCGATGCCGATGACGATGCCGGCCGCGAGGGGAACGAGGTTGATCGGGTTCCCGAAGTCGACGTTGTTCTCTTTCCAGATCTTCGCGCCCAGGAGGCCGATCATGCCGTAGAGCACGACCGTGATGCCGCCGAGCACGCCACCCGGGGTCGCGGAGATGACCGCGCCGAACTTGGGCGAGAGGCCGAACAGGATCGCGACGAGCGCCGCGACGAAGTAGGCCGCGGTCGAGTAGACCTTGGTGGCCGCCATGACGCCGATGTTCTCGGCGTACGTGGTGGTCGGGCCCGCGCCGACGAAGGTGGCGATCATCGAGCCGGCGCCGTCAGCGGCGATCGCGCGGCCGAGGTACGGGTCGAGCTTGTCGCCGGTCATCTCCGCGACGGCCTTCACGTGGCCGGTGTTCTCGGCGATCAACGCGATGACGACGGGCAGGGAGACGAGCACGAACGCCAGGTTGAACGTCGGGAGGTGGAACCCGACGACGTTGGTGGCCGCGTTGAGCTTCCAGCTGGAGAGGTCAGACACCGGGGGCAGGCCGAACCAGTTTGCGGAGTTGACGCCTGCCCAGTCCACGCGGAAGTGAGTGGTGACTTTGCCGGCAGCGGCGGAGAACGAGGTGATCTGGCCGGTGACGACGTCGAGCAGCCAGCTCAGCACGTAGCCGACGATCAGCGACAGGAAGATCGCGATCCGGCCGATGAAGCCCTTGAAGCCGACGCTGATGGCGACGACGACGAGCATGACGATGAGGGCGACCCATTGGTCCTGCGGCCAGTACGTGCCGGCGACGACAGGTGCCAGGTTGAAGCCGATGAGCATGACCACGGCGCCGGTGACGGCCGGGGGCAGCAGCTTGTGGATCACGCCGGTGCCCATGAAGTGGATGATGAGGCCGACCATGAACAGCGTGAGTCCGGTGACGAACATCGCGCCCGTGAGGTCAGACGGCTTGCCGCCCGCCCCGTAGATGGCGGTCGCGACACCCACGAAGGAGGCCGAGGAGCCGAGGTAGCTCGGGACGCGGTGGTTCACCGCGAAGAGGAATACGAGCGTCGCGATGCCGCTCATCATCACCGCGAGCTGCGGGTTGAGGCCCATGAGCAGCGGGAACACGAACGTCGCGCCGAACATTGCGACCACATGCTGAGCCCCGAGCCCGATCGTCTTTCCCCACGAGAGTCGTTCGCGCGGCCCAACGACCGAGCCGCTTGATACGTCAGTTTTCAGTGTCCAAAGCGCCATCGGCGTCTCCCTTCCGCTGGGAATCCTATGGGTCCGCACGGGGGGTGACCGCGGGGGGTCGGATTAGGGAGCACCACGCGTACGCCGCGCCGCGAGGACCCTCGCTGACGTGGGGGCAGGGTGGGTCCCAGTAGGATCCATGCATGGCCTGGCAGTCGTCCTCACTAGCTGGCGCGAAAGACGTCGTGATCCTCGGATCCACCGTCGCGGGCCTCACCTCAGCGATCGAGATCGCGCGCGCGGGCTCTTCCGTGACCGTCCTCGACACGAGCCACTCCACACGGTTCGGGCTCGGCCTCGTCACGGTCGGACAAGGCTCGACGCTGCGCGAGATCGAGCTGCATCGTGGAGCCGCGGCGGTCACGACCTACGTCGACTGGACCCGCCGCGCCGCCGACTGGCTGCGCCTCACACTTCCCGGGCACGGCGTGACGATCAGCGACCACGACGCGTACGAGCTGTGCGTCGACGGCCACCTCGCCTTCCACCTCGTCCAGGAGAAGCGCCTGCTTCGCCTCGCGGACGAGCAGGTCGACATCGTCGACGACGCGCCGTTGCCGCTGACGGTACGGCCTGCTCTGTACCTTCCGGACCAGTCGACGCTCGACTCCTGGACCCACCGCACCGCGCTCACCGAGATCGCCACGAGTCTGGGCGTGACAATCGTGCGCGACGTCGAGCTCGGCAGGTTCCTGCGCCGTCACGAGTGGGAGGTGCCGTACCGGGTCGGGGACCATCAGTACTCCGTGACGGCTGCGGAGGTCATCGACACCATCGGCGTCTCACCGTGGGGGGAGCTCGTCCTGGACCTGGCGACGGTCGTACATCCCATCGTCGAAGCGGAGGGCGACTGCGACCAGATCCTGACGTTCGTCGACACGCCCGCAGCCCTCGTCTATGGCTCTCGCGGGTTCACCGTCGTCATCGGCCAGGCGGTCAGCGAGGTACGCGAGCGCCCGGCGGCTGCCGACCTCGTCGGCTGGGTGACCAGCCAGCTCAAGCGGCAGGTCACGAAGGTGCGCGCCCGCTACGCCGAGGTCACCGCCGACCGCGTACCGGTCGTCGGCGCCATCCCCCTGCTGAGGGGCGCCTGGGTCGCGAGGGGCTTCGGGCTGTACGAGACCACGTCGGCCACTGCCGCAGGGCTCCAGCTCGCCGAGGCGATCATCTCGGGCGGCCCCCAGCCCTGGGCTCCGCTCCGTGTACCGACGGGCCCCCTCGCCGCGTGGCGGCGCTGGGCCGGCCGCGACATGGACCCGATGACGGACGTCCCGAACGTACTGGCGCGCCGCGGCCTGATCTAGCCTG
>PMBM01000070.1:21406-27569 GCA_003153855.1 Propionibacteriaceae bacterium
CCCCCCCAGAGCTGGCGCCGCGGGGATCCGTTGGGACGGGTGGACGCACCTACTTCTGCGTGAGTCGCCCCAGCGCGTCCACGATGAGGTCCCAGAAGCGGTCCTTGTCGAGCGTGGTGGCGACGTGGGTACGGCGTCGGGCCGCGGCCGCTTCCCGTACCTCCGGCACGGACTGCTCGGGGTCGAAGACCGTGTAGGTCATGCCCGACGTCCAGCGTCCCGTGAGCTCGACGGCGACGAACGCGTCGCGTGTGGCGAACACCGCAGGGTCGATGAGCTTCGCGACGCAGCACGGGTCATGTACAGGCGGGTCGGGGAAGCCGAACCTCTCGAGGTAGGTCGACCGGAAGAAGCTCAGCATGTCCGTGACGAACGTCGCGAGGGGTCCGCCGACGTCGGTGATGCGGTCGACGACGTCCGGCGTTGCGGTGGCCTGGTGGGTGAGGTCGAGCCCGACCATCGTGACGTCCCAGTCGGCGGCGAAGACCGCCTCGGCAGCCTCGGGGTCCACGTAGATGTTGAACTCGGCGGCCGAGGTGACGTTGCCTCGGGTGTACGCGCCGCCCATGAGCACCACCGACTTCACCCGTTCGACGATCCGCGGCTCCTTGCGGATCGCGAGCGCGATGTTCGTCAGGGGACCTGTCGGCACGAGGTGGACGGTGCCCGGCTCCTCGGCCATGAGGATGTCGATGATGACGTCGACGGCGTGCCGCGGGTCGAGCTCCGTCGTCGCAGGCGGGAGGACGGGTCCGTCGAGTCCTGAGTTGCCATGGATGTCCTCCGCCACGTACTGCGGCCTCACGAGCGGACCCGCCGCACCCGCGGCGATCGGCACCGTGATGCCACCGGCCGCGCAGACCGACATCGCGTTGCGCGTCACCTTCTCGAGCGTCTGGTTGCCCGCGACCGTCGTGATCGCCAACAGGTCGATCTCGGGGTTGCCGGCCGCCAGCAGGATCGCGATCGCGTCGTCATGTCCAGGGTCGCAGTCAAGGATGATCTTCTCCACGAGTGGCGAGCCTAGGCGCATCCAGGAGTCGGCGTTGCCGAAGCGGCAGGCACAGATACGCCCGTCTTGCGTCGCGCCGCCACGGTGCTATGGTTAGTTAGTCGACTAACTAACCAAGGAGGTAGGCATGGCATTCGCCAATGACCGACCGATCTTCCTCGAGCTGGCCGACACGATCGCGGCCGACGTGCTGGCGGGGCTCTATCCGGAGGAGTCCCAAGTGCCGTCGACCACGGAGCTGGCCGCCCACTACCGCATCAACCCTGCGACGGCCGGCAAGGCGCTCAACACGTTGGTCGACGCTGGGATCGTCTACAAGAAGCGCGGTCTCGGCATGTTCGTCGCCACGGGCGCGCCGGAGGCGTTGCGACGAGAACGTCGCGCCGAGCTGCACACCCACTACATCGCTCCACTGCTCACCGAGGCGAAGCGGCTCGGGCTCACCCCGGCCGATGTCGTCGACCTCATCACGAAGGACCCTTCATGACCCCCACAGTCACCGAGACCTCGGGCATCCAGATCCGGCAGCTCCACAAGTCGTACGGATCCCTCGACGTGCTCTCCGGACTCGACCTCACCCTTCCCGCTGGGCACATCTACGGCCTCGTCGGCCCGAACGGTGCCGGGA
The DNA here is from genome assembly GCA_003153855.1 of Propionibacteriaceae bacterium. Lineage (GTDB taxonomy): Bacteria > Actinomycetota > Actinomycetes > Propionibacteriales > Propionibacteriaceae > Fen-668. The sequence continues at coordinate 23,047 of PMBM01000070.1, forward strand.
AGACGACGCTGATGTCGACGATCTGCAACCACACCTTCCCGTCCGGCGGGACGATCCTGGTCGACGGCGAGAACCCGGCCGAGAACGCAGGCGTCCTGNNGCCCTCGCCCAGCGGCTCGTGGCCCGTTTCCAGGTCCCGGTCGAGCGCAGGGCGCGCAAGCTCTCCCGCGGCCAGAAGTCGGCGTTCGCGATCGTGATCTCCCTGGCGAGCCGCGCCGCGTACACGTTCCTCGACGAGCCGTACCTCGGGCTCGATCCCACCGCGCGCGAGATCTTCTACGAGGAGCTCATGACCGACTTCGGTGCCCATCCCCGGACGATCATCATGTCGACCCACCTCATCGACGAGGCCGCCGCCCTCATGGAGGAGGTCATCGTCCTCCATGAGGGCGAGATCGTCCTGCAGGCGGACGTCGACGACGCCCGAAGCAGTGCGTACGTCGCTCGAGGTCTCGCCGACGAGGTACGAGCGTTCGCCCAAGGCCGCGATGTCATCGCCCAGCGCACCCTCGGTCGGATCCTGTCTGCCACGATCCGTGGGCAGGTCACGCCCGGCGATGAGGACAAGGCATCGGCCAACCGGATCTCGCTCGAGCCGGTCAGTCTGCAGGACCTCATCGCAGCCCTCGGCATCCACACCCTCACCAGCGCACTCACCACGGAGAACCGATGAACACCAGCACGCGCTCCTTGCGCCTGTACCTGTCGAACAAGGCGTACGTCGTCGGCGTGCCCATCATCACGCTCGCCGCGATGGTCCTTGTCAGCGTGTTGATCGCCCTGGTGATGGGCATCGTCGTCGGGCTGCCGCTGCCTCACGACGTCGAGGAGGGGTTCCGCAACAACCTGGGCTCGCTCACTGCGCTTCCCGGGTTCCTCGTCTCCATGGGCGCTCTGGCCGTGAACCGGAACTTCGCGATGGCGCTGGCATTCGGAAGCACGCGTCGGAACTTCTGGGTCGGTACGGCGCTGGGCTTCGGCCTCACCTCGCTCGTCACGGCGGTCGCGGCAGTCGTCCTGCTTGCGTTGGAGTCACTGACCCACGGCTGGTTCGTGCACACCCACGCGTTCGACGTCACGGCGATGGGCAACGGCAACTACCTCAAGGCGTTCGCGATGACGTTTGTCCTGTCGGCGTTGTCCCTCTTCCTCGGCGCGCTGTTCGGCACCGTCTACCGGGCGTTCGGTGCCTCGCTGACGACAGTCACCGCGTTCGCGATGGGGATCGTGGTCGTCGGCCTCATCGCTGTCGGCGTCTGGCAGCGCGTACGGGTCATCGCCTTCCTCGCCGACTGGGGTCTGTGGGCCGTCGTCGCGATCGTGGCCGCGCTGGTCGCCGCCGTCGCCGCCGCGTCGTACTCCGCGAATCGCCTCGCCACGTTCTAGNNGGTGCTCTCCCTGCCCGCACAGGTGCTCTCGCCGAGGAGTACAAGCCCTTCGGCGAACGTCAGCCCAGGGGGAGGGGCTCCTCGGCGCCCGCGACGTCGCGCTCGTGGGCGAGCAGCCAGGCCTTGTTCTCGATGCCGCCGCCGAAGCCCGTGAGGTGGCCTGTGCCGGCGACGACGCGGTGACACGGAACGACGATGCTGATCGGGTTGCGGCCGTTCGCGGCGCCGACCGCACGTGACTTCTTGATGTCTCCGAGGCGCCGGGCCTGCTCGCCGTACGAGATCGTCGAGCCGTACGGGATCGTGCGGAGCACCTGCCAGGAGGCCAGCTGGAACTCCGTGCCGGACGGGTGCAAGGGCAGGTCGAAGTCGCGTCGCGTGCCCGCGAAGTACTCGCCGAGCTGCGTCTCCAGCCTCTCGAGGATCTCGTTGGACCCCTCGACGGCACCATCCGCTGCCGCGTACGTCCGGGCGGCCTCGGCGGCTCGCGTCGACGCCTCCTCGAACGTCAACGTCCGCAGCGCCTCGTCGTCCGCCGTCGCCCGGAGCAACCCCACGGGGGAGTCCAGGTAGATCACGCGCAACATGCCGGTCATCTCACACACCTTCCGTCCACAGATAGTGCATCGCGTACGCCCGCCAGGGCCGCCAGGACTCGGCGGCGGACATGTCCAGCCCGTGCCTCACCATGGCGCCCTTGAGGACGAGATCAGTCGGCAGCCAGCCGTCGGGGTCCCCGCACCGCATGGCCACGTAGTCGGCTGTCCAGGGTCCGATCCCTCGTACAGCCCGCAGCTGCCGGCGCAGCGTGTCGCGGTCGGCGCCCTGCTCCAGGGCCACCTCGCCGGTCACCACCGATTCGCTGAGCCGCCGCAGCGTCTCCCGCCGGGAGACCGGCATGCCGAACGCCTCGTCCGGCGCGAGCAGGACCTCTTCCGGTGACGGGAACAACCGGTCCACGCCCTCGAAGCCCTCGACCACCGATCCCGCCGCGGCGACGAGGCGGCCCGCCACCGTACGTGCCGCTGCCACCGACACCTGCTGGCCGACGATCGCGCGTACGGCCGTCTCGTAGGGGTCCACTGTTCCCGGCACTCGCAGCCCGGGCCGTTCGTGGACCATCGGCCCCAGCACGGGGTCGTCGCCCAGTGCCGCGGCGACCGAGACCGGGTCCGCGTCCAGGTCGTACAGCCTCCTGACCCGGTTGACGCACGGCGCGAGGTCGCGCAGGTCGGTGAGCCGCAACGACGCGACGAGGCCCGCACGGCCGTCGAGCGGCCGGATGTCGACGAGGCCTCGGCCGTGGGGGAGCCGCAGCGTCCGCACGTACCGGTCCTCGCTCACCGACTCGACGCCCGTGATCGCGCGGGCCGCGAGGTAGCGCATGACCTGGTCGTGGGAGTAAGGCTCCCGGGCGGGCAACGTCACGGTCAGCCAGCCCGTCCCGGCAGGCGTGCGGCGACGGCCACGCAGCTCGGTCGGGGTGAGCGCGAACGCGACCCGGATCGCGTCGTTGAACTGGCGGATGCTGCCGAAGCCGGCCGCGTACGCGATCTCGCTGAACCCCAGGTCCGTGGTCTCGATGAGCGTGCGTGCGTTGCGTACGCGCTGGTCGAGCGCGATCGCCAGCGGCCCGGCGCCCAGCTCCGCCGTGAGGATCCGGTTCAGCTGCCGCGTGCTGAACCCGACCCGCTGGGCCAGGCCCGGCACGCCGCTCCGGTCGACGATCCCGTCGGCGATGAGCGTCATCGCGCGCCCGACGATGTCCCCCCGTACGTCCCACTCCGGCGAGCCGGGCGTCACGTCAGGGCGGCAGCGACGGCACGCGCGGTAGCCGCCGTGCACCGCCGCGGCAGCGCTGCGGTAGAACGACACGTTCTCGCGCTTCGGCGTGATCGACGGGCACGACGGGCGGCAGTAGATGCCGGTCGTGCGTACGGCCACGACGAACCAACCGTCGAACCGCGCGTCGCGGCTCGCCACCACGCGGTAGCGCTGGTCGTCGTCGAGAGTCAGGGTCACGTGACCATCCTGACGCCTCGCGCCCGCTCGTACTAGCGGAAAACGGACATGGCGGTTCTCGTAGCCGCCGGGGTCGGGCCAGCGACCCGGACATGACGAAGGGGCCGGTGGTTGCCCACCGACCCCTTGTCAGGTTCTACGACGACACGAACGTCACTTCGTGAAGCCGATGTTCTCCCAGTGCGGCGATCCGAGGCCGAACGCGCCGTAGTTGGCGAGCGTGCTCTTCACGGCCCACTGATCGGGACGCTGGTAGAGCGGGATGATCTGGACGTCGGTCCAGATCTGCTTCTCGGCCTGCAGCACGTAGTCGTCGCGCTTGCTCTGGTCCATCTCGGTGGAGACCTTGGCGATCAGGGCGTTGACGTCGGCGTTGTTGTAGCCGGAGTAGTCCGAGTCGGACTTGGGGTTGAAGAACTGGTTCAGCGCCGGGTACGGGAACTGCGTGCCGACCCAGGTGAACGCGATCGCCTGGAACGTGCGCTGTGACAGCGTCGTACCGAAGTCCTTCGACGCGATGGGCGTGATCGTGACCTTGATGCCCGCGTCCTTGAGCTGCGACTGGAACGCCTGGCCCTCGTTCTCGGAGACCTTGACGCCGGTGATCGTGCTGAACGTGATCTCGAGCGTCTTGCCGTCCTTGACCCGGAAGCCGTCGGTGCCGACCTTCCAGCCGGCGGCGTCGAGCATCGTCTTGGCCTTCTCCTTGTCGAGGCCGAGCCCGGTCTCCTTCGCGAGGTCCTTGTACTGGGCCTGGTTGTTGAGGAAGACATGGTTGTTCAGTACCGACGCGTCGTAGTTCAGGCCGGCAAGGTCGGACGCCGCGATCGCGGACCGGTCGAGCGACATGAGCACGGCCTGCCGGATCGTCTTGTCCGTCAGCAGTCCCGCGCCCTGGTTCAGCGTGATGTGACGCCAGTTCGGGCCGGCCGCCTTGCGGATGTCACCCGTGGTGACGGCGGTCGCGCGAGCGAGTGCGTCGGCGTTGATGCCGATGTCGAACGAGTCGATCTCGTTGTTCACGTACGCGGCGGGAACGGCCTCGTCGGGCACGACGCGGAAGATCACGCGGTCGAGCTTCGGCTTGTCGCCCCACCACTTGTCGTTCGCGAC
>PMBM01000070.1:27581-52085 GCA_003153855.1 Propionibacteriaceae bacterium
GGGTAGGTCGACTTGTAGTTGACGACGATGTCGTTCTCCGTCGCGCCCTGCGTGATGGAGTCGATCTGGTCGTACCCGTCCGTCGTCGCGCAGTTGAACGTCGCGTCCTCGCCGTTGCACGCCTTCGCGGTGGCCTGGAAGTCGGCGAGCGAGATCTTCGTGCCGTCGTTCCAGACAGCCTTCGGGTTGAGGTTGTACTCGACGACCAGCTTGCCGTTCGTGACGGTGGCCGTCGGCTCCTTCGTCAGGTAGTTCTTGTTGAACGTCGCGGTGGCGTCAGCGGCGAAGTCGAAGAACACCGGCGTCATGGGCGCGAGCACGTTCTTGAAGTCGACCTGGTTCCCGTCCACGTTCATGGGGTTCCAGTTGTCTGCGAGAGAGCCGATCGCGAGCTTGAGCTCGCCGCCGTCGGCGATCTGGTCGCGGGACTTGGCGTTGATCGACTGTGCGTTCGCGTTCAGCGACGGCGCCGAACTCGCGCCCGTCGAGCCCGACTGACCGCCGCATGCGGTCAGCGAAAGCGCGAGCGCGGCGGCGAGTGGCGCAGCGAACAGGGTGCGGAGCTTCACTCTTCCTCCAATGGTGCGTCGTCACGGCGCAACAGCCGTGCTCCTGGGTATAAACAACCCTAGTTCTGCATAGCGACGCTGGTGGAAGCATGTCGGTCACCGTTTGCTAACAATGTGAGTTGCCTCACAGAGGTAAGTCCCTTGTCAGAGCACCTTTGTCGGCCGGGCGTAGTAGCAGGCCACCACATGGTCCACGCTCGAATCGCCCTCGCCTCGGACAGAAGCCGTCGCGCCGAGCACGTCGGCGAGCCCCACCACATCGCCGCCAGGGGCCGACTCGAGCGACGGCATGACTTCCAGACAGGGTGTCCGCTGGTCGGGCGTGAGCCCCTCGAAGATCGGGCACCGGGTGCGGAACTTGCAGCCGGAGGGCGGGTTCGCCGGGCTGGGGAGGTCGCCGTGCAGGAGGATCCGCGTCCTCGTCCGTTCGGTCTGCGGATCGGGGATCGGGATCGCCGAGAGCAACGCCTGCGTGTACGGATGACTCGGCCGGTTGTACACCTCGGAGACTGTGCCGATCTCGACGATCTTCCCCAGGTACATGACGGCGACGCGGTCGGCGATGTGACGGATCACGGCGAGGTCGTGCGCGACGAACAGGTACGACAGCGTGAGCCGTCTCTTGAGCTCCTCGAGCAGGTTGATGACGCCCGCCTGGATCGAGACGTCCAGCGCAGACACCGGCTCGTCCAACACGATCAGCTCAGGCTCGAGCGCGAGCGCGCGGGCGATGCCGATGCGCTGCCGCTGGCCGCCTGAGAAGTGCTGCGGGTAGCGGTTGGCGTGGCCCGGTTCCAGCCCGACCGTACGGAGGAGCTCCATCACCCTGGTCTCGATCTTGTCCTTCGACCAGCCATGGACGCCGAGGGGCTCGGCGATGATGTCGAAGATCGGCATCCGGGGGTCGAGCGACGCCATCGGGTCCTGGAACACGACCTGCAGGTCGCGGCGCATCGTCTTCTTCTCGTGCCTGCCGAGCGTTGACGTGTCCTTGCCGAACACGACGATCTTGCCGTCCGTGGGGGCGTGCAGGTTGAGGATCTCGAGCAGCGTCGTCGACTTGCCGCAGCCCGACTCGCCGACCAGTCCGAGCGTCTCGCCGCGCCGCAGCTCGAGGTCGATGCCGTCGACCGCGTAGACGGTGCCGACACGTCGCCGCAGCACCGCGCCCTTCATGAGCGGGTAGTGCTTCTTCATGTTCACGAGGCTGAGCACCGTGTCGCGCTCACCACGCGGCTTCGACTCGAACACCGTCAGGTCCAGGACGGGCGCGGGGAAGATGTCCTTGCTCGTCAGGTGCTCCGTACGGATCCTGTCGCTCTCCCAGCAGGCCGCGGTGTGGTCCGGGCCGACGATCGCGAGATCGGGTTCCTTCTCTCGGCAGCCAGCGTGTGCCAGCGGGCAGCGAGGGACGAACGGGCAGCCCGGCGGCAGGTCCACGACCGTGGGCGGGTTGCCCTGCAGCGTGGCGAGAGGTTCGGAGTTCGTCGCATCAAGGCGCGGTACGGCTCCGAGCAGGCCGATCGTGTACGGCATCCTCGGGTGATAGAAGATGTCGTCGACGTTGGCCTGCTCGACGGGCCGCCCCGCGTACATGACGGTGACCCTGTCGGACATCCCCGCGACCACGCCGAGGTCGTGCGTGATGAGGATCACGGCGGCACCAGTCTCGCGCTGCGCCGTCTTCAGCACCTCGAGCACCTGCGCCTGGATCGTCACGTCGAGCGCCGTGGTCGGCTCGTCGGCGATGATCACATCGGGGTCGTTCGCGATCGCCTGAGCGATCATCGCGCGCTGCCGCATGCCNNTTCACGCGCAGCTGGGGGTTCGGGATCCCGACCAGGTCCAGGAGCTCGACAGCACGCTTCCACGCCTGCGTACGGCCCACGTCGTGGTGCGTCTGGATCGCCTCGACGATCTGGTCGCCGATCGTGTAGACGGGTGTCAGTGCGCTCAGCGGGTCCTGGAAGATCATTGCGAGGTCCTCCCCGCGGATCTTGGACATCTCGGCGTCGCTGAGCCCGATGAGCTCGCGTCCGTGGAGCGTGATCGACCCGGCGATCCGGGCGGTGCGGGGGTGGAGGCCCATGATCGCGAGGCTCGTCACGGACTTGCCGGACCCGGACTCGCCGACGATCGCCATCGTCTCGCCGGCCCGCAGGTCGAAGCTGAGGCCGCGTACGGCTCGGACGAGCCCGGCCTCGCTGGGGAACGTGACGTGGAGGTTGCGGACGCTGAGGACGACATCCCCGGTCGCGGTCTGGCGAGCGCTGGCGGCTGGTGCGGCGATGGTCATGCCTGGCCTCCCGAGACCGAGGTCGGGTCGAGAGCGTCGCGCAGTCCGTCACCGAGCGCGTTCACGCACATGACGAGCAGGACGAGGATGCTCGCCGGAGCGAGGAAGATCCACGGGGCGATCGTGGTCGACTGCGCCCCCTCCGAGATGAGGGTGCCCAGCGACGTGTCGGGCGCCTGGACGCCGTACCCGAAGTAGGACAGACCGGCCTCGCCGAGGATCGCGTAGCCGACGCCGAGGCACACGTCGACGATGAGCATCGAGGCGATGTTCGGGATGATGTGCCGTACGAGGAGTCGTGGGGTCGACAGGCCCATGAAGCGTGCGGCGGCGACGTACTCACGCTCCTTGACCGACATCGACAGGCTCCGTACGACGCGGGCCGAGAGCTGCCAGCCGAACGCGGCGAGCAGGACGACGAGCAGAAGCCACGCGTAGCTGCCGCGCGGACCACCCTGCGACACGATCGCGATGAGGAAGAACGAGGGGAGGACGAGCATGAGGTCGATGACCCAGAGCCAGGCCTTCTCGTAGATGCCACCGATGTACGCGGCGGACGAGCCGATGAGCGCGGCCATCGTGGTCTGGATGATCGCGACCATGAAGCCGATGATCAGCGACTTTCCCAGGCCACGGATCGTGCGTGAGAGGACGTCGAAGCCGGCCTGGGTGGTACCGAACAGGTGCTGGGCCGACGGCGGCTTGTAGTACTGGCCGACGTCGCGCTGGTCGAACTGCCACGGGACCAGGTACTGGCCGAACAGGGCGAGCACGACCAGGGCGCCGATGATGATCAGGCCGCCGACGGCGCCGCGGTTGCGGAAGAAACGCCGACGGATGAGCTGCCCACGGGTGAGGCGCTTGTTGATGGCGACGACGGGGGTGTCGAAGCCGCTCAGGGCCTCGGGCTCTTCATTCGTGCGGAAGTCGATGGACATCGTCGCCCCTCAGCTCAGCCGTACGCGCGGGTCGAGGAACGCCACCATGAGGTCGGCGAGGATCGCGCCGACGAGGTAGCACAGACCGCCGAACGCCGTGACCGCCACGACGCCGTTGACGTTCTGCTTCGAGATCGTGTCGACGCCGTAGATGCCCATGCCCTGGAACGCGAAGATGCGCTCCGTGTAGGTGGCGCCGACGAAGAGCGTGGCGGCCTGGAACGCGAAGTAGGTGCCGGTGGGGATGAGGGCTGTACGGAGGGCGTGCTTCATCACCGCCTTGTTCTCGCGCAGTCCTTTGGCGCGGGCGGTACGGACGAAGTCGGAGCCGAGCGCGTCGAGCATGAGCCCGCGCTGGAGCCGTTGCAGGCCGGCGAGGCCGAGGAGCGTCAGCACCAGCGTGGGCAGCACCATGTGCTGGACGCGGTCGACGACGTCGGCGAGCGGGTAGCTGGGGAGCGTGCCCGTCGACTTCTCGCCGAGGAACAGGAACATCTGGAAGCCGACCTGCTTGTTGACGACCGTGGCGACCATCTTCGAGACCTCGCCGGTGACGTAGGAGGGGGTGGCGACGAGGATCAGTATGAGGGCCGTGATGACACGGTCAGAGATCCGGTACTGACGGACGGCGCTCCAGGCGCCGAGAGCAACACCGATGAACGTACCGAGCAGCCAGCCGGTGGTGACGAGGCGGAACGAGACCCAGATGCGCCGGCCGATCTCGTCGCCCACATCGGCGCCGCCCGGGCTGTTGCCCCAGTCCCAGTGCAGAAAGACGCCGCGAAGCCACGTCGTGTACCTGTCCCACAGGGGCACATGGTCCGACACGTTGGCCGCGCGCAGGATGTTCTCGATCGACTGCGTGGAGAGGGGAGGCGTGTGTTGCTGGAACAGCTGCCTCGGATGCAGCTGCGTCTGCGCCAGCACCCATGCCAGGGACACCGCGATGAACAGCAACACCGCGTAGTTCGCGACACGCAGCAGCAAGTACTTGACCATGGCACCTCCTCGAACGGTTGTGGGCAACATACCTGTCGCCACCAGCCTCGTGGGTATCAAGGCCCCACTTGAGGTCCCAATCGGGGTGACAACTCCCTGTAATCCCCGGCGAGACCACTTCTGCGCTGGGGGAGAGTATCTCTGCGTTGGGGGAGAGCACTTTCGCGTTGGGGGAGAGCTCTTTCGCGCCCTGGGAGAGCATCTGTACGTGCGGACGCACAGAGAGCTCAGTGCCATGTACGGGGGAGCGGCGTCTGTCGAAGGAAGCTGCCGAGCTCATCCTCGAAGCTCGTGCTGGTGCCGAAGATCCGTTCGTACGTTCCGATGCTGAACCTCCAGCCCAGACGCGTCCCCAGGTCAGTTCGACGGGCTTCATCGGAATCGCGATCCGTTCGGGCAGTGTGGAACTCGCGCCCGTCGTACTCCGAAGCCACTCGGAACTGTTCGTACGCCATGTCGAGGCGGCGCTCCACGCCGTACGAGTCGACGACGGCCAGCTGCAGCGTTGGGCGGGGGAACCCCGCGTCGAGGATTCGACATCTCTGCCACGACTCACCCGGAGATTCGGCAAGATGGCTCACCCTCGGGGCCAGCTCCTGTGCCTGAGGTAGTCCAGGCAAGTGATGGAGGGTTGAGATGTACGCGCAAAGGATGCCCGTCTCGACGATCCTCGCGAATGCCAGGGCGTCCGCCGCCGCCAGCGCATGGGGTCGATGTTTGCGCCGGAGGAGATCGGCGGCGGTCCGAAGAGGCGTTGTTAGCCGCAGCCCGGCGATCTCCATCACATCGTCGTCTGGGATGTTCTTCGACTGGCGAACAAGCGCGTACCCGGCCTTCGATCGGTACCTCGCGTGCGGGACCAGGTACATGGGCCGCTGCTCCCACCGGCCGCCTGGCGATCGTGTGTCAGCCCCGAGTATGAACGCCGCGTAGTCATCGCTTGCCACCGCGTGGTCTGGCACGACGAGTCGAGCCGCCTGAGCCCGAACAGAGACGGAGTCAGGCACCCGGGCGTCGATCGACAACGCGTACGCGATGCGCCTCACGATTCCTGTACGTCGGGCCTCTCTGAAAGCCCTCGGTGAGGCGAAATGTTCCAGGGCGTCCCTGGAATGGAAGGGAAGACCGTCGTTGATGAGCATGAGTCGAGCCAAGCGTGGCCACGACAATTCTTGGACGGTTATCCACAGGTCAGGTGTTGNNTGCTCTCCGCGAGCGCGAAAGTGGTCTCCTCGAGCGCAAAAGTGCTCTCGCCTTGGTGGACTCTAGATCCAGGAGCTGAACCACATGCGGGCAAGCCATTGGGACTGGGTGAGCAGGGCGTCGGTGATGATCGGGTAGATGAACGCGAAGTTGAGGGTGACGATCGCGAGGATGACGCCTGCGACGATGGCGCCTTGTCGGCGGCGGGGGCCCGCGTCGGCTTTACCGAGGATGAGCCCCAGCACCATCGCGAGGCAGATCGCGGTGAACGGGATGATCGTGATCGCGTAGAAGAAGAACAGCGAGCGCTCGGTGTAGTTGAACCACGGGAGATACGTGGACATCCCCGCGACGATCGGTACGCCGAACCGCCAGTCGCGCCCGGCCACCCACCACGCGATGGAGACGAGCAGCGCCAGGGCGGCGAACCACCACAGCGTCGGCGTACCGGTCGCGCTGATCACGCGCAGGCAGTTCTCCGTGCTGTTGGCCGGGCACCCGTCCACACCGGGCTGGATGCCGTTGACGGCGTCGATGCCGATCGGGCGGGCGTTGATGAGCCAGCCACCGGGGTGCGCCGCGTACACATGGGTCGAGTGCTTGATGTAGTCACCATTGTGGAAATCCCAGATTTCCTTGTGATAGTAGAGAAGTGACGCCAACGGCTTGCCCAGCAGGTGGACCTGCCAGCTGTCGGGGTGCTGGGCGCCCCACTGCCGGTCGTACCCGCCTTGCGTACGCAGCCAGCTGAACCACGTCGCCACGTACACGATGAAGCTCAGCACCACCATGCTGAAGAACGCCGGAATGCCGTCGAGCAGCAGGGCCCCGTACGAGCGTCTGCGGGCCCCGGCGAGTCGCCGCGCCGTGATGCTCCACACCACGGCCAGGACGCCGAAGCTGGCGAGCACGAAGACGGCGTTCCACTTCGTGCCCATCGCGAGCCCGAACAGCACGCCTGCTGCGATGAGCCAGGGCCGGAAGACGAAGGGGCCCTTCCCGCCGCCGTAGTCCGACAGGCCGCGCGTCTCGAGATCTCGTGCCAGACGATGCCGGAAGTAGTCGCGGTCGATGACGACGGCCAGCACCCCGGCCACGATGAAGAACGCCTCGAAGATGTCGAGGAGCGCCAGACGACTCATCACGAAGTCGAGCCCGTCGACGCAGAGCAGGAACCCGGCGATCGCGCCGATCATCGTGCTGCGGGAGAGCCGGCGCGCCAGCCGCACGACGAGCGCGACCATGAGTGACCCGAACACGAGAGACGCGAAGCGCCAGCCGAACGAGTTCATCCCGAACAGCCACTCGCCCGACGCGATCAGCCACTTGCCGACCTGCGGGTGGACGATGAACGAGGCGTTCGTCGTGAACACGTCCACGTTGCCGGAGGCGATCTGGTCGTTCGCGTTCTCGGGCCACGACCCCTCGTACCCCAGCTTGAGCAGCGTGTACGCGTCCTTCGCGTAGTAGGTCTCGTCGAAGAGGATCCCCTTCGGGAACCAGAAGCCGACGAAACGGACCACGAACGCGAGCGCCGTCAGACCGATCGTGAGCAGCCACGAACGCAGAACGTCAGCCGGCGGAGCGTCGCGGAGCCTGTCGATGGCGCTGCGGGTGTCGACCGTACGGGTCGGTACGAGTCGGCGGAAGCGCTCACCCCAGCGCGGCGACTTCGGAGCGACATCGACGTCAGGGGCCGTCTCGAGGTCCGCCTCGGGGACCGCCTCTGGGGGCACGCTCGTCACGCGGGCCATCCTAGGGAATCGGCCGGTCCGACCCGCTGTCGGTCACCTGTGAGCACCCGCATCAGCGGCGCCGCAGGCGCAGACGGCGCGTCCTCTGCGTGGCGTCGACCTCGACGAACTTGAACGAGTCGGCGAAGTCGGAGAACGACGCGTACCCCAGCTCCTTCTCGTTGAACGCCGGGTCCATGCGCAGAAGCTGGTTCTTCACCGCGGACGCGTCGAGCCACTCGGCCTCCTCGTCGTTGTCGTGCCCGAGCCGGAGGGCACGCTGCAGCAGCTGGCCGGCGCCCGCCCGAGCCTGGGTCTGCTGGTCGGTGAGCCTGGCGGCCTTCCCGCGGGCTGTCTTCGCGGCCACCGCCGGCTCCGCGACAGGCACGGTTGCTGCCGGAGCCTCCTCGACGACCGGCGCCACGTCCGCGGCCGCCTCCGCTGTCTCGGTGACCTCTGCGGCGGCCTTCGCGTCGGTACGAGACGTGGAGGCCCTTCGGCGCCGCGTCGCCGGCTTGGTCGGTGCCTCCGACGTCACGTCGGGCGCATCGTCGATCGCCTCGACCGGAGCGACCCCCGCCAGTGCGTCGTAGCTGAGCATCCGGTCGCACGCCGCGGCCAGCGACCTGCTCGTCGACCCCGCAACACCGACCGCCACCACGTACCGTCCGAGCCGTTTGGCGCGCTGCGCGAGCGCGATGTAGTCGGAGTCGCCGGCGACGATCACGATGTGGGTCAGGTCCGGCAGCCGGAACATGTCCTCGATCGCGTCCACCGCGAGGCGGATGTCTGCGCCGTTCTTGCCGTACGCAGCCGCAGGGAAGAGCTGTACGAGGTCGACGGCGCGGCCGACCAGCTGCCCGCGGTAGTCGGCGTTCACGGGCTGGGACCAGTCCGCGTACGCCCTCGTCAGCACGAGCGTGCCGAAGCTCGACGCGTAGTCGATGATCGCGCCGAGGTCGACCGACGCCTCCTTGAGGCGAGCGGCGATCTCCTCGGAGCCGTCGCGGATGTACTCGCGCACCCTGTCACGGGTGAAGCGGCCCTTCCCGTGGACCTCGTCGTAGCGGGAGATGACGATGTTGTCGAAATCGATGTACACCGCGACGCGGTTCTCGCTGATATCAGCCATACAGGCCAGTGTGGCCTTTCGTGCCGGCATTGCGCGCCACAATGGCGCTCGTGGAGACTCTCGGACTGCTCGTGCTCGCCGGGATGCCGATCGGCGACGTCGAGGACGCATCCCCTGCGCTGCTGCGAGCGATCGCCACCGCGGACGTGATCGCAGCCGAGGACACGCGACGGTTCCAGGCGTTCCTCGTCCGGGCGCACGCGACCTCCACGGGACGGGTCGTCTCCTACTTCGAGGGCAACGAGTCCGGACGTACGCCCGAGCTGGTCGACCTGCTGCGCCAGGGACTGACCGTGGTCCTCGTGACCGATGCCGGCATGCCGTCGGTGTCCGATCCCGGCTACCGCCTCGTCGCGGCGTCGATCGAGGCGGGGATCCGGGTCACCGCCGTACCGGGTCCTTCCGCCGTGCTGACTGCCCTGGCCGTCTCCGGCCTCGCGACCGACAGGTTCTGCTTCGAGGGGTTCCTGCCTCGGAAGGCGGGCCCTCGCCGTGCCGCGCTCGCGGAGCTGGTCTCCGAACGGCGCACGATGGTCTTCTTCGAGGCGCCGCACCGGCTCGCCGAGATGCTCGTCGACGCTGCCTCCGTGCTGGGGGAGCAGCGACCCGCGGCGGTGTGCAGGGAGCTGACGAAGACGTACGAGGAGGTGCGCAGGGGCGGCCTCGCCGAGCTGGCCAGATGGGCGGCCGAGGGCGTCCTCGGCGAGATCACCGTGGTGGTCGCCGGCGTCCCGGCGAGCGACCGGCTGCCCCTGTCCGACGCGGTCGACGAGGTCCGGCAGCGAGTCGCGGACGGCGAGAAGAGATCCGCCGCCGCAGCGGCTGTCGCAGCGGCGACCGGACACGACCGACGAGAGCTGTACGACGGGTCGCGCGGCTGAGTGTCGAAGGCGACGGGATGGACCGTGTCAGACATCTCCCGCCGCGTCCCCTATTCTGCGTCCACGTGAGTGATATCACCGTCTTCTCGGGTTCCGCCCATCGTGAGTTCGCCGAGGAGGTGTGTTCCATCCTCGGGACCGAGGTCGCGCCGTCGCGGACCACGCGGTTCTCGAACGACTGCCTCCAGGTCCAGCTGCGCGACAACTGCCGCAAGCGCGAGGTCTTCATCATCCAACCGCTCGTCCCGCCGGTTCAGGAGAACCTCGTCGAGCTGCTGCTGATGATCGACGCTGCCCGTGGCGCGTCCGCCGCACAGATCACGGCGGTGATCCCACACTTCGCGTACGCACGCTCCGACAAGAAGGACGCTCCCCGCATCTCGATCGGCGCCCGTCTCATCGCGCAGCTGCTCAAGACCGCCGGCGCCGACAGGGTCGTGACCATGGCCCTGCACTCACCGCAGGTCCACGGCATGTTCGACATCCCGGTCGACCACCTCGACGCGACCAAGGTGCTCGCCGACCACTTCCGTACACGCGACCTGTCCAACACGGTCGTCGTGTCGCCCGACTTCGGCAGTGCCAAGGCGGCGAACCACTTCTCCAGGGAGCTCAAGGTCGGCGTGGCGGCGGGCTCGAAGCGCCGGCTCGCCGACGACCGCGTGGTCATCGACGCCATCGTCGGAGACGTCGCCGGCAAGGACGTGCTCGTCCTCGACGACGAGATCGCCACCGCAGGCTCGACCATCGAGCTCATCGAGAGGCTGCGCGAGATCGGCGTCGGTGAGATCCGGGCGGTCTGCACCCACGGCCTGTTCACGGGGAAGGCGGTCGAGCGGCTGAACAACCAGCCGGACCTGGCCGAGGTTGTCACGACCAACACGGTGCCGAAGCGCGACGGTCTGAACAACCTCGAGGTGATCAGCGTGGCGCCACTGTTCGCGGAAGCGATCCGGCGCATCACGAGTGGGGAGTCCGTCTCGTCGCTGTTCTCGGACGAGCCGACGTACGGTTGATAGTTCCTTAATCTGAGGCTCTCCTGGAGGCCTCACGGACCACCCTGACCCGACCCTGAGGTTCGGCACTTCGCAGAAACCACCTAGTCAGCGCGAGGATGGGCCGCGCAGGCACATGGGCTGGCTTTCTGTCAAGACCCCAACCTCGCTGCGGCTAGGGAGAATACCCTTGTGGGCGTGCTAAACTTGGTGACAGGAAGGGGTCTACCTGTCATGACTTTTACAGTCGGCGAAACCGTTGTCTACCCGAACCATGGGGCGGCAGTGATCGAAGACATTGAAACCCGCCAGATGAAAGGTGAGGACAAGCTGTACCTGGTCCTCCGCATCGTCGGCCAGAACGATCTCATCGTACGCGTACCTGCCTGCAACCTTGATCTGGTGGGCGTGCGCGACGTGGTCGATGCCGATGGGCTTGAGGTTGTCTTCTCCGTCCTGAGGGCACCGCATACAGAGGAGCCGACCAACTGGTCGCGTCGCTTCAAGGCCAACGCCGAGAAGCTCCGCTCCGGAAACGTCATCAAGGTCGCCGAGATCGTTCGGGACCTGTGGCGTCGCGATCGTGAGCGCGGACTGTCCGCCGGCGAGAAGCGGATGCTTGCTCGTGCCCGTCAGATCCTCGTCTCCGAGCTCGCGCTCGCAGAGAAGGTCACCGACGAGAAGGCAGAGGTGCTCCTCGACGAGGTGCTCGCCTCGTAGTGAGCCAGAACACGTCATCAGAGCCGGTCGTCGCCATTGTGGTGGCGGCCGGCTCCGGCGTTCGCCTCGGCGGTGAGGTGCCCAAGGCGCTGCGACCCCTCGCCGGCCGTGCTCTCGTGAGGTGGTCCGTCGAGGCGTTGGCCGCAGGTGGCGTGACCCAGGTCGTCGTGGTCGTCGGTGACGGCCTGCAGGACATGTTCACGGAGGCGCTCTCGGGCGCCTCCATCCCGTGGCGCCTGGTCGTCGGCGGTGCCACACGTCAGGAGTCGGTGGCCCATGGCATCGCGGCGCTGCCCCCTGGTGGGGTCGTCCTGGTCCACGACGCTGCACGGCCGCTCGTACCGGCTGAGGTCGTACGCGGCGTGGTCGAGGCCGTACGTACCGGAGCCGCGGCTGTGATCCCCGTCGTAGGGGTCAGCGACACCATCCGCCAGGTCGTCGAGTCAGGCAGCCTGGTCGTCGACCGGAGCCGCCTGCGCGCCGTCCAGACCCCGCAGGGGTTCGCTCGTGAGGCACTGGTCACGGCGCACGCGGCGGCGAACGGCAAGGACTTCACCGACGACGCCGCGGTCTGCGAGGCGTGCGGGTACGAGGTCGTACTGGTCCCCGGCTCGCGGGAGTCGCTGAAGGTCACCGAGCCACATGACCTCGCCGTGGCAGAGGCGATCGTGAGGGAGCGGGCATGATCCCCAGGACCGGCGTCGGCATGGACGCTCACCGGCTCGAGCAGGGCCACCCCATGTGGTGCGCCGGGCTGTACTTCGCGGACGAGCCCGCCGGCCTCGCGGGACACTCCGACGGCGACGTCGCGGCCCATGCGGCGTGCGACGCGTTGCTCGCCGCTGCAGGCCTCGGCGACCTCGGGTCGAACTTCGGCACCTCCGAGCCCGAATGGGCGGGCGCATCCGGTGTGACGTTCCTCGCGGAGGTCGCACGACGCGTACGGGCGGCCGGCTACGAGATCGGCAACGTCTCCGTACAGGTCATCGGCAACCGGCCCCGCCTCGGGGCACGCCGGTCCGAGGCCGAGGGCGTGCTGTCCGCCGCGCTCGGCGCTCCGGTCAGTCTGTCCGCCACAACCACCGACGGCATGGGCTTCACCGGCCGCGGCGAGGGAGTCGCCGCGATCGCGACCGCACTGATCGTCTAGCGGACGCCGACGGCCCCGACCTCTCCCGTACGCCCCCCACGTCCTCGAGGCTCAGGAGCCTGTCGACGACGGCGATCAGAGGGGCTGCAGGCACACCCCTACCGTACGGAGCTGGCCGGCGCCACGAACGTGTTGCACACGGAGACCTTGGTCGAGGCCAGGCCGAGCTGCATCCAGTACTGCCGGTCGTCGGCCAGGCCGTGGTTGCCGTCGATGTCCGCCTTGCCGCTCAACGTGTCGTCGCCGACCGCCCGGATGGTCGCTGCGACGTTCGCGAGGTCCTGCTGGGTGAGCCCGGCCGACTTGGACACGGATCGGATGAACAGGCCTGACAGGCAGTCGGCCTGCATCTCGCCGCGGCGCGACCAGTCGTTCGCCTCGGCCTTGGTCGTGGCGTTCCCCTCCAGCCCGTTGAACGCGATGAGGATGCCGGTCCGCGCTTGGATGGCATGTCCGAACTCGTGCGCGATGATCGTCTCGACGACGAACCGGGACTTCTGGATGTCGCTCGGCAGGATCGACGGCAGGTCGGTCGCGTAGTAGATCTTCTGATCGGCCCCGCAGTAGAAAGCGTTCTGCGTCTCGGTCTTGCCGCAGCCGGTGGTGATCGGCGCCGAGTAGATGAGCACGGGAGGACGCGGCAGCTGGAACCCGGCCTGTGTCACGGGCTGGTTCCATACCGTCATCAGGCAGCCGACCAGCTTCGTCATGTACGTCTCGAGCTCCGCCGAGCTCGCGGTCGTGAGGTCGATGGCCGCGACCTGGCACAGCGTGGGGCCGGGGACGGTCTGCGCGTAGATCGCGTCGTTGGCCACCGTGTCCTTCGCCTCGCCGACCGTGGTGACGGTCGGCAGCGCCGGCGGGTTCAGGTCCGGCGCGGGCGGGGTGTAGCTCTCGTTGACGTAGCCACCCGCCTGGTTGGAACCGCCCGCGAGCGCGTTGATCACGGCGATACCCATCCCGAGCAGGACGACGATGCCGACGACCGCCAGGATGACCTTGCTACCACCTCCGCGACGGCGTTGCGGCTGCAACCCCGTCGGGTAGCCGAACTGGGTCGGAGGTGCCGGGACCATGGACGGGCCGGGAGCGTACTGCTGGGCTGCGGGAGGCTGGTACGAGCCGGGCGCGGGCTGGTACGACGGCGCGGGCTGCCACGACGGCGCCTGCTGGTACGGACTCGGCTGCTGCCATCCGGGGGTGGACGCGGGCTGCTGCCACGCCGGACGGTTTGCGGAGCCGGGCGCCTGCCACTGGCCCTGCTGGCCGGGCCACGAACCGTATGGAGACTGCGTCACGCGGTCAGGGTAGCGGGCCAGAGTCGCATCTCGACAGGGTTCGGTTGCGAACTGTGTCAGCGGACTTCGTTGGCCGCGGCGGTGAAGGTGTTGCACACGTTCACGGCGGTCGATGCGAGGCCCAGCTGCATCCAGTACTTGCGCGTCGTCCCCAGGCCGTGACCACCGTCGACACCGGAGTTCTTGCTCAGCGAGTCGTCGCCGAAAGAGATCATGAGGGCCGCGATGTTGTCGAGGTCCTGCTGGGAGATCCCGGCCGACTTCGACACGGACCTGATGAACAGTCCGGCGAGGCAGTCGGCCTGAAGCTCCGTACGACGGGACCAGTCGTTGGACTCCGCCTGGCTGCTCGCCGCGTCGCCGAGGCTGTGGGCAGCGGTGAGGATGCCGGTACGGGCCTGGACCGCGTGGCCGAACTCGTGCGCCACGATCACCTCGACGATGAACCGCGACGAGCGCAGCTCCATGGGGATGGCCTGCGGCAGGTCGGTCGCGTAGTAGATCTTCTGGTCAGACCCGCAGTACGCCGCGTTGAGCGTCGGGAGCTTCCCGCACGAGGTCGAGATGGCCGCCGAGTAGACGACCACCGGGGGCCGCGGCATCTGGAACCCGGCAGCCGAGACCGTGACGTCCCAGACCCGCATGAGGCAGGCCACCACGTCGCTCATGTGGCTCTGGAGCTCGGCCTCGCTCGCGGCGGACAGGTCGATCGCGGTCACAGTGCACCTGGTCGGGTTCGGGACGCTCTGCAGGTACAGCGTGCTGGCCGTCACGGTGTCATGGGCCGTCGCCTCGTTCGTCACCTTCGGCAGGCTCGGCGGCTGCGGGTTGGGCGCCGGGGGCACGTACGAGGAGTTGGCGTAGCCGGACGTCGTGATCGCGCTCACGATCGGGACCGCCACCCCGACGACGATGGCCATCGAGAGCAGGACCAGCAGCACCCTCCCCGCGAAGCGCTTCTTCGGGGGCGCCGGCGGCGGGTAGGGGTATGTGGAGGGCTGGAAACCGTACTGACCGTACGGACCGGCCGGGGGCTGCTGACTGCCCTGGTAGCCGGTCCCGTACTGGGGTGGCGCCCACGAGGGCGTCGCCTGCCAGGCCGACGGCGCCGGAGGGAGCCCGACCGCGCGGTTGGGCTGTCCGTAGGGCGCTCCGTACGTAGGGGTCGCCGACGGTTGCTGCCCGTAGTGAGCCCCTGGGTAACCCGCTCCCTGCTGGAAGTAGGCCGGGTTCTGCGGAGCTTGCTGCGGGTAAGCAGGCGGTTGCTGCGGCCCGTACGTAGGCGACTGAGGCTGGTACGGGTACGAGGGCGCCTGGGGTCCGTAGGCGTAGTACGCCGGCTGCTGGCCGTACGGGGCTTGGGGCTGCTGCCCGTACGGGGCTTGGGGCTGTTGCGGGTATGCAGGCGGCTGCCGTGGGTACGTGGGCTGCTGCTGTGCGTACGGGGACTGGGGTTGCACGAACGAGGGGGCCTGTACGGGCGGGACCTGGCTCGGGGCTGTGGCCTGCTGAGGCTGGCCCTGCCACGGGGATGCCGGACCCGGATCCGCACGCGCAGGCGTGGGTGCAGGAGTTTGCGGCGGCTGCCAGGCCTGCGCGGACTGCGGGGTCGCGGTTGCGGACAGGGCGTCAGCCGCTGGTGCCTGCGGTACGGACCGACCTGGCCACGCAGGAGTGGCCGACGCGGGCGCCGGCGACGGTGGCGGGCTCGCGGCAGGCGGAGAGGCCTGCCATGGCGGGGAACCCTGTGGCGGGTGGGTCACGGCCACCAGACTACTGACCGCCCCAATCGCTCCGGATCTTCATGGCACTTCGTTCAGAACCCTGTCATCTGGTTCAGAAACAGCGTCGATCCGGCTCGGAACAGCGTCGACCCGAGGAGAACTGCTCGATCGTGTTCAGAACAGCAACCTTCACACGGACTCTGCTGAGGATAGGATCGCGCCGTCGCGGAGCGGCACGGAGAGTCGGAGGACAAAAGCATGGGTTCTTGGCGCAGACGGCTGCTCGCGGGAGCAGCCCTGGTGGGAGTCCTGACCCTGGTCGCCGCTCCGGCGCACGCGGACGGCGAGAAGGCCGCCACGTACGTCGTTGACGGGTCCCTGCGTGCGGACGGAACGCTGACCGTCTCGGAGACGATCACGTTCGACGGTGCCGCACCTGCAACCCTGACCCAGCGGCTCGCGACCTTCCGCGACGAGGCGAACGACGTCCGGTACACGTACGCGATCAGGGACATCAAGGCCGTCTCCGACGCGAAGGACCTCGGCGCCACCGTGACGACCGACGGCGGCTACACCGTGATCTCCGTGCCGACCGGGTCGGTGACGCAGCTGACGATCTCGTACGCCGTGAGCGGCGCCACCACGCGCTCCGACGACGGCATGGTCGACTTCTCGTGGCGGGTCCTGCAGGGCCTGTCCGTACCGGTGGTGACCGTCTCCGGCTCCATCGGCTCGCAGGCGCTCGCCCGTGACTACACCTGCGTGTCCGGACCGCCGACGGCGACCGAGACGTGCGGGATGTTCTCCGGCGGCACCCACGACACGAAGGCACTCCAGTTCAGCGACGGCCCTCGCGGACAGGGTGAGGTCGTCACCGTCGGCATGCGGTTCGACAGTGGTCTCGTGACCGTCACCGAGGACAAGACGGTGATGTGGACGCTCGACCGTGCGTTCACGCCCGGGCTCGCTCAGCTGCTGTCGGCGCTCGCGGCTCTCGTGATCGGCGCCATCGTCATCTGGTTGCTTCACCGTCGCGCCGGCCGTGATGCAGCCTCGGCGCGGCCCCAGACCGTGGCCCAGTTCGTACCGGTCGGCGCCGGGGAGTCCGACTTCCAGGTGGTCGACGGCGTACGGCCCGGTCACGTCGGCACCATCGCCGACGAGCATGTCGACCCCCTCGACATCATCGGGACGATCCTCGACCTCTCCGTCCGCGGCCACCTGCTCATCACGCAGCTCCCGCCGCAGAACGGGTTCACCGACTGGATGCTGACGCGCCGCGCGGGCGGCGACGAGGTCGTACCGTTCGAGACCCGGCTGCTCGACGCGATCGCGCCGGCCGGCGGCGAGACGAGGGTGTCGCAGCTCGCGGCCAGCGTCGTACCGGCGGTCGCCGCGGTGCAGAGCGACATGTACGACGAGGTCGTCGCGCGTGGCTGGTTCTCGCGGAGGCCTGACAAGGTACGGGCGTTCTGGGCCCGCATCGCCTGGATCTTCCTCGGCGTCGCCGTCGTCGTCCTGCTACTCCTGGTGGCGTTCACCACGTTCGGCCTGCTCGGGCTCGCGCTGCTCGCGCCGGCGCTCGGCCTGCTGTTCGTCGGGCAGGAGATGCCGGCGCGCACGTCCAGCGGCACCGCGCTCCTCGGCGGGCTGCGGGCCCTCGCGATGGACCTCGACACGAAGCCGACCGACCAGCTCCCCAAGGGCAAGGAGTACGACACGATCTCGCGGATCCTGCCGTACGCAGTCGTCCTCGGCGGCTGGGAGCGCTGGCTGCAGGTACTCGTGGAGAACGATGACGACGAGGGCGTGGCTGACCCGACGGACCTGTCCTGGTACCACGCGCCCGACGACTGGCACCTCCAGCAGCTGCCCGCCTCGCTCGACGCGTTCGTCAACGCAGCCCGGGGGCGTCTCTTCGCTCGCTGAGGTCCGCGCCACGGGAGCGGTCTCGATAGTGTCCTTCGTGTCGACACGAGGAGGACGCATGAGCCGCAGGTTCGTCGTGACCGGAGGCGGTACGGGCATCGGGTATGCCTGCGCCGAGCGCCTGTGCGTCGAGGCGCCCCGACTACACCTTGTGGGTCGCCGCAAGGAGGTCCTCGCTGACGCCGCGGCCAGGCTCGTGATCGCCGGTGCGGCCCAGGTGACGATCCACCCGTGCGACCTCACGGACGCCGCGGCCGTGGAGGTGCTCGCTCAAGATCTCTACGGTGACCCGATCGACGGCCTCGTGCTGGCGGCCGGAGGCAACTGGTCCGGCGAGGGAGAGGGACTGGCCAAGGTCGCCTCCGAGTGGCGCGCGAACTTCGAGGGCAACACGATGACGACGGTGCTCGTCACCGAGGCACTGCTCGGGCAGCTGGCGCGTCCGGAGGGCCGGATCGTGGCGATCTCGTCGATCGCGGGGATCCGCGGCTCGGGCTCGTACGGAGGGGCGAAGGCCGCGGTACATGGCTGGATGTGGTGGATGGCNNCCGGAGACCGACTTCTGGCAGCCCCGGATCAAGAAGGACCCGGCGGTGTACGACGACAGGGTCGCGCAGATCCCGATGGGGCGGCCCGGAAAGGCGTCGGAAGTGGCCGAGGCCGTCGCGTACCTGCTGAGCCCGAACGCCGGCTGGACCACTGGTCAGATTCTCGGAGTCAACGGAGGAAATGTCCTCGGCCGCTAGGTCGCGCATTCCCGGAGCATGGTTTCGGACATGTGCATTGATTGTCGCTTCAATTGTTTTTGGCTGGTCAGGACATTGTTTTGTTTCGGCCCGAGAAAGCGATTGTTCTGGGTAGGGTTTTCCCTATGAGGGGACGAGTTCTTGCTGCACTGACCGTTGTTGTGTGGGCGATGAGTGGGTGTGGGGCGGCGAGCCCGACGGTGGCGGCGTCCAGTGCACCCCCGGCCGCCAGCGCCAGCCAGACGTCCGCCGCTGCCGCCTCGACGACAGCCGCCTCGGCCGTGATGACGCTGCCCACGGTCAAGGTGCTGAGCATCGAGTCGAAGAACGTCGCGGCGTTGCAGAAGTTCGCCGACGACGTCGCCGCAGGCAAGATCAGCACCCTGACCAGCCAGTGCTGGACCGTGGCATCGGACCGCCTCGTCCAGACGCTGACCGAGGTCGGCCGGAAGGCCTTCCTCACGGCTGTCGGCTCAACACCCACTGCCGCGGACTACGGACTCGAGTGGTCGGCCGGCGAGACGTTCGTCGACGTGTCCTGGACGGAGCTGGGCTCCTCGTACGCGTGCCCGCACATCACCGGCGGCACCGCCCCGAAGTTCCCGGCCCTCATGGACGCCTCGCTCGTCGTNNACGTTCGGCGACGGATCCGGAGCAGCCGACGCGCAGGAGGAGACGCTGACCGCGGCGCAGAAGTCGGCGCTCTCGCAGCTCGCCAAGAGCGCAGCCCTTTCGTTCACGGTGGCGTCGGAGAGCTCTGGCACGCTCGGTATCGGGACGGCTGCGCAGCCGGTCGTGAGCGTCTCCATGGAAGCCGACCTCTGCATCGACAAGATCACCACCTAGCCGTACACGCACGACCGCCCCTGCGCCCATGACGCAGGGGCGGTTCTGTCGGTGCCCGCGGTTACAGCTCGAGGCCCGGGTACAGCGGGTGGTCGGCGAGCAGCTCGTCGGCTCGTGACTGGATGCTCTGGGACACGGACGTGTCGAGGATGTACTTCGCCTTGCCGGGCGCGCCCGACCTGGTGGGAGCGGGCGTCGTCGCCTCGAGGACGTCGGCGATGAGGTCCGCGACGGCCGTGAACTCGTCGGCGCCGAACCCGCGGCTGGTCAGGGCGGGCGTGCCGATGCGGACGCCGCTCGTGTACCAGGCGCCGTTGGGGTCCGCGGGCACCGAGTTCCGGTTCGTGACCACGCCCGAGTCGAGCAGTGCGGACTCGGCCTGGCGGCCGGTGAGCCCGTACGCGCTGACGTCCAGCAGCACGATGTGGTTGTCGGTGCCGCCCGTGACGAGCTTCACGCCACGCTTGAGCAGGCCCTCGGCCAGGGTCTTCGCGTTGTCGGCCACCGCCTGTGCGTACGTCTGGAAGGACTCCGTGCGAGCCTCGGCGAAGGCGACGGCCTTCGCAGCCATGACGTGGCCGAGCGGGCCGCCGAGCACCATGGGGCAGCCCTTGTCGACGGAGTCGGCGTACTCCTTGGTGGCCAGCACGAAGCCGCCGCGCGGGCCGCGGAGCGACTTGTGGGTGGTCGAGCCGATGACGTGGCCGTACGGGATGGGGTTCTCCTCGCCGGTGAACACCTTGCCCGCCACGAGCCCGGCGAAGTGGGCCATGTCGATGAACAGCGTCGCGCCGACCTCGTCGGCGATCTCGCGCATCTTCGCGAAGTTCACGCGCCGCGGGTATGCCGAGTAGCCGGCCGCGATGATCAGTGGCTTGAACTCCTTGGCGTCGGCACGGAGCTTGTCGTAGTCGATGAGCTGCGAGGTCGGGTCGGTGCCGTACGAGCGCTGCTGGAACATCTTGCCGGAGATGTTGTGGCGGAAGCCGTGGGTCAGGTGGCCGCCGGCGTCGAGGGCCATGCCCATGACGCGCTGGGTGTTGAACTCGCGGCGCAGGTCCTCCCAGTCGTCCTCGGCGAGGTCGTTGACCGTCTTCGCACCGAGACGTTCGAGCGTCGGCGACTCGATCCGGTGGGAGAGGATCGCCCAGTATGCGACGAGGTTGGCGTCGATGCCGGAGTGGGGCTGNNGTGCCCTCGGCGTACTTGTCCGACAGCCACGTTCCCATGGTCAGCAGCACGGGCAACGACGCGTAGTTCTCGCTCGCGATGAGCTTCAGCGAACCTCGCTGGTCGGTCAGCTCCTGCTTCGTCGCCGCGGCGATCCGAGGTTCGACCGTACCGATCACCTCGAGGATCTGGCGGTACGCGCTGCTGGCAATGGCGTTGACGTCGGTCACGGGCTTCTCCCTCGTTGGTGGCGGGCTCAGCCTATCGGTGCTCTCGGACAGCTTCTGCAGGCTTCCAGACCCTTGCGCTCGATGTGCCATGCGTGACCCCTGTACGTCCCTCGCGGTCCGTAGACTCCCTCGCGGATAGGAGCACACGTGAACTTCCGGAACGTACAGGCGCCGACGGCAGCGGTGATGGTGCGGCCGCACCGGTTCGCGGTGAACCCGGAGACGCTGGCCGACAACGCGTTCCAGGCCGCGCCGGGCACGACGCCGGCGGAGGTCGTGGCGCAGTCGGCTCGTGAGGAGTTCGACGCGATGGTGGCGGCGCTGTCCGCGACCGGCGTACGGATCCACGTCTTCGACGACTTCGGCCAGCTCGACACCCCCGACTCGGTGTTCCCCAACAACTGGTTTTCGACCCACCAGGGCGGACGGATCGCGATCTACCCGATGTACGCACCGAGCCGTCGCCGCGAGCGCCGTGCCGATGTGATCGAGCTCCTGAAGAGCACGTACCGCGTCCAGGAGGTCATCGACTACTCCGGCCTCGAGTACGACAACCTCTTCCTCGAAGGTACCGGTGCGATGGTGTTCGACCACCTCGAGCGCGTCGCGTACGTGGCCAGCTCCCACCGCGCCGATCCCGTCATCCTCGAGCGCTTCTGCACCGCGTTCGGCTACGAGCCGATGGTGTTCCCGACCGCGGACCAGACGGGCCGCACGATCTACCACACCAACGTGCTGATGACGATCGCGACCGAGTACGCGCTCGTCTGCCTGGCCGCGATCAGCGACGCCGAGCGCCGGGCTGAGGTGTCCGCGCGGCTGTCGGACAGCGGCCGCCAGGTGCTGGACCTGACCTTCGAGCAGGTGGGCGAGTTCGCCGGCAACGCGATCGAGCTGACCGGTACGAACGGGCGTCTGCTGGCCCTGTCGACCCGCGCGGCCGCGGCGTTGACCGACGAGCAGCGCGCCGTGATCGAGCGGTCTGCGGTGCTGTTGCCTCTCCACATCCCGACCATCGAGCTCGCGGGCGGGTCCGTCCGGTGCATGGTCGCCGGGGTCCACCTCACCCCGCGCTGAGCGGTTGCAGAGCCGCATAGGCTCGCGCTCGTGAGCGGGTCTACGGCGGCGGCGACGTACGCTTCCGGTGCTCTGGCTCTGCGCCGGCGGCTGCCGACTTGGCTGTTGCTCGCCTGCACATCCGTCTGGCTCGCGGAGGTGACGGCGACCTCGTCCCGTTTCCCGTTCGTCACCCTGTGGGGATGGGTCATGCTCGTACCGCTCTACGGGCTGCACGCGCTCCTCGGTGGCTGGCTCGTGATGCGGGTTAGGCGCGTGACCTGGCCGGTCGTGTACTTGCCGGGCGTGCTGTTCGGGCTGTACGAGGCGTACATCACCAAGGTCCTCTGGGACCCGACCTGGTCCAAAGCCGAGTGGGATTGGCAGGCAGGGGGCCTGTACCTTGCGCAGACCGCGATCCTTGTCCTGTTCTGGCACCCGGTCTTCGCGTTCATCCTGCCGCTCACTCTCGTCGAGCGCGCCGCGACGGGATCGTCCGAGATCCTCGCTGTGTTGCCACGGCCGTTGCGGTGGCTCGCCGGCAACCGCTGGGGCCTTGTCGTGCTAGGGCTTCTCGCCGGGACGTACTCGGCCATCGGTGCATCCTGGCCGATCGCGCTCGGATCGGCGGCGACCTCGGCCGGGCTGGTGTTCTTGCTGCGCGAGGGGGTCGTACGGGGAAGGCCGCCGCCGTCGCTACGCGCCGTCCTACCGTCGAACCGCCAGGCCGCGTGGCTGGCCGGGTTGCTCGGGATCGGCTACGTGGTGCTGGGGTTCGGCATGCGGCGTGAGTCCCTGCCGCCCGTGTGGCCGGGGCAGGTGACGGTCTGGGCGATGTACGCGGTCGTGGCCGGGCTGTACGTGGTTGCGCTGCGTCGCGCCCGTACCCTCCCGGTCGTTCTTGCTCCTCTTCACGAGCGGCCAGCGCGCCGCCCACTGCTCGTCCTTGGAGTTGCGTTCACCGCTGCTGCGGCCGCCGCCGCACTGACCCACGCGTCGGTGTGGGCCGGCTTCGTCATGCTGGTCGTCGGGACAGCGACGTGCGCCGTGTGGTTCGTCGGGGTCGTGGTCAGGGTCCTGGCCAGACCGGCCACCTGACGCGTCGCTGTTTCAACCGGAGTTGTGGTCGCTATCAGGTGGGTGGCGGGAACCCGAGACCGTTCGACGGGGCTTGTTGTCGTTATGAGCCAGGAATCCGGCCTCATAACGACAACAACTCCCGGTCAACCTCCTGGCGTCCAGGCAAGGTCCCTGAAAGCGACCACAAACCCGGTTGAACCCGCGCCGGAACTCACTCGGCCAGACGGCTGAGCTCCAGCTCGACGAGGCGGCGCGAGTCGGCGCCCGTCAAGATCCGGACGGCCGTACGGCCTGCCCAGGCCTCCTCGTTGACGTTCACGCCTTCACCGGGGATCGTCTTGCCGCGCCCGAAGCTCTGACCGCAGTCGACGCGGACCGCGTACTCGTCCCAGGTGAACGCGTCCGGCGCCAGCAGGTAGCTGATCGCCGTCGAGTCGTGGACGTAGATGCCGTCGAGGGCGTCGTACTTGGCATGGAAGGCGACATAGAACGGCAGGATCCGGGCGAGGTGCGCCGCGCGCGGGTTGGTCATAGCGGCGATCCTCGCCAGGTCGATGTTCGTCATCTGGACCTTGTGGGTCACGTCGAGGCCGGCCATCGTGATCGGGCACGCGGCACCGAACACGATGTCCGCCGCCTCGGGATCGTGCCAGATGTTCGCCTCGGCAGAGGGGTTGACGTTGCCGGGGCAGAACCCGTTGCCGCCCATGAGCACGATCTCGTGCACGTTCTCGGTGAGTCGCGACTCAAGCCGCATCGCGAGGGCGATGTTGGTGAGCGGGCCGACAGGTACGAGGGTGATCTCGCCCGGCGAGGCCATGACCGTACGGACGATGAACTCGGCGGCGCTCTCCGAAGCCGCGCTCGTCGTCGGCGCCGCGATCCCGGCGTTGCCCTGCCCATCTGCCCCGTGGACGAAGTCGACCGGGCCACCGTAGGCGGCCACGAGCGGCCGATCAGCACCGCGCGCGACGGGGATGTCGGACCGACCGGCCAGCTCCAGCAGCGCCAGCGCGTTGTACGTGGTGGTCTCCGTCGTGGCGTTCCCGAAGATCGTCGTCAACCCCACCACATCCAGCTCGGGCGACGAGAGCGCGTAGAAGATCGCCATGGCGTCGTCGACGCCCGGGTCCGTGTCGATGATGATCTTGCGAGGTTCCGTCACGTCCGAGAGCGTACGGGCTCACGCCGACCGCGACGGAATCCAGTGAATGTGGCGGTTGTGCACACCTAGATCAGGAATCCGGCCAGAACGTTGGCGACGGCATGTACCGCGACGGTCGGTGCGATGCTGTCATGGCGCGACCGGAGCCAGCCGAGCGTCAGGCCGGTGAGGAACTGGGCCGGGAGGATCGGCCAGACGAGCGGGCTCAGGAGGAGCAGCGCGAGATGGGGGAGCAGGAACAGGACGGCCTGTACCCAGATGCCGACCGTACGTCCGAAGCGGCCGGCGAGCACCCCCTGCAGGAACCCGCGGAAGAGGACCTCTTCGGCCGCTGCGCGTACGACGACGGACAGCGCGGCCACCAGAGTCGTGATCCGGTTGGTGGTTCCGGCGCTCGCGAGCACGTCTGCCGGGATCAACCTCGTGGCGACGAAGGAGAGACCACCGAGCACGACGACGGCCCCGATCGCCCACGCATAGTCGCTGGGCGCACCCCAGGTGAGGCCCATGTCGGGACGGCCACGATCCGTACGTCTCCGACGAACCAGCAGGTAGATCCCTGTGGGGATCGACAGCACGACGAGCTCGAGGATCCCTGACAGCAGGGCCGACATCGGGTCAGCGGTTCCGGGCGATCTCGTACA